>JAGTQU010000005.1 GCA_018396695.1 Candidatus Bathyarchaeota archaeon | reverse complement strand
TCTTCATCGATCTCTGGTTTGAAAACCCTCCAGCTCGATACATCTCTGTCTAGCCGACTCCTAGGAGCCTTAACCTCTAAGCCTTTTATGTCTGAGACATCCACTGGATCCTTCACCATTTCGAATGATTTTCGCACAGCATTGACATTCATTTCAGCGATCCTGCCAGACCATTGAGCCATGATCGCCTTCTCTAGGGACTCTAATTTGACTAGACCAGTGACTTTTGAAAAGGCTCCCAGGATAGCGGTGTTTGTAATCGGTCTACCTAGAGTCTCTAGGGCTATAGCCGTCGCGTCGACCGTGGAAACCTTAAATTTTCCTCCTAAACCAGCCTCTCTCCCGGATTTCGGATGGTTGATGAGGACAAGCCCCCCTTCCTTTAAACCCTCCACTACGTTTACTGTTCTGCCTAATAGAGGGTCGAGAACGACTACTATATCTGGCTCGTGCACTAGATCACGCTCGTTTATTCGCTGAGTACCGATTCTAAGAAAGGCTACTACGGGCGCTCCTCTCCTCTCCGTCCCATACATTGGTATGGCTTGAGTGAATTTTCCATCATAGAACATGGCTGATGCTAGAAGTCGAACCGCGGTTACTGCACCTTGCCCTCCTCTACCGTGAAATCTTACCTCAACCAATATGTTTTTCTCCTGGAATATTTGGAATCTGCTACTAATTTAATGGGTTAAATATAACACTTTGTTTTTTAGATTATGTAATAAACTTTATCGCTTCTAAAAATATATCATCTACGGTATGTAGATTCAAATTGTTTGATAGGAGGATAGTAGTAAATTGAATCGTCCGAGTTTCTAGCTTTACACTTTAAATATTTGAAAGATTCCGAATTCTATGTGATTGTATGAAGCTGCTAGTTTTCGACTCTTTTCGACTTGGATGCTTAGTGGATGAGGCGATGGTCATAGACCTCAATCTTGCTTACGCAGGATATCTCAAAAAGAGGGGGATTGCACGTCCCCATGCACATGCTAATAGTGTTCTGCCTTGCGACTTGGTCTCCTTTATCGAGGAGGGTGGTTCAGCCATAGATGCAGCCGAGGAAGCCATAAACTATGCGAAAAAAAACCCAGCAGGACCAGACGGCGAAAAGATTCTTTTTAAGCCAGAGGAGATCAGAATCAAAGCACCTCTCCCCAGCCTCGCGTCGAAGATCGCTATGGCGGGTGCAAACTTTTACGATCATTCGGCAGGAGCCCTGTCAATGATTCAGTCTAGAAAGGTCACTGTTGAAGATATTAAGAAAGAGGTAGAAGCGGGGAAATACAAGCCTTGGGGCTTCTGGAAACATGCTAGAAACGTTATCGGGCCAGATGAGCCTATAATATACCCTGAAAAAACCCAGAGATTAGACTACGAAGTCGAGGTTGCAGCCATCTTCGGAAAGAGGGGAAAAGACGTTAAAGAGAATGATGCTATGAATTACATCTTCGGCTACACCATCCTCAACGATCTAAGCCTAAGAGATCAAGAAGAGGACAGAGGCTTCTTCCTGCCGAAGAACTTCGACACATCCGCCCCTATGGGACCATACATAGTTACGGCGGATGAGCTGGGCGATCCGCATGGTTTGCGTATGGGATTAAAAGTTAACGGGACCATCCGCCAGTATGGATCCATGAAAGACATGATCCGTCCTTTCTCCTTCTGGATATCTTGGCTGACTAAGGACCTCACTTTCTACCCTGGCGACGTCATCTGCGGTGGGACTTGTGCTGGAACAGCATTAGACACGAGTCCTAGAGATAGTGAGGGCCGTACCAAGCCGGATAAGTTCCTGAAGCCCGGAGATGTTGTAGAGGCTTGGGTTGAGAAGATCGGGACTCTCAGAAACCCGGTTATCAGTAAGTAAACCTATATCCTATTCTTTATCCTATATCCGTTCTTGATGGGCTCCAAGCTTTGCATAGGTGTTGATCTAGGGGCTACGAATATTAGAGTCGCTTTAGGCGATGAAACAGGCATCAAGAAAAGGATCGTTGAAAAGACGGATAGGTTGCATGGGTCTCTAGGAATTTCTGAACAGATTGTGAGTATGGTGAGAAGGATAGGTGTGGAAGATGTTTGCGCTATTGGCATAGGATCGATTGGCCCCCTAGAATTATCGAGGGGCAGGATCGTGAACACTCCTAACCTACCATTCAAAGATATACCTATTGTGAAGCCGCTCTCTGAGGAGTTTGACATTCCAGTTAGGTTGTTGAATGACTGTTGTGCGGCAGTTCTAGGCGAGCATGTTTACGGGGCTGGAAAGGGCATCAAAAACCTCGTCTACATAACTTTCAGCACAGGTCTCGGAGGGGGAGCGATGGTTGACGGTCATCTTCTCCAAGGTAAGGATGGGAACGCGCATGAGATCGGCCATCTGACGATCGACGCTAATTCGGAACTTTTATGCGGTTGTGGATGTAGAGGACATTGGGAGGCGTATTGTTCTGGAGCGAATATCCCGAATTACGCTAGATGGCTTATCCAGAGTGATGAAGCTCGTGAAAAGTTTAAACAGACTATAGAGAACCCTCCAAGTTCGACGGAGGAGATTTTTTCGAAAGCCAATGAAGGGGACCTCCTGTCTTCATGGATAGTTGAAAAGATAGGAGAGGTTAATGCTGTAGGTTTCGCGGATGTAATCAACGTCTACGACCCCGAACTCATAACCGTCGGAGGATCAATTGCCATTGAAAACCCTGATCTAATCCTAAAACCGATTTTGAGCCAGGTTAGTAGACATGTTATAAACAGATTACCGAAGATAAGGATTACACTCTTGCTGAGAGATACAGTGCTATATGGCGCTTTAGCCCTTGCGATGCAAGGAGATTAATTGGATCATTTGGAGGAATGTGTTGGAGAAAGCTTATATAATTAATATCATTTTTTTCTTAGACTCTTAAATCAGAGATTGATAAAATGGATCAGCGTACCTTTGAAAAGGGTTCATCGATTTTCAACTACGGGTTAATTGTCATGACATTAACCCATACCCTCACACACGTTTTTCAGAGGATTCATCTCGCACTCTTCCCCATAATCAAGCAAGAGTTCAGCCTATCCTTACAGGAGCTTGGATTAGTCGCCGCTATACCTTACATGGTTCAAGTTCTCCTGGCGATACCGACGGGAATGCTCTCAGACAGATTCGGCTCTAAGAAACTCTTGATAGTAAGCCTGATAACGGCTGCAGGAGGGGCTCTCCTAGCTAGCCAGTCGAACACGCCAATCATATTAATTGTCGCAGTATGCCTAGTTTATGCGAACACCGTCATCTACCATCCGGCATCATACAGCTTCACTACTAGGCTTTTCAAGATTAAGGATAGGCCTAAAGCTTTAGGGATCCATGGAGCAGGAGGCACGTTTGGCATGGCTCTGGGACCAATATCCGTGAGCATATTAATCGGGCTTTTCGCTTTTGGTTGGCGTCAAGTGTACCTTTTTTGGCTTCTGCCAATATTCATAGGCTTGATTCTTGTTTTGAGAATCAAGTCTGAGCCTAAAGAAGATTTTCAGGAACCGAAAAAGGAGCCTTCAACCTCTGAAAAACAGGGGTTGGATAAGGGTTCTCTCGTAACTATGAACTTGATTATCTTCTTAGCCTTCGTCTCTATTAGAATGCTAGCTGGACAGATGGTTGAAACATTCTTCACAGTCTACATGACTGAGGAGAGGAAGGTTGATAGCGTTCTGTCAAGCCTAGTATATGGAGGCGGAACCCTAACAGGTCTGATTGCTGCCCCTGTTGGCGGAGTAATGGCATCTAAGATGGGAGACAAGAAATGGGTTCTCATCTCGCTCGCCCTTGCATACGCATCCCTAGGGGCTGCGACGTTCGTGCCTAACATACTGCTCTTCGCAGTATTCTATCTAATATACGGGTTCTGTAACACCCTCGCGATGGCAGCTAACTCTTCAATAGTTGCTACCTTGTCGCCGAGCAGGCAGAGGGGGCTCGGATACGCAATATACTTTCTACCGGGGGAGATTATGGGCGTCATCGCTCCTGTTGTAGCATCGCTGATAGCTGTAGCTTTTGGATTAACCAGCATTTTCATAGCATCCTTAGCAATCTTTGCCGTAGGCCTAGCCGTTCTAAGGTTTGGAGTAAAAATATAATAAACTTGATAAAAAATAGGCATTCGATTTTTGCAGAATTCTTACTTTTATTATTTTCAATCCTTACCATGAGATAATTTTTGGAATACGGAAACGTCGTGTTCCATTTTTTCTCCAACGTTACCTTGAGCTTCTGGATTTTTTTCCAAATCTTTTGAATTCTTTCTTTTTGGATTACTTTCGATCTTGGAGCGATGGTTCGAAAGCTTCTCGAAAACAGATACATTGGAACCTGGCTCTTCATTGCAGCTCTCTTTTGCAGGAAAGTCACTTTCTACTGGAGAGGCGTTGAAAGCCTTCTCCTTTTTTTGCGGAGTTAGGATTTTTCTGGATTGGTCAGAATCATTATCTTTTTTCTCTTTCTCCTGGTTATCTTTTCCAATCACCCTCCCAAATACTGCGTAAAATCTTTGACTTGGCTCAAATATTTTCTCAGACTTATTTTCTGATACTTGTAAAACATTTTCATTTCTTTTTCTCTGCGTTTTTTTGAACTGATTGTGGCTCTGTTCGATCAGCTCATAGGCTATCCTTTTACCTCTAATAGTTCTGTCAGACATTAATACATAATTTAATTGTTTCAGGTAAAATTGTTTATGAAGGTTTAATACGGCCTTAAAGTATTTAGTATAAACAACTAGAAATATTAAAGAATTTATTCATATATTGAGGTAGCATTATATCAATAGCTCATATTAATAATTATTTCGATAATATTTAAAAGCTAAATATAAATTATATTAAATAAAAGAATTTTCATAAAATAATTATTATAAACATACATATATTCTGCATAATTGATTTATTAAGCATATGTTATCAAATTATAATAGGTATTTAACATGATGGTATCAGAGCAAAAATATAACCTAGACCAAGAAAGAATTGATGAAATAGCGAGAATGTCTAAGCCGAGAATCGCTGTCATAGGACTGGGAGGCGCTGGATGCAACGTAGTATCCTGGATTAAACAGAGAGGAGTAGCTGGAGGCAAACTGATAGCGCTTAACACAGACGCCAACCATCTATCAATATGCAAAGCAGATAGAAGGATATTGATAGGGGAAAAGACTACGAAGGGGCTTGGCTGTGGAGGGTATCCTGAAAAAGGCGAACAGGCTCTAAAGGAAAGCCTGGAACAGGTTGAGAAAGAGATTGAGGGTGCTGGCATCGTATTCCTAGTGGCCGGTCTCGGCGGAGGGACGGGGACAGGAGCTTCATGCGCCCTTGCCGAATATTTGCATGGTAAGGCACCGCTCGTAGTTGGAGTAGTCACACTACCCTTCTCCATCGAAAGAGTTCGGATGGAAACAGCTAGAAAAGGAATAGAACGCCTTAAGAGGGCATGTGACACGGTAGTCACAATCGACAACAGTAAACTAGTCAGAGTGGCAGGGGATCTCCCCTTTCAAGAGGCTCTAGGCGTCGCGAACGAGCTTGTAGGAGTATTCGTTAAAGATATAACAGAAACGATAACTACCGCCAGTTTGATCAACCTCGATTTCATGGACTTGAGAGCGATAATGGAGAAGCAGGGTGTAGCCGCCATCGGAGCAGGATGGGGTCAAGGACAAGATAGGGTTGAAAAAGCTGTGAAAATAGCTCTTGAAGGGCAGCTTCTAGACATAAACGACATTACTAAAGCCTACGGAGTCCTCATACACGTCTCAGGAGGGGAAGACCTCACCCTAGAGGAAGTTTTCCGCTCTGGTGAGCTAGTCACAAAGACGATATCCCCGAAGTCTAAGATAGTCTGGGGTGCAAGGATCAACCCTGAAATGCAGTCAAGCGTGCACGTCTTCGTATGCCTCACAGGGGTTGAGAGCTCCTTCATAGCGCAGCAACAGCAGAAAGGCTTACTGAGAAGAATCTTTTAATCCTCTCTTTTTTGATTTTAAGGCTTGAAAAATTTTGGAATGTTAGGCTCTGAGAAGTTTATCTAGTCTTACAATAGCGGGAATTAGGTAGCAGCCTCTTATTCGATAGCATGAGTTTGATTTAAAGTATTCGCAGCCTATACACATGGGATTTTGAACGGATATGGGATTCTTTTGCATTAGGATCTTGATGTAAATCCTCTTCCATTCTTAAAAATGTATAAGAAAGACAGTTTCTAAATCCATGTCTGAATTATTATCATATTTCATTTCTAGATTTTAATCAACTATTTTCATATTTTAGTTAACTATCTTTATAATTTAGTGCTAGGGTTTGAAGTCGTAACTCATCAAAAGCATTCTCAGCCTAAGACGCTGAGGGTGAAGACCCCTGAGAAGATTAGTATGGATCCTATTAGACGCGATTTTCCATAGGGTTCATGGAGGAGAGTAATGCCTAGGAATGAGCCGAGGACTATGCTTAGCTGCCTTATCGATATTATGTAGCTTAACTGCGATAAGCTCAGGGCTACTAACACGAGAACATATCCTGCTCTCATTAGAAAGCCTGAGACTATAGGGTTCATCCTGTTTTCTTTAAACTCTGCGACGATTCTTCTCAAACCGAGCCTCTTGAAGACTATAGGCGTCAGAAAAATAACTATGAAGATGTCGAGCCAGAAGGCGTAAAGGATAGGATCAACTATGCCTACAGCCATTTTATCTATCAGCGAGTATATGGAAGTCCATATTGCAGTCATTAGAGCCCATTGAGAGGCGCGGCTTCTTAGAGATACGATAGGATGAATAAAGTCTCTGAAAGAGAAGCTTCTAAGGTGAATCACGTATACACCTAGAATAACTAAACTGAGGCCTATGATCCCCCATGAAGAGATCGTCTCTTTGAGAAACACTACGGCTAGAATCAATACGATTAATGGCGAAGACCTAGCTAGAGGATAGACTAATGAGAGGTCGCCTGCCTCGTATGCTTTTACTAGTGAAATGAAATACAGAGCCTCAATGAACCCACTGGCAAGTAGAAAAGGTGTAGCATTGATCGGGTAAAATATTCTCGGGAGGATTAAAATGAAGGCAGGTAAGACTGAGATAAGCGATGAAAAGCTAGTCAGCCAGATAAAAGCCATCTTATTCAAACCCTTTTTAGCTAGGAGGTTCCAGAATGCGTGTGAAATCGCTGAGATCATCACCAAGCATAAGGGTAAAAGCTCCATCCAATGTAATGCAATAATATCTACTTAATAATAATTTGAGGTTTCAACGGGAAATGCTTTGCACGTTTGGATCGTTAAGCAGTATTTTCGTTTTCAAATCGTTCTTTTTCACCTTGGCTTACATATTATCTCTTTAACCCTTGTTTCGAAGAATGTATGCGTGTTGCTCGGCTGGAGAACAATAGCTGTATCTGCACCGCTCCCTGAGCCCGCGATGGATATAGCCTCCTCATCAGTCCTAAAGTATCCCGCGTCGACGGCCATGCATGCTATCTCGCACCCCACTTTTACTCCTTGGCTGAAGAGACGGAGGACATTGGCAATTATCTCGTCAACTTGGATTGCTCCGAACTTCCTATTGATCGCTCTTCCCAAAGTTCCGAAGGCGTGAGCCGCATGTATTATCTTACCTCCATTCTTCTCGATTATAAGCCTGTTTTCAGGCTTCATCCTGTTTACGTTAGGCTCCTTGAAGCCGACTACCCCCGCGACGATGACTAAATTGTAGCCTCTGAAGACTTCTGAAGCCTTCAATCCCGTTTCACCAGTATATGAGGCGACAACTATGTTTCTTATTCTTAGAGACTCGGCTCTCTCCTTAGCAAGCTTCAGTGTTTCCTCAGTGTTCGATTTACCTGGCTCATTGAAATAGACTACTCTCCAAGCCTGTCCAGACATCACGATCACTGTAATAGATAGAAGTTTTAAAGGATATTTAACGTTGTTTTCCGTTTTGTTTGAATCATCTCATTAATCAATAGGCTAGCTCGCGCATATTCTTGGATATGTACTGCTAAGTCATCTCACGGTGAAAATATTAAATAAAGACTCTGCCTTAGCCATGAGCGAAGTTCTCAGAGTTAAAACTGCGATCAAAATCTGGAGAAACGTTCATGAAGTCTATGAGACCATAGTAAATCCCGAGAAGATGTCTCAATATTTTATAACGTATGGAAGTGGCCGCATGGAAGAAAAAACGATTCGGCAAAGATGAGAAAATGCTAATGAGGAGTGCGCAGTGAAAATTCAAAAAATAGAGTTAGATGGAAGGAAAGATAAGGCATCGAGCGCGTTCCTAAAGACAATGGAAGGATCTATAAGAGAATGGGGATTCTGGGATTTGATAGCATATAACCTTATGCTACACTCCGACGAAATAGACTGTTTGCAAACTTTACTCATTTACCAAACTGAAAAATGGATCTACAAAAATCATCGTAAAAAAAGGGGATAATCTTAATCTATTTTCTAGATTTTTGATATATTTCTATCCACTTGGCCGCAGTCATTATTGGCTCGAATGTCCAAGCCATAGTATCTTTGAAATGAAGCGTTACGTTTGTTAGCTGTTCGTCAGTCGCATCGTCACCATATATTATGAAGCCTCTATACTCGCCAGGAAACACGTAATTATCCGATAGGGGGTTCAAGGGGAACTTTGGATCTTTTTTAGCTCTCGCTTCGAGCAATTCAGCATACTTCTTGAGATTCACGTCAAGGTCTTCTGGTGCCATATCCCATTGCGCCAACCATTTCATACTCGCTTACTCTCCATAAACTATTGGTACTTTTACGACTCCCCACCTCGGAGTCTAGATTTCACCATTCCGTTAGAAACAGTAAAACCTGAATATTATTAGAGGGTTCGGCGTATTTAAAACAATTCTTTCTTTCCTATCGATCTATACGTAAAATAACGATTCTTGATAAAATTTGAATAAAAATATGAGGAGGGTTATCAAGATTCGTCAATCATCATAGCAATCGTGTTCCAGTTCCGGTCTAGAGAAGCCTTAATCTTTACAGTATAGAATCTTTCCATTAACTATCGTCATGTAAACCTTCGCGTCCTTGATCTTCTCTGCCGATATTTTGGTCAAGTCTCCTTCGAAGATTGTTATATCTGCAAGTTTTCCAGGCTCGATGCTTCCCTTAATATGCTCTTCGAAGGCCGAGTATGCTGCGTCTAGTGTGAACCCTTTCACAGCCTCTACGAGGCTTATCCTACTCTCCTTAATGGGATGATTTACTGCGGAATGTATTCCGTAGATCGGATTGAAAGGCATGCAATCAGACCCGAAGGATAGCTTCACACCTTCATCAAGCATCGCTCTGTAGGGATTATTCTGCCTAAGCCTTTTAGGCCCTATACGGGCTTCGTACATGCCTCCTAGCTGGCTCCACTCACCTACGAAGTTGGGCTGCATAGATGCGACTATGCCTAAGGATTTGATGCGCTCTATCTGAGCAGAGGATAAGACTTCGCAGTGCTCGATCCTATGCCTGTGATTCTTCCGAGGGTTCTCCTTTAAAGCCTCTTCAATCGCGTTTATCGCTAGCTCTATGCCTCTGTCACCTATAGCGTGTATAGCGACTTGGAACATGTTATTGTGCGCTTTCTTCACCTTCATGTTAAGCTCCTCTGGAGGAATGAGCAGCAGGCCCTTAGTCGACGGATCATCCGAGTAGGGTTCGAAGAGTGCCGCGGTTCGAGCCCCCATTGACCCATCTATAAGCAGTTTAATTGATCCGATCTTTAAGAAGTCGTTGCCAAATCCTGTGTAAACACCTAGTTTAAAGGCTGCCTCAGAAGCTTCGTCATGCATCATTAGATAAGCCCTTATGCTAAGCAAACCCTTCTCGTAAGCTTTTTGATAGAACCTTATATCCTGAGGCGTCAGTCCAGCATCATGTATCCCAGTGCATCCCAACGACAGTGCCTTTCTACACGCCTGTTTTAAGCCTTCTAAAGCTAGTTCTTCCGTCACGGGAGGTAGAACACGCTCTACTAAATGCCTAGCATCTCTTAGAATTCCTGTAGGCTCTCCGTCCTGACCTCTGTCGATTTTCCCTCTAGGAGGATCAGGCGTATTCTTGGTTATCTCAGCAATGCTCAAAGCTTTCGAGTTTAGAGTTATTAGATGTCCGCAGATCCTGCTCAGCATCACTGGGTTGTCTTGAGTGAAGGGGTCTAGGTCGTCTTTAACGATGTACCGTTTCTCCTTCCATTTACTCTCATCCCAGCCCCGCCCTATGATCCATTCACCCTTCTTAACTGAAGAGACTCGTTTTTTGACTAAGCTCAAAGCTTCATTTATGCTGTATGTTTCGCTTAGGTCAACCAGCTGAACTATAGCAACTCCCATCCTGAAGAAATGTGTATGGGCGTCGATAAGGCCTGGCATCACGGTTTTACCTGATACATCGATGATTTCTGCTCCAGCAGGGATCTCGACCTTTCCTTTTATTCCTACAGAGGAGATCCAATCTCCCTTGATAACTACTACGCTATCTTCAATCGGCGGCCTCCCCGTTCCATCTATCAGGGTTCCACCGATTAAGGCTCTCGGACACGGCTCCAAAGACAAAAAGATTCCAAAAAATAGACTCCAACTAGATATTATTAAATTATGTGATTCAAAGACGATAAAATAAAGTTTTACTTAATTCCATATTCGTCGAAAGTTTTGTAGAGATGGTCTTGTTTAATCGCAACTATCCTGCGCTTCCCGCCATTCTTCAATAACATGTATCGACCTTCAGCTCTAGGCTTAATCCACCCTATTATTGAAGCATCTATTGAGGCTTCTTTTAGAGCTTGGCAGATTTTAGGAGCCTTTTCAGGATCCGAGGCTATTAAAAGGGCGCCAGAACCCAGAAGTTTGAGAGGGTCTATTCTGAGCTTGCGGCAGATTAACTTTGTTTCGTCAGCGATTGGGATCTTTTGCTCGTCAATGAACACTCCTTTATCTGCCGCCTCAGCCATCTCCCAGACTCCGTTCAGAACCCCTCCTTCAGTTGGATCGTGCATGGAATGGACGCCTCCCACGTCCATAGCGATCATCGCTTCTGGTACTACGCTTATCCTATCTAGGAAGGATTTAGCATTCTCCAGATACCTTCCATCAACGACCCCTTTAAGATGGTCATATAGATCGCTAGCTAAAATAGCTGTTCCCTCTATGCCGGCGGTCTTAGTCATTATCAAGACGTCCCCCTCTCTTGCACCACTCGTAGCCAAGTAACAGTCCTTTGACGCTTCACCGATCATGCAACCTACAAGTATTGGCCTCTCAAGCGCTGGAGTCGTCTCAGTGTGACCACTTATGAGACTTGCCCCCACCTCTCTAAGAGCCTCATCCACATCACTCATTATCTTCTTCAACATATCCTCGTCTGACCCTTCCGGAAGCATGACGACGCATATGAACCATAGAGGGCGTACTCCGCATGAGGCAATGTCATTCGCGTTGATGTGCACGACGAGTCTACCTATGTTCGTCACAGCACCCGTGATGGGATCAGCCTTAACTGCGAGAACCTTATGTCCCATGTCTATTATTGCGGCATCCTCACCTAATTTTGGTCCTAAGAGAAGCCTGTCTGAAGGTAAACCAAGTCTTTTGAATACTATCTCCTTCAACCAATTGGGGGGAATTTTGCCTGTGGGGAAACGGCGGATCGAAGGCATTTAGGGATCCTAGAAATAATCCTAGTTTAAACATATAGGTTTTCTCTATCCCTTTTCGCTTAACTCTCCAAAGATAATAACTCTCAAACTTAGGAAACGGATAGATCTAATTTAAGTCGATCGAGCCTCTAACTATTTTAGACCTATTCAAGAAGCGTCTTCTTCGATGATGCGACTCTAGACCTGAACTATGCTCCATCATAGCTCGTTTATCGAGAAAAGAGCTCCCGCTTCTTGACTGAAGCTTTAGTCATTGCGACATCTTACGACGTGAGTTAAAGGGTTATCATCATCGAAGACGTCAGCTAGTGGAAAACGACCCCATCCTAACGCTTCGGGCTAAATCCCAAAAAGGCGAAGAGCAGGCGCATTCACGCTAGATATATTCATCTTAACTGTCGAGAGTTTAAAGGCAGTTTCTTCATAATCTTGATAAGAGTGATGAAAGTCCGCAGACCCGACCTCCGTGATCAAAGCTATTCGTCTGCTGAGTTGCTCGATTTCCTCGTCTAGATGCTCGATGAATTAGAAAGCCAGCTTATCGCATGCCTTAACAAGGTTGAAGGGGCAGACGCCATCTAACATCTCACTAGGATCCCGAAGGAGAGGGTTTAAGGAAGAGGGGACTCTAATCAATTGCAGCATTAAAAGTTTAGAGATGCCTCGCAGGCTAACCGGAGCACCTTCAGCATGTTCGAGAGGAATGTGATCTAGCTTTCAGAGCAGGCGAAGGAACCACCTTTTAGAATCGAGCTTCCTATAATACAAAACCATTAAAATGGTAAATATTAGTAGAATAGATTTTTAACCTACGCGAACGGAGATCGCTCGAACAATATCTGCAGTATTCTCACACCAGTCAGCCACAGTCTCAAGCGCATCTAAAAACATGTTAAGCAGTATTAGAGCCCCTGTAGTGAATCCGTCGAAGTTTAGAGTAGCTAAAAGTTTTCTAGCAACACTATATAACTCATCCATTTCTTCTTCTAGAATCTCAACTTCGTTAGCTAATGCCACCGCCTTCCTCGAATCAACAGAGATGGCTTTAATGCATTCGATCAAAGCGGAGACGCAATTTTTATTCTCTCTGGCCATATTTAAAGCCGCCTCTTTCATCTCCTCAGGGGCTTTCGAAAATGGTATCGTAGATAAGATTCTCCCAGCTTCTTTCGACCAGTCGGCAACCCAATCAACAGCCCTTACTAGCTCCATTAAATCCTCTCTTTCCTCCGGGAACATTTCACTTTTGCTTAGTTCCTCGACCATGTCTCTCCTCATGGCATCGGCTTTCATCTCCATCTCAGAAAGTGTTTCGAAAAACGACTTTGCGGATTCAACTTCGTTTCTTGAAACCTCTTCAATCATCCTGCAAAGATTTTCCACAGTTGCTTTAGTCAGTCCTAGATGATCTTCAACCATCTTTAGTACAGCGTCCCCACGTTTAGGAGCGAACCAGCCAAAAATCTTTTTAGCCATAATTTGAACCTTGAATCATTCTAAAACTATTAGAATTAAACTCTTTCTTTAATCACCATACTTTTAAAGCAAGTAACTTAATATAATGGCTATCGGCACGACATGAAAAACGGTTAAAAATATCAATGTTATTTTCGGCGATCTCGTCACAGTTTTAGAAGACCAGCGGGCTAGCCTGCTAAACGGACCTAGCAACGGGAAGAATATAAGTGCGCCGATCAAGTTGATTGAAAGATGGACTAGCCAAACTCCAAGCGATATTGGATTACCTGTAGCTAAGGCAGCAAGCATCACATCAAAAACCGTTCCAATATTCGCGCCGAGCACGTACGGCAAAATATAGTATTCTGCACTTATCACTCCGCTAGCTGCCAAAGGCACTAGCAATGATACCATGACTGTTGTGCTGGGGACCAGTATTGTGAAGAGCAATCCGGCTAAAAAAGCTCTAAAAGGTTTCATGAAAGTCCCCCTTATAAGATTCCACGACTTAGGCATACTAAACAATGCAGTCATGTAGCGTTCTAAACCCCAGAGAGATAGGATAATTGTTGCGCCCCCTATAATCATCGTAATCCAAGGTGGAATATACTGCATCAGAACAGGTATCCAAGGTGTAATCGTATCGACGAAAGATGGTATCAAATCGAGCCACTCCATCCTGGAAAATAAGCTACTCCCTAAAACCGATAACTTTGTAAAAAACCCAAAGAACAGCTCTAAAGGATAAAAGATCATCAAGGTTAATAGATTATATAGAAAATGGCTCATCGTCACATAATAGCTGGATGAAAGTTTGCTCTTCTCACGAATATATCCGAAAGTTGATACGAGTAGAGGTGTAACTGTGGTACCTATCTCCGCACCTATAAGCGTCGCAACTGCTAAGTTTATAGGCATTATTTGAGAGCAGACAAATGCCACAATAATCGAGTCGAAAGCCCCACTACTGTGAAGAATTGCAGTCGTTAACCATCCAGCGAATACTCCGCTCGTCGTATCCTTTACAATAAGTAGCACATTTTTAGCTAAATCGCTTCCTAGCGCACAGGCAGAACTTTTGATAAGGGACACGGAGGCAATGAAAAAATAGACCGCAAATAACGCTTTTAATGTATTTCGAAGCTGCGTGGACAAATCTCATATCATAGATCCGCTCAGTTTTTAAAATATTTGAATATAAAAAATATAGACTATATTGAATATAAATATCTATAGAGTTAATTTGAAAAAAGATATATCAGTGTAAAATAGTTAACCTTGCTCGATACGAATCTTCTCACCATCTTTAGTTTTCTTAAAAACCTCTGGATCACTTAGAAGATGACCGAATACATTCACAGGACTAGCGGCTCTAATCTCATTCTCTGAACTTATAGGAGTTAAACCAAAGAAGATACAGAAAGCTTTTCCTGGGGGCCAATATCCTAAATCACCTTTCTCAACGACCTCCATCTGGTTTTCAGCTTCAATGTCTAAGTCTATGGAGAAATAGATCTCGTCACCCCATCTATTCACTCTAGACTCGATGGGGAGAGCGTCCCAGATGGCTTTACATGTTTTAGGAGCCCGGCTTGATAGTTGAGCATAGGACTCGCCAACCGAAGGCGTGAATATTCGTATGTGTTTAAGCTCAGCGTTACTCAATCGAAGGCATCACCACGAATTCCAGAACCTTTAATCTTTTCGTAGAGTCTGGACTAAGCATATCCTTTGACGTGGAAGGCTTAACCACAAGAACAGTATCAACTAGCCCGCCTCCCCCTGAAGCGGCGATTATCTTTTCTTCTGAAACTAATCCTCGTTCAGCTGCTATGACAGCTACCTCGAGAGCAGCCTTTACTCCTGCTCCAAAAGAGAGAAGAGTTTCACGCATCTCTTTTCTATCCTGTATAGGCAGATCCGCCTTCTCGACTACCTCCCCTTTCAGTTTGATTATATTTTTCTTAACTTTTGAATCGTACGTAAATTCGGTCACACCAATAACCTTAGCCTTCCCCGAAAGGGCTTCAGCTAGTTTAAGAGCTGATCCACCATTCGCACTCGCGACAACTACTGTCAATATCCCATGCGCCTCTATTCTTCTAATCACTTCATCAATTATTTCTGAAGGATTCTCTGCTACGCGATTCGAGTAGATGAAAATTCTCTTCATTGAATCTTCAAGAGTAAAATTTAGTTTAAAACATTTTACTTCTAAAAGCCTTATATCCTCCTATTCTTCTCAAACATTAGACTTATGAAAATCAAATATAAGCAGAGATAAAGCTATTAGAAGAGGAGAGAACCCCAGAGTGCCCCCACGAATTTGGAAAAAAGTTAAGATCATAATCCCTTTAATAGTTCAAATAGCCTACATTTTGACATCGTTCACGATATCGTTAACAGGGGCACAAATCTCTCTAAAGGGTTTCGTAAAAGACGAATCTGGAGCATTCTTATCCGGAGCGAAGGTTTATGTTTGGTCGGGTAACGATATAGCAAATATTGAAACAGATTCTAACGGATTCTTTGAACTACCGGTTGACCCAGACAGAGCCTATACAGTATACATATATAAAGATGAAGAAGATACTGAAGGATTTGATTACTTACCTTCACGAAAAATAGTTGAACCCAATCAAGCGGAGACTCTAACATTTGTATTATTCCCTGCAGCATCTATCCTTCTCAAGGGGGATCTCCAGCTTGTCGAGTCTGAGGAGTTGCCGTCTCTAATCTCTTATTCTGTTGTTGAGCCTTCTTCAATGAGACTAATCAACATTTCAGGGTTTCAATTAATATATGGCTTATCTCCAGAAGCCGAAGGAGCATTCCTTGACTTAAAACCGTCTCATATCATCGTTCCCGCCGATACGCAAGTAAATATCAGAATAAACTGTTCAGTTTTAATAGACTCGTCTCTAAAGGAGTTCACGTTCGTCGCCCTTAACTCAAGCTATTTCATGTTAAGTAAAGGCGAAAAACTTGTTTTAGATGTTAAAAGCTTTGTTTTACCTTTCACTTTCCAATCGTTAGAAAACATGGCTATAGAAGCCTACGAGAAGATTGAGGAGATGAGGCTTTTTGGGTTCTACCTTCCCGTGCAGAAAAATCTTCTAGAAAATGCTTCGAAGCTGAAGTCTGAAGCAGAGGAACTCTACAAAAAAGGGGGCTATACTGAAGCTTTTACGACATCTAAGAGATGCTACATATTGCTGAAAAACATAATTAATGATCTTGTAACGCTTTATAATGAAGCCAAGATCTCAGTCTATATTTTGATCTATTTTTTAGGATTCACTTCTGTAGCGATAGCATTTCTACTAGGAAACAGATGGTTACTAAAGCTTCTCGGAAGCATAATTATTCACTCCATTCTGTCAACCATCTTATTCTTCATATATCCTGGAAGTTTATTGATACCGAAGACTCTTTTCGCCCAGTTAGGGGCATCCTCTCTACTAGTCTCCTTTTTCATCGCATACTTTGCCCCTTACTTCTTGAAATCTAAGAGTTCAACTGGAAGAGTAGCGTTAAGGAACATGATAATACCTGTATTCTCGATCGCTAAAAGAAATTTACAACGAAGGAAACTGAGATTCGTATTAACCTTTACAACCATCACAATACTTGTAACATGTTTTGTAACGTTTACATCCTTCTCGGAAGGCTACGGACTCAACATTAGAAAAATATCGGATGAAGTGCATCAAAATAGAGACATCATTGTACGTGCGAGAGGGTACAATGAAAAGAACCCCACCTTCATAAATGCAATAGACTTGAATTCCGGGTGGATTGAGCGACAGAGAGAGACTGAAGTTGTGTCTCCGAAAATCGAGAATCTACCTCTTGAGCATCCGATAGCTGACCTAGATGGGATTCCTCTCTACGGTTTTGTAATGATAAACCCTGAACTAGAGTCCAAGTTTCTTAGATTTAGCGAGATCGTAAAAGAAGGCGAGTTTTCGAAGGAAGGGGGAATTATGATAAGTGAAAATCTGAGAAAAAAACTGAACATCAATATTGGTGATGAAATAGAACTCAACTTGATGAAAGTAAAGATACAGGGAATATTCAAGGATGATGCTATGCGAATGCTTAAAGACGCTGATGGTAGCCCATACCTTCCTAGGAAATTGGTTAATCTAAACCCTCCAGGAGAACTTCCGAATTGGGTTGTAGTGGAGTGCGAACCAGATGAAATCATAATCGCTTCCACATCCGAATCCTTCAACATACCACTAACAGGAGTGTCAAGGATAGGCATAATCGTCGAAGAATCTTTCGATCCAAGTGAATTTGCGAAACGTCTCGCACTTGAGAGAGGATACTCTGTATGGGTGAACTCCGATCAGGGTCTTTTTTACATGCAACTAAGCGGATATTTCGAAGGTAAAGGCGTACCTTTATTCATCCCTTGGATCATCGTGGTACTCAACGTCGTTGCGACCATGCTCAACTCTATGTATGAGCGGAGGAGCGAAATTGGGATCTTATCCTCCATCGGATTGAATCCTTCTCAAATATCTTCCATCTTTATTGCAGAGGCGTCGATTATCGGAGTCGCAGCCGGAGGAGTTGGCTACATAACTGGATTGAGCTTCTATAAGCTAATGAACTATTTCAACATCGCTCTAGACGTACATCAGAAAGTATCAGCGATTTGGAGCATAGCGGCTTTAGGCTTAGCTATGGTCTCGATACTCGTTGGAGCCTTATTCGCCTTGAAGAGGTCGACAGTGATAACCCCCTCTTTAACGAGGAGATGGAGCATGCCAGAAGAAGATAAAAAATTCTCCGAGCCATGGATCATAACTCTTCCAGTTAAGATTCTACCGGAGGAGGCTGATGGGTTTGTAGGCTTTCTTTTAGACTCTTTAAGGGAACGGGAAAATATGCCTCTAAGGCAGACCTCTTCCATAAAAGTTTCTAAGAGAGCCTGCGACGAGGTTAAGATCGACTTCGTTTATAAGGAAGTTCAAACCATGTTGAGCAACTTCTACTCTAAGAATTCAATCATACTGACCAATAACCAGGGAATCATACAGGTACGACTAATCTCATATGGGAACAAAGAGTCGGTACACGAAACTGGTTCTATGATTAGATTCTTGGTGATGGAGTGGAGCACTAAACGAGTTTAACAAAGCATCAAGGAGATAAGACTCATGCTCGTTCAATTTTTTCGATTTTCCCATCCCTCATCCATATTATCCTATCACTAGCTTTAATCATCTTTAAATCATGCGTCGCAGCGACTAATGTGACTTCTTTAGACTTATTTAACCCATGTAAAAGATCTATTATCTCGATTCCCGTCTTCAGATCGAGGTTACCAGTTGGCTCATCTGCCAGGATGATCTCAGGTTCATTAATCATAGCGCGAGCTATGGCTACACGTTGCTGCTGTCCTGCAGATAGCTCCATCGGCTTATGATGTAGCCTATCTCCTAAACCTACAGAAATAAGCAGTTTTTTCGCCTTCATTAATCCCTCGTCTCTTGGGACTCCAGCAAATACCGTGGGTAGAGCCACATTCTCAAGAGCTGTCAAGACTTGGATGAGATTGAAGTTTTGGAAAATGTATCCGATTTTTCGACATCGAAGCCAAGCAAGCTCGTAAGCGTCGAGCATTGAGATATCTACTCCGTCGATGTAGACCCTACCTTCGGTAGGTTTATCGAGACCTCCAATCATATTAAAAAGAGTTGTCTTTCCTGAGCCAGACGGACCTACGATCGATACGTATTCACCTTTACCGATCTGGAGATTTATTCCGTCAAGAGCATTAATCACTTCTCCACCCTTGTAGAATCTTCGGGAAAGATTCTCCAACTCGATAACGAAATCAGAACTCAAATCTAAGAGCCTCCACGGGATTTAACACAGCCGCTCTATATGCAGGATACAATGCCGCCAAGATACTCATCACAATGGAAAGAGAGATGGAGGATATAAAAATAAGAAGCGCTTCAATTGAGAAGTGAACTGATTCGAAACCTACTGATACTGCTGATGAAATGAATGCGATAAAAAGGCCACATATCGATCCTGTAGCGCCTCCTACTATTCCTTGGATGGCTGCCTCAATTAAAAACATCGTTAGTATATGCCTGTCGAGGGCACCTAAACATTTAAGCGTGCCTATCTCATTAAATCGTTCAAAAACAGTGATCATCATTACGTTAGCTACGCTAACTATTGATACCATAATGGAAGCAACTATTAGCCAAGACTGGTATGATTCAAAGTTTAATGTTAAACCATCATAATCACCGCGAAGGAGGTTAGAGAAAATGATCATTGAAAAAAGCATGATCCCTAATGTAATAGAACCTATATTGATAAATGTTCGTTCCAAAATCTTTAAATGCTCGTAGCTCAGCCTCAAAGCATCGCGTAATCTAAAATGTACTTTGTCTAAGCCTAAGTTATCCTTTTTCATTCTCATTTTAACCGGTTTTCAATTAATATAAAAAGACGGTTAATAAAAACAATTTTCACCTTATCCTACCTTTGAACGAATGTTTATCATCTCATAACATAAAGTTTAATTGAGATCCTCTTCATCCCAGTCCTCGTCTTCATAGTCTTCCCAGTCTTCTTCTATCTCTTCTTCATCTTCCCAGTAGTCTTCTTTTTCGCTCCATTTGTCCTCTTCTTCGTCCCCCCAGCCTAAACAGTCATAACAGAGTTTTCTTTTAGGGTCACCACATTCTTCACAAAACTTCGTTCCGCATTCGCACTCGTATAGGATCGGTGCTTCCATTCCACAGATTTCACATGTGGGCATCTGATCTGCCTCCTGAAATCGCTGGAAAGATTAAAGCTTATAAAGTTTCCTAATAAAATCGAATTTAAAGGAGACTAAAAAGCAGAAACTTTTATTCTAGACACTATGATTCCAACCTTTATGCTTTAATAAGCATGTTTAGAATTTTCTCATCCAGATTTCCGCCACTGATCACAATGCCTATCGACTTTTCCCTATATCTCTCAGGGGATTCCAGTAAAGCAGCAACTCCAACCGCGCCCCCGCCTTCTACTACTTGATGATGGGTTTGAATCATAAGCCTAATACCGTTTATAATACTCTCTTCTTTCACAAGAACAATTTCATCAACTAATCTTCGACATATCTCAAATGTAACCGAGCCATCTTCTATCCCCCCGTGGAGAGCCTCAGCCACTGAGCTCTTCGACTCCATTTCTACGATCTTTCCTTGTTTTAGACTTTCAAACATGACTGGCGAGTTTTCTGATTGTACCCCTAAAACTTCACAGCCAAAAGCATTTTTCACATAGCTCGCAATACCAGAAATTAATCCACCTCCTCCAACAGGAACAAGAACCGTGTTTAAATCTGGGTTCTCATTGAACATCTCGATGGCGATGGTACCTTGACCAGCGATTACATCCAAATCGTTATAGGCTGAAATGAAGACTTTCCCCTCCTCTTTTTCAATCCTCCTCGCAAATTTTTCGGCTTCTAAATACTCTTTTCCATAGATTAATGGATTAACACCATACTTGCGTATGGCTTCGATCTTGACTTTCGGAGTATTTTCAGGAACAACTATCGTTGATTCTATACCTAAAAGTATGGATGCATAAGCCACCCCCTGTGCATGGTTTCCAGACGATGCTGTTACAACCCCTCTTGCTTTCGCATTTCCCGAGAGTTTTAAAAATTTGTTAAGCGCGCCTCTAATCTTAAATGAGCCTGTAATTTGCTGATTTTCAAGTTTTAAGTATACTTCTCCACCAGTCAACTCGCTTAGAAAATCTGAACGCTCCATCGGGGTGCTCCTAATAAAGCTTCTTATACGCTTTTGGGCAGAATAAATCTCTGTAACGTCCATTAATTATTCGAACGAGTTTCTCAGGGTAAATAGTTATCGGAAATATTCTCTAAAAACAACTGAAACTAGGTTAAGTAAATTTATCATGTGGAAATAAAATCATGATCAATTTAATCGTCATTATAATATGTTTGAAAAATATATAGATTATAGTTACACAATCTAATTAAGAATCACTAAAGAAATTATCATTATGAAAAAACAAGCTTTCATCGACGAAAAATTGGCTTAGATAGTCCTGAACCTTCAGAGAATACGCGATAAAACTGTTGGAAAGCCTACCCAAAATTTGGAGTATACAATTTTTACGTGTAAGGCGTTAGGATAAATGGAAGATTTAAAATCGAGATTCGCCATACAATATGCAGAAAAGTAATCCAAAGATCAACATCGTAAAAAGCATTTGAAAAAGAGAGTTAATATTTTAATAGACTGAGCTTTCGAGAGGTATTTATAAACGATCATATTTATCCTTTAGACAGTATCTTCTCAGCCGCTCCAACGCCTTTTCCTGGATCTATTTCAAATCCTAGACACATTAAAGCCATCTCTAGTGAGCTCAGAGTCGCAATCAAATCGTTCACGGTTACACTCCCCATGTGGCCTATTCTGACTACTTTACCAGCCGTCTCACCTATACCACTAGCTATAATGACTCCGTATTTTGACTGCATCATGCTTCGTAGATCAGAATCTTTAACCGCATTTGGCATTATAGGAACGGACAGGGTATGAGCCTCAAAGCCCTTAGATGGAAATGTTTGGAGATTTATAGCAGACAGTCCAGCTTTGAAGGCATCCGAAAATAATCTGTGCCTTCTCCACCTAGCTTCAAGCCCCTCTTCCTCTACGATGCGAAACGCTTCCAATATCCCTAAAACTAGCCCTGTGGCAGGTGTCGCGAAATACCTTTTAGGATCGTCCATCACAGCTCTCCATTTTTTCAAATCAGCATAATAATCTGATACAATTGAAGTCCGATTCTCGATTATCCTCCATGCCAGTTCGTTAACACAAAGCATTGTGATTCCAGGAGGAGCCCCTAGCGCTTTCTGGCTTCCAGTTATACAAACATCAATGTTCCATTCATCCATCTTTAGAGGCATACCGCCTATCCCGCATACGGAATCAACGACGTATAAAGTGCTAGTATTTTTCAAGATCTCACCTATCTTGTCAATCGGATTCGCTACTCCTGTAGAAGTATCAACGTGTTCAACAGTCATAGCTTTATAATCTCCGTCTTCAAGTTTCTCCTTAAGAATTTCTAGGTCTATCGCTCTCCCCCAGCCGAAGTTAAGCCTATCAGCGAATCCTCCATGAGCATGAACGATATCAGCCCACCTTTCTCCGAAGAAGCCATTCTCCACGCAGAGTACCTTATCCCCCTTCTCAACTAGATTAGCAACGGTAGCTTCCATTGAAAGTGTCCCGCTACCAGCTAACATAAAGGGGATCCCCTCAGTCATGAAGATCCGTTTCTGAAGTTCAAGCGCTTCAGCAAACCCTTCCACGAACTCTTTGCTACCATGACTTAGAATCGGTTTCGACAGGACTCTTAAAACCCTAGGGGAAACCATTGTAGGCCCAGGGATCATGAGCAACTCTCGCTCGAAATTCATAAAGACACCATGATAGATGTTTAGTTTATTCTTAATAAAGACTTGTCACGAACCTAAACAACTTTCCTCCTTTTAATCGACTAATGATTAGCTTAGTCCGAAATCTATACCTCACCTAAATTTAGCAAGCCAGACGCAAGTGATTCGGTGAGAATAAACGATGCATATTTTTAAATCCTAAAGGCAGGTTATATCTCTAAGCGGAGAATATCCCTTTGAAAAATATTGAAATTTCCGTCCCTAATATTGCTTGGTTCGGTGATGAACCACTTAAACTCGAGTTTCCGTCAAGCTGGAGTGTAAACCGCTGCAGAGTAGCATGTGAAGACTCAATCGGGCTGGATGAGAAAAAAATCTATTACGCTCTTGAAAACCCCTTTGGTACTAAGCCCCTGAGTAAGTTAGCTGAAAAAAGCGAAGAGGTGGTAATCCTAATTGATGATATGACGCGGCCGACGAAAAGCTATCAATTCGTGAGGCCTATTCTAGACATATTGGAGAAGGCTAAGATAAAACGCGATAATATAAGGTTCATAATGGCTAGTGGAAGCCATGGACCTTTTGGTAGATTAGACTTTGCGAAGAAGTTGGGTGAAGACATAGTCGGAGAGTACCAATGTTTCAATCATAACCCTTACGAGTATCTTGAATACTTAGGAGAAACTAGCCGAGGGACCCCCGTATATGTGAATGCCGAGTACATGGGTTGCGATTTGAAGATAGGGGTTGGAACCATACTATTTCATAGATTAATGGGGTTCAGCGGTGGTGCTAAGATGATCATGCCAGGTATAGCTGGCATCGACTCTATTAAACACAATCATGGAGATATTGGTGGCTTCGGTCCCGGATTAACACCCCATCCATCAACAGGTTATCTTAAAAATGAGGGAAATTCAATGCGTCTCGACGCCGAAGAGTTTGCGAAGATATCTGGTCTAGACTTTAAAATTGACACCGTTCTAAATCTTAAGAGGGACCCCGTTGAGATATATGCAGGAGACTTTGTTGAAACTCAAAGGAGGGCTTCAGAGTCGGCTTTAAAGTGGCATAGATGCCCCCAGCCGACGGAAATGGATATCGTAGTTGCAAACACATATGCTAGAGCGAATGAGGCGCAGATTGGGATGTGGCCTGCTTATCAGTCTGTGAAAAATGATGGGTCAATAGTCTTGATTGCAAACGCGCCTGACGGGGATATAAACCACTGGATCTTTGGAAGGCACGGTAAAAATAGGGGGGCTAGACTCTGGAACCCTGTTAGACACCCGCTTAAAAAAGGGAAGAGACTCATAATATATTCACCTTACAAAGAGAGGACGCATGACATGAAGATTGGTCTACCTGAACAAACGGTTTGGATAAAAGATTGGACGGAAGTCATTGAAATCTTAAAAGCGGAACATGGGTCTAATGCTAAGGTAGCAGTTATTCCAGACTCCACCTTAGGGATCCCTGAAAATATCTGAGCCATAAAAACTAAATACTAATAGTTTAGAGCTGCAGAAAAGTTTTAAAATATCCTCCTTATTCTCTAAAATGAAAAAATTAGAGATTGAGGGGGTCTAAGCTGAGCGATCGAAGTTTCCTATTTGAAATTTTATGCCTGTCGTCTAAAAGCTCGTCTCAGCCTATAGCACAATAAGGTCGCTCTCAAGATTTTCAGATCCGTTTCAGGGTGACTTTATTGTTAATCGCATTTGATCTAGAGGGAACGCTGCTTGATGGAGAATTGTTTCCAGAGATGGGCAGAGCCTTAAACATCGAGGCTTTAAGAGAAATAACTTTGAAAGGTATTAGAGGGGAACTAAGTTTTGAGGAGTCTCTATTCAAACGTATAAACATTATCAAAGGAGTTCCTATTGAAGATGTCAAAGAAATATGTCGAAAGCTATCTCTCAATAGAGGAGTGAAAGAAACAATTAAAGAATTGAAGGATTTAGGCTGCATACCAACCATCATCACAGGAGGGTTTGATATTTTAGCTGAGAGGGTTGCACGAGAACTCGACATAGGCATAGTATACTCGAACAGATTTCTTTTGACTAATGGTAGGATCACTTCCGTGAAAAAACCCATTGTCACTCCTGAAATGAAAGCAAAATATCTGATCTATCTATCTAAAAAATTCGGGTTTGGTTTAGATAGATGTATTGCTGTGGGGGATGGAGCCAATGATATTCCTATGATGAAGATAGCAGGGCTCAGCATAGCCTTCCACGCTAAGGATTGCGTTAAAGCTAAAGCCAAGATTGTTGTAAACGATGACTTAAATGGGATCATCCCACATGTAAAACAATTCATTGAAAGAGCAACTCAAGTCAATCCTCTTTTTCGTTAAATTTACGTATAACCTCGACATTCATTGACTCAACATGAGTCATAAAGCCATACAAATAGATGAAGAAGATAACATTGCTACAGTTACTTCAGATACCCAAGACAATGAAGAGGTTGAAGTCCTGTCGCCTGAAGGTAAGGTAATAATAAAAACTAAAAGCCTAGATTCAATACCCTTCGGCCATAAGATAGCTTTGCAGAATCTGAAAAAGGGTGATAAAGTGGTTAAATACGGCGAAGTTATCGGAGTTGCCTCAAAGGATATTAGAATCGGAGAGTGGATTCACATCAACAATTTGGAGAGTTCAACAGTCCCCGCATCAAATCTAGGTAAAGGTGAGGCAGCGTGACAGAGTTCTACGGTTTTGAAAGACAAGATGGGTCGGTGGGATTACGTAACCATCTCCTTGTAATTGCTCCTATAGACTGCAGTTTTGAGCCTGCAAAACGTATAGCAGCTCAAGTTGAGGGAGCAGTAGCAGTAACTCAGTATTACGGATGCGGGATCAATGAGATGGTTCTCAACAATCTCGTTGGAACAGGTTGTAATCCTAATGTTGCAGGTGTCCTATTAGTAGGATTAGGATGCGAGACGCTGACCTCTGAATTGATAGCTGAAAGGATCGCGTCGACTGGTAAGCCTCTCGACATTGTGATATGCCAAAGAGACGGTGGAACACTTAAAACTATAGAGGATGGAGTTCGTAAACTCCGTAAAATAGCTCAGGAAGCTTCAGAAGCTAAACGAGAGCCGTTTCCACTCAATAAACTCATCCTTGCAGTCGAATGCGGCGGATCCGATGCAACATCAGGTCTGGCAGCTAACCCTGCCGTGGGCGTAGCTTCTGATCTGCTGATCGAAGAAGGAGGGACAGTAATAATAAGCGAGCCTCAGGAGATGACTGGGACTGAACACATCTTGGCTCAGAGAGCAATCAATGAGAATGTTTCAAAGAAGATATACGAGATGATTAGTCGCCAGGAGCAACGTATGAAAGCGATGGGCGTCGACAGCCGTTTCATGTCGAAAGGAAACATAGATGGAGGTCTTACAACTATAGAAGAGAAAAGTTTAGGTGCTATACGTAAAGGGGGAACCAAGCCAATTCAAGGAGTTCTTGAAAATAATAGAAAGGCTTTTGATAAACCCACTTGTAACGGACTTTGGATCCAAGATGGTACGGGATGGGATGTTGCCTCCGTTACACACATGGTTGCAGCTGGAGCCCAGATCGTAGCTTTCACAACTGGAAGAGGCTCCACTGTGGGACATGCTATAGCCCCAGTTCTCAAGATAACTGGGAACCCTGAGACTTATGCTAGGATGGAAGATAATATGGATATCAACGCTGGAACGATTTTAGATGGAAGTGAATCATTAAACTCAGTAGGTGAAAGAATATTTAATGCACTTGTCGAGACTGCCTCTGGAAAGATGACTAAAGCGGAAGCATTAGGGTATAAGGACTTCGCAATCTTCAGTACAGATAGAATATCGGAAAGAATGCTAGGGTTCTGCGACTAGACTAGTTTTAGCATAGTCAGCATCCATCCAGAATATGTTTTTACAGAAATCAGAAAGAAATAGAGAAGCTATGAGTCACATCCAGATAAGCACATTATCATCGTATTCTTTTTCTAAAAGGTACTTATGCTTAAGTTCTTCTTGAGCCAGCATCATGAAAGTGTTTTCGATCCCACTACCTTTATACTTTTTAGCAAGATTTATGTACATATCGTGAGTTTCTTTCTCTCTTTTAGCTGCGAATACCAAGATCTCTTGGTAACCTGATTCAGCAGAAAGAGACTCTTTCACTAAATCGTCAGCTATTTTTAGATCTTGAATCTTCTCAATCGAAGAAAATTTTTCTAAAAGTTTTGCTTTCTCCTTAATCTCGAGGAGTCTTTTTTTATGCCCTTTCTCCTCGATTACGAGGGTTTTAAGCATCTCCTTCGAGCCGGGATTTACAACTTTATCTTGGGCTGAAGTATAAATCTGAATAGACTGGTCCTCCATTAAAATGGCTAGATCAAGGATTTCATCGAGCGACCATTTAGACATTTAAACTACCTTCCATATTTTTGGCAAGTATCAATATTAGCTTTGCGCATAATCTTGATAGATATCCTATTATCTAGATTCGTATGAGAAAGTGTGGATGAAGCCGAGAAAAAGGTATATCATAGAGGTTATTGTGACCGGAAATGAGATACTGTTCGGTAGAATCATCGATACAAACTCTTCATGGATCGCGAAGAAGGCTACTGAAAAAGGTGCAGTATTGAGACGGATAGTTTGTGTTGGAGATGATATAGACGAGATAGCTAATGCGGTGAAGGAATCTCTTTCAAGGGGAGCTGACCTCATAATAACGACTGGCGGTCTTGGGCCATCAACCGACGATCTTACAATAGACTCGATAGGGAAAGCTCTTGGACGTAGAGTGGAGATTAACCCTACAGCAAAAGCGATGCTGGAGAAAAAATGCAGTGAACTCGGCATAGAGCTAACACCTAGAAGAGAGAGAATGGCTCGACTTCTTGAAGATGCCATACCACTCCATAACCCAGTGGGGATGGCTCCCGGAATGCTAGTTAAAGTAGGCTCATCTAAAATAGTAGCTATGCCAGGAATCCCGGATGAGATGAAGGCAATATTTGAAGAACATATCGAAAAAATTATCGAAGAGGAAGCACCCTCAAAAATACTTGCCAAAACCGTTATGGCACGAATTGTTTGGAAAGAGTTTTTCCCAATCTACGAGTCGCTTATACGTGACTTTCCACATATATATATTAAAAACAAAGCGGTCCCACCGATTAGGTCTGAAGAGAGAGAACTGGTTCATGAAATTTACGTAGACATTTTAGTTGAAACATCATCTATTTTAGAATGCGAATCTGAAATGAGAGTCTTCCTCGATGAGTTCGAGAAGAGATTAAAAATTAAGAGTGGAGAACTAATTCTAAAAAGCTAAACCTTCTAGAGATTCCAAAACAGATTCTGACGGTATTTTTAATTATCTTCATTTGATGCAAACAAATATTTTAGTGGGATTTGGTTTAAATACTTTAAGGCAAAGATAATTTTGATATAGTATGTGTGAATTTAAGGTTTCTCTTAATAATGAAATTGTTATGGAAGACGTCATCTATGCTAAAACAGAAGACAATATAACGGTTCTTCAAGATGTAGTAGGTAACACTACTAGTTTTAAAGGGGTCAAAATAGTTGAAGTAAACGTTACTAAGACTAGACTTATTCTAAGCTATATTTAGATTCGATCCTAACTCTCTAAAGGTTATCTGATCTTTGAAATACTGGTCTAAAATTTTTGGGAGCAGCTTTATTTTTTGTCTTACCTGGGTCCATGTATCCCGATCTCTTAAAGTCACTGTTTCGTCTTCCATAGATCTATAATCTACAGTTACAGCTATGGGAACTCCTATCTCATCAGCCCTAGCATACATTTTTCCTATGGAGGAACCCTCTTCATAATCGACTGGAAATCCTGAATCTAAGAGCAGTTTATAGACTTCACCAGCTTTCTCAGGTAATCCATCCTTTGAAACGAGTGGAAAAACCGAGATTTTAATTGGAGCTAATCTTTTTGGAAGCGCGAAAATATTTCTATCCTTCTTTCTTCTGTACGAACATTCTAAAGTCACGTATACAAGTCTATCTAAACCAAAACTAGGTTCGATGACATGGGGAACGAATCTTGAAGAGTCGCTCCGAAGAACTGAAAAATCGGCGCCTGAACCCTTTTGATGGGCTTTAAGATCATAATCGGTCCTATAAGCATGGCCTGCAACCTCTATCCACCCCCAAGCTTCAGTCAAGATCTCGTGATCATATGTCTGTGCTGAATAATGAGATCTCTCATTTGGAAGATGGGCTCTAAACCTTTGCTTCTCATCTTGGACCCCTAGGGCCTTCAGGAATTTTTTGGAAACTCCCATGAAATATGATTGCCACTCAGTCTTTACGTATCCTATATCAGATAAATTGATTATCTTTTCTTTGATCGGAGTCTTGACATTTTGTTCCTCCATCTCCTCAGTTATAATATTAACCTCTTCATCACCTACTTCACGAAGCCAAGGGCATGTTTCTTGCTTAGGATCGAAGAAGAACTCTAGCTCCATCATTGTAAACTCTCTCAATCTAATTATACCACGCCTTGGAGAGATCTCATTTCTCACAGCCTTTCCTATCTGAGCTAAACCGAAAGGCATCTTCTCATGAGCATGTTGGAAGCCTCTACGAAAATTTAGGAACATACCCTGAGCAGTTTCTGGTCTCCCATACGCTATTTCATCTCCTTTAAGGCCGATCGTCATTTGAAACATTGTAAGAAGCGTCATCGGCTCTTTAAGCGCTCCGCCGCATTGAGGACATTTGACTCTGCTCTTTTTCAATAGGCTTATTATTTTCTCTGAACCAAGTGCTTCAGCATGCTCGATCTTCAACTGCTCCTCAACCAAGTGATCCGCGCGATAAACGTTGGAACATACGCTACATTCAACCAGATATTCTTTAAAATGTTCGAGATGACCTGAGGCTGAGAAAACCTTTTCAGGGTTAATTATGGGGTCATCGATCTCTAGAATGATCTGAGGTTTAATGAAAAATGTCCGCCAAAGATCCTCGATGTTTCTCTTAAACTTTGTACCGATATTTCCATATGTAATGAAACCACTGAGACCTCCATAAATCTCAAAGGAGGGCCAGAAGAAGCCTCTTCTAGAAGCTATCTCTAAGATTTTCTCGTACATGTTAGGGACTCTCATTTAGCAGCTTAAGAGCTAATGAAAATATTTGCGCTTATAAAGATGTCAACTCTTTCAAGCCTGAGAGCACCTTATCAGGACCAAATCATCTTTTCCTATTCGATTACAGGTCTAAATTTATACCCATACTCAATGATTCCCGAAGACCCTTCCTCCCGTATCTTCCTAAAAGTTGCCTCGACTCTCATCCCGGTTTTAATCTCTTCTGGTTCAAGATCTACTAGCTGAGAAATTATCTTAAGTCCGTCATCGAGTTCTATTAATCCCACAGCATATGGAGCATATTTTTCATACTCTTTAGGCGGGTTCCTTATAATCGTCCATGAAACTATTCGACCTTTTTCACTTAACTTGTAATCTCTAAGTTGCCTCGAACGACATTTCGAGCAGACTAGTCTCCTCGGGAAGAAGATCTCTCCACATTTTGAGCACCTACTTCCAATAAGCCTATACCGATACTTTTCTTCTCTCCAATATCTTGGTACACTCAATCTAAAGCCTCCTAAGTATAGCTACTGAACATGAAGAACCAACGCCGCCAAGGTTTTCAGCTAGCCCGACTCTCGCATTTTCTATTTGGCATTTACCTGCTTCTCCGCGAAGCTGCATTACAAGTTCAGATATTTGGTAGATGCCTGTAGCACCGATTGGATTTCCTCGAGCCTTTAAACCTCCGAAAGTATTAGTCGGCAATTCTCCAGTTCTAGAAGTAACTCCACTGACCACTAGAGTACTGCCTTTACCCTTCTCAGCGAAGCCTAGGTCTTCTAGTGAGAGAACCCCCATTATAGTAGAATCGTCGTGAAGTTCTAATAGGTCTACTTCTTTCCTTGAGATGCCCGCGGTTCTGAATGCTTTTTCAGCGGCTGAACATACAGCGTTTAACGTGGTGATGTCTCGTCTCTGAGTAAGGTGGAAAATATCTGTTGAGGTGGCTGTGGCTAGCACCTCTACTTCTCTATCCTTCCCTTCAAAGGGCTTCAGTATAACCGCAGCAGCACCATCACCGATCCCAGAGCATTCGAGAGCGTGAATCGGATCAGACTCCATGGGAGATGTAAGAACCCTATCAACGCTTATCTTAAAAGGATACTGCGCATGATTACACCCTTCAGCATGTTCATGGCACCTCACAGCAAACATCGCAATATCGGAAGCAGTTACACCATAACATTCCATATAGAATCTATGGATCAATGCATTAAGTCCGAAGTTAGTTATTCCAGTATATGCGATATATTCCTGGTCTTCAGACATTGCTAGAGTCGAAGCAACTTCTTCTGGTAATGCGTCGCTCATCTTTTCAACCCCGATGACTAAGACCGAATCGGAAACTCCTGACGCAACAGCGCGCACAGCCTCGTTAAAAGCGAATCCCCCACTCGCAGAAGACGCTTCAATGCTCAGTGAATTTATACCTTTAATCCCGAGGGCGTCAGAGATCATCGAACCAAGATTTTGCTGCCTTTGTATGAATGCAGATCCAACATTTGCGACGTAAAGAGTATCAAAATTGAGTGAGCCAGAGTCATCTATGGCTCTACACGAAGATTCGACAGCTAAATCTACGAGAGATTTATCCCAATGCTCACTTATCGGTGTCAGACCGATACCGGCTACTGCAACTCGTCTCATCTAATGATCTTTCCCCTAATTTTAACGTATGTTGAATAGTCAATGTACCGTTTTCGATTTATGAATCTTGAGACTGGAGGATCAAGATCCCGATCCCTGGTTATCGCATCTTGAACGACAAAACTGAAAGCGTCGCTTCCAGCTCCAGACCCATATGATACCACTAAGATTCTATCTCCTGGATTAGCAAAATCAAGAGTTGAGGCTAACCCTAATGGAGTTGAACCAGCATAGGTATTCCCGACTAATGGGACAACTAGACCAGGTTTTAAAGCATCCATGGTGAAACCGAGGGTTCGAGCGACTTTTATTGGAAATTTGACATTCGGCTGATGGAAGACAGCATAAGTGAAATCACTCGGGTTATATCCTAGCTCACCCATCAGACCTTTAGCAGCGCCTATTATATGGTAGAAATAGGCGGGGTCGCCTGTGAATCTATTACCGTGTCGGGGATACATCTCCAGACCCCTTCTCCAGAAATCCGGCGTATCAGTAACGAAAGAATAAGATCCTTCAAGATATGCAATAGTACTGTTTGATTTTAGCCCGAAAATGAAGGCGGCTCCCCCGCACGCCACAGTATATTCGAGAGCGTCAGCGGGTCTTCCTTGAGCCGTATCAGCTCCAATAGCCATTGCATACTTCACCATCCCGCTTGAGACTAGACCTATACAGGTTTGGAAGGCTTCTGTCCCCGCTTTGCACGCAAACTCATAATCCGCTGCTGTGACTTTGGGGGTTGCACCGATTGCCTCAGCAACAATGGAACCGCAGGGTTTTACTGCATATGGTTTAGACTCGGTTCCGACATATACTGCCCCTATCTCTTCTGGGTTTATGTTCGCTCTTTTCAAGGCATATTTCGCACATTCCACAGAGATTGTCACAGCGTCTTCATCCATATTTGCGACTGCTTTTTCTTCAATCGGAGATTCGTATCCGCCCCATATGCGACATATTTCTGAGCCTTTCAGCCTATTCATAGGAACGTAAGCTCCGTAACCCAAGATCCCGACTGTTGAATTCGTCTTCATGCCTCAACATTCACCAGAATAGACTGAATTGAACGTATCAAAAAACTATTTAAATAATTCGACTTTGGTCGTAGTAAAAATCGTCAATTGTCGTATTTTTCTTTTTAATCTTCTCGTCCTTCGGGATTGATCATCTGAGATAGATCTCTCTCAAAGATTTAATTGATTTAATTGAGGCTCTTAGAGAGTATGGTTTTTCAAAGTTATATGATCTAAACTCGTGAATGTCTCCTACCAATTCAATGTTTTTTAAACTAGATTCTCCAATACCCATCTTTTCAGCATTAATAATATGTTTCACCTCTTTAGGCTCAAACCCCATCAACCTGCAACATACAGAGTCAACTGAAACCGGATTAGTCCCTGCAATAATTAAATCAAGTTTTTTCGGAGTTCCTATCAGTGGTCCATTCCCCTCCATAGCCACTATTCCATCAACTATTATTAGATCGTTTCTTATCTTCTGGGCTAGAAAAGGGAGAAGACCATCTAGATGTTTGTGTAAAACACTCTTCTTTTTCCTCTGCAGAACTCCTAAAAGATTTTTCATTGATAGGGTGACTAAAACATGTCCCTCAGTCTTCATTTTCGGCAAATTTATGAAATAATCGGCTTCAAGAACAGTCTTCGGCAACCTAATCTCAATACCTGAAAATGAATAAGTTTCATAGTCATCTTTACTTAGGTTAAAGAAGTCTACATCCAGAGACCTAACCAGATCTGAAACACCCGAGTCTTTAATCCTTCTCTCGGCATCACCAGAGATATTGTCAGACTCTACCACGACTATGTTGCTAGTCATAGTTTTGATTAACCTTATGACAGCCTCTAAGACGCTTAAATCAGTTATAACCATCCTATAAGGATTTTTCGAGCTACAAACATTCGGTTTTATGACGACTCGCGCTCCTTTTTCGAGATTGAGACCGCCTATAAGATTGACTGCATTAATGATCGCTTCAGATACGTCTCCAACTACCTTGACTATCGCAACTTTCAATTAAACCACTATCCCAGTCCATTGTTTCTAGTTAAATAATGAAGGGCATTCTGCATCATTTTTATCATAGTTATCTCATCATCCATAGTAAACCTGGGGGTTTCATTTTTCATGATAACTTTTCTAAAATGCGAGTATTGGTTTACAAATCCTGGATGTCTAAACCTCAAAAGGTCTAAGTAAACTTTTAGACCCTTTTTCCCAAACACTTCTTTCCTCTCTCCACCAATTTCTATTTTATATCCAAAGGGCATCCTGATCAAATCAGTAGTTATGCTTCCACAAGTTCCTTTAAAGCTCATCTTGAAGGTTGGAATAACTTTCGTCCAACTCATAAATGAATCGATTTCCACTCCTTTGTCAGTTTCCATAATCAGATTTAAGTTGTCAACAACTCTGAAGGATCTTTTTGCTGGGTCTCCGTCTAAAACTCTCACGGAGCCTCCTGCAATCTTATGCGTACAGGAAAGAATATGAGGGAGAACATCTTCAACTATTCCAAACTCTTTCTTCAATCGAAAATCAGTCTTAGCGCCATAATTTCTAAGATTCGTCTCAAACTTTATACAAATTTTTTGGATATCGCCTAAGATTCCTGAACGGATCTGCGATTCAATTTCTCCAAGACAGGGTGTGAAAGAATAGTTATGCACCGTCATAACTGTTAAGCCAGACTTCTCGGACTCCTCCTTAATCCTTAAACCGCCTTCAACGCTTGTAGCTAAAGGCTTCTCGCAGAGGACATGTTTGCCTGCTTTAAGAGCATCTAAAACCATGCCTTCATGAAATTCAGGAGGAGTATTAATCACTAGAGCATCGACTTCTGCATCCATTAGCAACTGGTGGAAACTAGAGTAACACCTCTCAGCCCCACACATTTTTTTAACTCTATACATGTTTGATTCGTTTCGATCCATCACAGCAAAAGAACTTAGCTCTCCAGTCTCCTTGATCGCTCTTAAGTGGAACATTGTAGTGACTCTGCCACACCCTACGATCCCGAGTCGAAGCATGATAATTCAGACAGCATCTTAACATTTATGAATTTTCAATAATTCGGTTTCAAGTTGGTCTCAAAACGCTTTTAAAGCATTTTAAGACGAGGAGACGGAATATGCTAGAGGCTATTCAGATATCGTGAACCATCTAATGCGGATCTGGAGGGAATGCTTGGTAGAGCTTAAAATTATGGCTTCGAAAGCTGCCGCTATAACTACTCCATAAGACAAGGTTATAAGGGATTTGTGAATTAGATTATATCCTTTAACGGATTAGAGAGACGCGAATAAAAGTCGTGAAGCCTGAAGTCGAAATAAAATTTTCATTTTATCTAAGACTACGCCATCTCTTCTTCAGCATATTATCTAAGTTATTAACTTCTCCTAACTCGGAAAGACTATTCAATTTCAGTGAGAAAAAACAAATTTTATAGACATCATAGATTGTTAAAATATTGAGGCCCTTTTGTCTATTCACATAAGAACATTCACAGCAAAGGATATTGAACCTGTACTTTCAATTGAGAAAGAATCATTCGACGATGCTTGGCCGAGACACTTTTTTATTTATATGCATCAAAAAGCGCCAGACCTTTTTCTAGTAGCCGTTCAAGGAGAGATGATATTTGGTTTCGTCATAGGAGAAATTAGAGAAATCATGTTCAGTGGAATATCGCATAAATTCAAAGTAGGGCATGTACTTAACATAGCGGTAAAAAAGACTACAAGGCGGATGGGCATCGGTACTCAATTAATGGAAGAAATAGAGGAGAAGTTTAAAAAGAGTGGAGCTTCGAAAGTAACCCTTGAAGTCAGGGAGTCTGATCTCTCGGCGATACATTTCTATCTTAATAGAGGGTACCAAGAGATCGGTCGGGTCAAAGCTTACTATCCTGGCGAGGACGCTTTGATAATGAGCAAAACTCTTTAGTTATTAAACCTCAGATCGTTAATTAGGTTTATTCTAGTTAGGTTAAAATTAAATACCAATGCCTAAAGACTTAGGGTGATCATGAATTGGGTTCAATAAAAGTAGCTGTAACTGGGGTCGGAAATTGCTGCTCTGCTCTAATCCAGGGAGTTCATTATTATCGTGAACATTGGGACTCTCTTGGGCTTGTTCATGAAACGGTAGGCGGGTTCAAAGCAAAGGATATAGAGTTTGTCGCAGCCTTCGATATCGAGCCTTCAAAAATTGGTAGAGACCTTTCAGAATCCATCTTTTCTCCCCTTAACACTGCTCCAAAAATTAGAGAACTCCCAAAACTCGATGTCAAAGTTACAGAGGGGGTAGATGGAGAGTCCGGGAGAAATATTGAGACTGCACGTAGCAATGTAGTAAATAAATTAGTTGAAAGTGATGCGGAGATTCTATTGAATTTAATCTCAGGAAGCGCTCATAAATCTTCAAGACTTTACGCTGAAGCTGCACTTGAAGCTGATTGCAGTTTCTTAAACGCTACGCCAGCGATCATTGCATGCGACACCACACTCGTAAAACTCTTCGAAGATCGTGGACTTCCCCTTGTCGGAGATGATCTTTTAGATCAGATAGGGGCTACGGCATTACATATGGGCATCCTTGAATTCTTAAACTCCAGAGGTGTAAGGATAGACGAAAGTTACCAGTTAGATGTAGGTGGTGGCGCAGAATCGAGGAGTACTTTCGAGAAGACGAGAGACCTTAAAAGAAAGATAAAAACCGAAGCTGTGTCAAAATCAGTATCATATAGTTTCCCACTTGTTTCAGGATCAACAGATTATGTTGATTTTATGAATAATCAAAGAGATAGTTTCTTTTGGTTTAAAGGAAGATATTTCAGTGGAGCGTCATTCACAATGGACGTTAAGTTAAGCACCATTGACGCACCTAACGCTGGATCGATCCTGATAGATGCCATCCGTGGATTAAAACTCGCCCGAAAAAGAGGTTTAAAAGGAGTCATCCACCCCATATCGTCATACGGGTTTAAGAATGCGCCTAAAAAGTGTACAGTATCCAAAGCCTACAATGAGTTTAAACGATTCATCGAGTAATATCGTAGCGTGAAAAATATTGAACATCGTTTTTATACTGGGGACTGCGGGCTCGGGTAAATCTGAACTCACGGGCGCATTCACAAACTGGCTACAACTTCAGGGAGAAAATGTTATAGCCGTGAACTTGGATCCTGGTGCCACCATTGTTCCTTACCCAGCCAGCGTTGATGCTCGGGATTATATTCAAGTTAACGCGATAATGGAGAACTACTCTTTAGGACCAAACGGAGGGTTGGTTCTAGCCTGCGATATGCTCATAGACATAATCGACAAGCTTGCTTTTGAAGTCGATAGCTTCGGGGCGGACTTGGCAATAATAGACACTCCTGGACAGATGGAGCTCTTCGCCTTCAGAAATACAGGAGCGAAGATTGCAGAAGGGATGATTGGAGATTCAAAGGCTATAATCTACCTTTTTGACTCAGTCTATTGTAGAGACCCTTTAAACTATGTTATGAACATGTTCATAGCATCAGCGATCAATACTCGCTTCCTTTTGCCACAGGTGTCTGTGCTATCAAGATCTGACCTCCTCAAAGATGAGGAACTTGAAGAAATATTAGGATGGTCAGAAGATCCGGAGCTCCTCGAGAAAGCGATCGATGAAAGGCTCACGGGGACGAATAAAATGATCAGCAGCGACATGTTAGATATAATATATAGACTCGGCCTCGATTTCTTTCCAGGACCAGTCTCCTCTAAATCCAATGAAGGTTTTAGCTGGCTATACTCGGAGCTTCTAAGAGTTCTCACAGGCGGGGAACCATTAACCCCTTGAGAAGGAAACTGTTATAGCTTATTAGTGCTATTTTTCAATTCGACTATGATATGACGCTTTATCTGACTCAGAATGAAGTAAAATCCGTTCTAGATATGGATTCCACCATCGAAGCCGTTGAGGAGAGCTTTAAAGCGATGGGTCAAGGAAACGTTGAGATGCCTCCCAGAGTATACTTGCATTTTGAGAAATACAACGGGGTTTTAATCGCTATGCCAGCCTACTTGAAACCGATAGACGCTGCAGGTTTGAAGGTTGTAACAGTCCACCCTGAGAACCCGAAAAAGCATGATCTCCCGGCAGTAATCGCGAGGATCATATTAAATGACCCTGAGAAAGGTGAGCCTCTAGCCATCATGGACGGCACGTATATTACTGCAATGAGAACTGGTGCTGCTGGGGCTGTAGGAATAAAGTACCTGGCTAGGAAAGATGCTAAAATAGCTGGAGTCATAGGCTTAGGCGTGCAAGGGCGCTCAAACCTTAGAGCCATGTGCTCCGTTCGAAGAATTGAGAAAGTTAAAGCCTTTGATTTGGTGCCATCTGCATCTAAATTATTTGTAGAGGATATGTCTAGAGAGTTAGGCATAGATGTTGAGGCAGTGGGATCCGTTGTCGAAGTGGCTAAGAATTCAGATATAATTGTAACGTGTACTCCATCAACTAAGCCGATTCTAACGGCTGAAATGATTTCTAAGGGAACCCATATCTCAGCTATCGGGGCAGACACAGCCTCTAAGAGGGAGATTGATACAAGCGTCCTTAAGAAGGTTAACAAGATTGTCGTAGATTTCAGGGATCAAGCCTTTGTAGTAGGAGACTTTTCAGTCCCCCTAAAAGAGGGTACAATAAGAAAAGAAGATGTTTACGCTGAACTTGGAGAGATAGTGACTGGAAAGAAGCTTGGAAGAACAGGTGATGAAGAGATTACACTTTATAAAGCGACAGGACTAGCCATCCAAGACGTTGTAACAGCGTTCAAAGTATATCAGATAGCGAAAAGAAACGGCATCGGAAGAGAAATTTGATGCCTTCAAAAGCCATAAAATCCATCAATTTTTTATTGAACCATTTTAACTATTTATTAAACTTGGCTCAATATTATTAGGGTTTAATGAAGAATCTAGCTGAGCTGTGTAACTCGAAGATTGGTCATTTTTACGATAAAAATTCGAAGGTATATTGCGTTGAGGATTTTGCATTAAAGGTTATAAGAGATTTTATTAAATCTGAAAGATATGAAGCTGTCGTAAAATCTGGGAGAAAAGCTGGGATAGTCACGTTAAGTGATATGCTACGAGTCTCCCAACCCGATGCAACCAGACTCAAAGATGTATGGAGAGTGACAGGCTACATTACAAAGGATGAAAAAATTTTAGACGCTGTGCGAATGATGAATCAAATCGGTGTCAGAGCCGTACCAGTTATGGAGGAGGATGAAGTTCTCGGATGTTTCACTCAGGTTAATCTATGTGAAGCTATTTGCAGAGTGGAAGAGCTACCTGACATAAAGGCTAGAGAGCTTATGAAGACTCCTGTCACATCTCTAGATATTAACGAGAGAATATCAGTCGCGAGAAGTCTAATGCTACAGGAAGGAATCAGTAACATCCCCATCATAGAATACGGAGGCCTAGTAGGCATGATAACAGCTGGGATCATAATCAATCATTTCTTAATGTATATAGAAGAAGCATTAATGGGAGGAGCTGCTTGGGAAAGGGGGGGACAATTGTCAGGAATAGTGGGAAGAGTTATGGATCAACATCCTTTCACTGCAGATGTCAACGCCCATTGGAGAAGTATAGCTTGTGGGCTATCGGAACGAAAAAAAGGAGCTTGCACCATTATAGACGGGGATCGTAAAGTAATTGGAATTGTAACTCCAAGAGAGATCATGAGACCGCTTCTGACTTTAACAGCTGAGGAGGAGACGCCAATTTATATGATTGGATTCGAAACGCAAGAGTTGCTGGAGAAAAAATTAGCTGAGGAAAGTATTCGCCGCATTTTAAAGCGTACGCAAAGGCTTCATCCACATGTTGAAGAGGTGAGAATAAACATTAAAAGAACGAAAGCTCTTGGGATAAAAACTAGATATGAGATAATAGCTCAAACTATAAGTGCAGGAGAGACCTACATAGCTGAAGCTAAAGGCAGGGATATTTTAAATACTTTCAAAATATTATGCGAAAAACTCGAAAAAGAGCTAAAGAAAGGAAAAGACCTAAAGACTATTGACAGAAATGATTAAAAGAGAAAATGGAAGGTCTATAATCGTATAGTGATGAGCCTATCTTATTATTAAATACTTTATGTGTATCTAATTATCTGAATATGGATAAAACAAGATTTACGGTTATAGTTACTGAACCGATTCATCTTTCAGGTATAAACTATTTGAAAAGCGAGGGTGTCGAAGTCGTTGAGATGCCCCCAAACTCGATTGAAGCAGATCTTCTTAGAATAGTCTCCAAGACTGATGCACTAATAACAAGGGGCGGTTTGAAAATAACTAAAGAAGTTATGAATGCATCTCCAAAGCTGAAAGTCATAGGAGTCCATGGTGTAGGTTACGATCATATCGACCTTGAGGCGGCTAGGAGCCTCGGTATGAGGATCTTCAATACTCCGACCGCGCTGACGGATACGGTTGCGGAGATGACTATAGCTCTCATTTTAGCTCTGACTCGTAGGATAGTAAGCGCTGATAAAGCAGTCCGATCAAGAGAATGGGCAAGAAAATATGTAGACCTTATCGGCACAGAGATCATGGGTAAGACTATTGGAATCATCGGCTTAGGGAGGATCGGAGCAGCGGTAGCATATCGCTTGAAGGCTTTCAAAGCGAATCTGGCCTATTTCGATGTTTTGGATAGGAGCAATTTCGCAGATGAGCTCCACATTAAAAGAGTTGATCTAGACCATCTTTTAAGGGAAAGTGACATAATAACGGTTCATGTTCCTCTAACACCTGAGACGAGGAACTTGATCTCCCATAGAGAGTTTAAACTGATGAAGAAGGAAACCTATCTCGTCAATACGGCCAGAGGGAAGATAGTTAATCAAAAGGCTTTAATCGAATCTTTAAGAGAGGGTAGAATTGCAGGAGCAGCCCTCGACGTTTTCGAAGAGGAGCCGATAGAACCTCCTAATCCCCTATTACATATGGATAATGTTATACTCACACCCCATATAGCAGCGAGCAGCCTGGAAGCCATGAAACGTATGGCAGTTCAAGTCTCAGAAGGAGTCGTGAAAATGTTGCGCGGAGAAACCGTTGAAAACGTAATCGTATAGAAGATAAAGGAGTTATTGGACTCCTGGAAGAGACTTAACGCCATTTTTCCTCATCTATATTTCTGATTTCTTTGAGATTAATGCCAAGTTTTTTCTGCTATTGCTCACATTTATTATTGAGTGACTAAATATGAGAGTGAATGAAGAGCATGTTTCGAGATTACATAGAGAGTCCTTGGTGGTGGATACACACTGCGATACGATCATGCATCTTTTACCTACACAAGAACGTGGACCCAAGACGAGGAAGCTGAATGAGCGTTCTGAGACAGGTCATATTGATCTCCCACGTTTAATTGAAGGTGGAGTCGACTGCCAATGCTTTGCGATTTATACTGCAAGACAGGAGAATCAGCATGACGCTCTTCTGAAATCGCTCCAAATGATAGAAGCTTTCGACAGAGAGCTGCAAAAAACTCCGGATATAGTCTTGGTTCATAACTATGAGGAGATTTTAGACGCGAACAAAAGGGGAAAAGTCGGAGCTCTTTTATCTCTTGAAGGAGCTGAACCATTAATGTCTGACCCTAAGCTTCTGAGGATCTTCTATAAACTCGGTGTTAGGATGGTTAGCTTAACATGGAATTGGCGAACATCTTTCGCGGATGGTATTTCAGCCAAGAGATCTCAAAGCAAGCTCACGGAACTGGGCGTCGAAGCCATTGAAGAGATGGATAAGCTAGGAATAGTTTACGACGTATCCCATTTAAGCGATAGCTGTTTTTGGGATGTTGCAGATGTTAAAAAGACCCCTTTCATAGCTTCGCATTCGAATTGCCGAGCTTTATGCGACCATCCTAGAAATTTGACTGATGACATGATCAAAGCTATCGCAGACCATGAGGGAGTAATAGGAGTTAATTTCGCACCCAATTTCATCTCAGTAGAAAAGGCAGATGTTAAACGTCTTGTAGACCATATCGAACACATAGTAAAGGTCGCAGGGGTAGATTATGTCGGGTTAGGATCCGATTTCGATGGGATCTCGTCAACCCCAGCTGGGCTTGAAGATGTTTCCAAGATACCTAACATTACGAGAGAGCTTGTTGATAGAGGGTACTGTGAAGAGGATATTAGAAAGATCCTAGGGGAGAATCATCTAAGAGTCTTCCGAAAAATGTTTCGTTGAATCATCTATATGCTTAATCCTTGAAAAACTAATTTCCAATGAATACTTTTCTTTAGATTTGAAAATAGTTTTATATCTTTCTAAACGATTTGATCTTAAGTTAGGGTGTAGAGGTATGGGCTGGACTAAGTACGGCTTAGCAATGTACATTGGAGCGATACTTAACATGATCTATGCATTCTATAGTCTAGCGAGAGAAGAGCCATTTTTGTCGATCATCCTCCTCTCAAACTTTTACATAATGATATACTCCGTAGCTAACTTAGAGGCAGAATACTCTGAGAAGATTGGAGAAGCAGAGACGGCTGTCCCATAACAAAATTTTCCTATTTTTGACATCAATTCAACTCTTCGCTGGTTATGTTGAATTGTTCAAGTATCCTTAAAGCTGCAGGTTTGATTTGGTTTTCAACGTAATAATCCAAGTCTATCTCATCCCAGCTCGCAAAATTGTATGGCTTCGCCTTTTCATACAGTTTGCTTCCATTTAGCGTTATTATATAGCCAATCTTGTCCCCTAAGGATAGAGATCGCCCCGCCTTTTTTAGCATCAAAGCCGCCTCTACATGAGCAGTCTTCACCTTATATTTTTCTATTGGTTTAGTCAGGGTTTTCCATATAATTAAATCCTTGAAGGGCGTCTTCCTATCCCGTAGCTCTGATATATACTTCTTAACGACCTCAATTGCCTTTTTGATGTCTCTCTCCCTCAAAACGATGCCTAGAACGTCTTCTTGCACTTTCTTAGAGACCTCAGCCCAATCTCCTCGAATCACCTCCAATCCGACGATATCTAATCGACCATCGGGCAGTAACCCGCAGTATCTCTTCTTAGCCTCGGTGAAAAGAATGCTGCGATAAATTGTCTCAGGTTTGATTTCGAGGCCTAACGCCTTTTTCACTCTTTCCAATAATTCTTCTACTTTAGCTTGATCGTAAACTACAAAGATGCTATCAGTATCACTATAGATGACTTCAAGACCTATCACTTTAGCAAGCTTGATAGTATTCTGTATCGTTTCTCTCCCCCAAGCTGATGTAGTTTCGGCTACCGCTTTTGAGTACCAGCGAGCACCCAACCATCCAGCATAGCCATAAGTAGCGTTTGTTAACAACTTTATCGCCCGCTGTTGAGCGTCGAGTATTCGATACTCAAAGCTACCCTCATCAAGCTCTCTCATTTTTATGCTTATTTCGCTTCTACGCTTAATTAAATCAGTGAGAACTTCTTTGTAGAATCCTGAAGGGGCTCTTCTAAAACGATATCCTACCTTCGGCGCCTCCCAAACGCCTTCTGGAGGTTCAGGCTCGCCAGGTTGAATCAAGGTGTCTGGGGAGATGTTTTTAGATATCATGATATTAGGATACATTGATTTGAAGTCAAGAACCATAACGTTGTTATGGATTCCTGGCTTAGGAGGAAGCACAAGACCCCCTTCATAGGTATAGTAAGGATGCTCTAACCGGTTAGGGAATAATTCTCCGATCCTGTGGGCATGTCGCATCAGATACCATTCCACTTTAAAACCTGTTGCAGCCGTCCCTATATGGTCGAGGGGTAAACCAACTAGCGTTGAGAGTTGGATTGCATTATCTAGAATAGCCTGAGAAATTTGGAGTACCAGTTGAGCTCGAGTCTCTGAGAATCTTAAAAGACGTTGGCGATTTTCTTCAGCATCCCAAAAACTTGGGATATCAAAATCATCAATAACAACTGATTCACCTGTTTTTAATAATCCTAAGAAGTGTGCAATGTTCTCAAGACTCTTGACTTTTACTTGAGGGAACTCATCAGAGAAATCATAGAGGTCTAAATTGGCTCTACCTGTTACAGAGACGTGGCCATATACGCTTCTATGAGGTACACCACCATCCCTATTTATTGAAAAATCAATGCCATGGCTTTCAGCTCTCGAAATTAGATAAGGAAGATGCACTTGGTTTGCCTCATAGCTTACTACTATGTCTGGATCGACTTCGTTAACGAAATTTCTAAATTTTTCAATGATCGTCTCATCATCTTTATTTTCAGAGATGAATTGAGTCTTTACACCTTTATTATCCATCGCCGATATGATTATGATGGGATCTTGAGCTGCCTTTGCAGCGCCCTTCACTCCATAGACTATTATATCAAAACTCAATACCCTAAATTTTGGAGGGGCAAGTCCATCTAATTTCTTAGGATTAGATTTGGCTAGATAGATCTGATCTATTCTAAAATTCTCATTCTTGATTTCTTCAACCTCGAACTCCATCCATGAGCAGGGGTTTACCTCTTTATCTACGAGATAACGCATAGAGAATCTGACATCATCTTCAAAACTAGATCCAGCGTTTAGAGTTTTTTTAAGATGGTTTGCATATTTAGATAGGTTATCAGGGTTTTTACAGTCAACTTTTATGGCTTTTATAGGCTTTCCAAAAATTTTTTTCTCAACTATATGATGCCTGATAATGTAAGGTAGTTCTCCTTTTAACTTAGTGATTTGATCGTAGAGGGATTCTACGCTACCTTCTTTAGGCGCGAAGTAGAAATATGGAGTAAGACTACGGTCGATGACTAAGATGCGATTCCCATCACCGTCAAACCCCCAAAGTCTTATCTCGGGACTATCCTCTACGACTTCGTATCCTATATCTAGCAACCAAAAACTGACTTTCAAAGGTTTCCAAGTTTAATATTGTGAATGGAAAAGGAAAACGATTTCTGTACTAAATAAATCATCCACTACGGAAAAAAAGTCTTTTTAACTAAAGTTGGGATAAGTTTATACAGATAAAATATGAAACCCTGGCTTCTAAATATTCTTGCTTGTCCTATCGATAAGCATCATCCTTTAAACGCATATTTTTTCACTTGGGAGACCTCTGAAGAAGAAATGCAGAAGCTAGTCTCAGAGATCGGATTATTTAAAGAACGATTCAAGAAAAACTATCAAAATCTTGTAAAGCAATTGATCGATGGCACCATAAGCCCACAGTCAATTAGAGTTTTGGAAGATCGGTCAGCTTCGAAATATTCGAAGCTGCTCTTTTCCGAAGCCGTCAAATCACTCGATAAGATTGAAGCCGCTCAAGACAAATCGGAGGATTTACTTTTAAAGAGTTTTCAAAGCGAACTTGATGTGCTTCATTGTTTCTTCAACTTGGTCGAGGTTGAATCGGGGTTACTTGTGTGTTCGAAATGCGAAAGATGGTATCCTATTGGAAGTTCGGTGGAGACTATCCCTGAATTACTACCTGACGACTTACGCGAGAAGGATAAAGATATTGCTTGGTTGAGTAGGTGGCGGAAGCTTATACCCGTCAATGTGATAGAGAATGGAAGGCCATTTAATCTGAAATAAGAAGAATATACTTCTCCATTTCGAGTACTAAGTTTTTATTAATGAAAGAAAATAAGAAAGTAAGAAGGTATAGAAATGGTAAACGTATATCATGACAAAGATGCTGATCTTTCAATTCTCGAGAAAGAGACTATAGCTGTCATCGGCTATGGAAATCAAGGGCGAGCTCAAGCATTGAATATGCGCGACAGCGGCTTAAAAGTCATAGTCGGGAATATCAAAGATGAGAGTTTTAACCGAGCTTTAGAGGATGGTTTTGAAGCTTATCCTATTTCTGAGGCTGCAGAAAAAGGGACGATACTATTCATACTACTGCCCGACGAGGTCCAGAAGAAGGTCTTTGAAACAGAGATAAGCCACCATCTCAAGCCAGGAAAAGCAATAGTATTCGCTCATGGATACAATATTCACTACGGTTTCATCCAGCCACCAAGCTTTGTGGATGTTATCCTTCTTGCTCCTAGGATGGTTGGAAAGTTCGTTAGAGAACTATTCACAAGGGGCTCAGGGGCGCCAGTATTCCTCAGTGTGCAGAATAACGCGTCTGGAAAAGCTAAAGAGAAGACTCTAGCGCTAGCTAAGGCGATAGGTGCAGCACGCGTAGGGGCTATGGAGATATCCTTCGCCGAAGAGACTGAGCTTGATCATTTTTCTGAGCATTTTATTGCACCTGTAATTAGTCGCGCTTTGATTCTAAGTTTCGAAGTATTATGCGAGATGGGTTATACACCTGAGGCCGTTCTCCTTGAGCTATATGCTAGCGGCGAACTCAGCGAAGTTGCTAAAGCGATGGCTACCGATGGAATCGTAGCTCAACTTCCTTTCCATAGTAGAACAAGCCAGTATGGTCAGCTCATATATGCTGAAAGAGTCATGCCTGATTCTGAGAAAGAGTTCATTCGTCAGATAGTCAGGGAAATACAGGAGGGCACATTTGCCCGAGAGTGGCAGTTAGAACAGTATTCGGGCTTCCCAGTCTTCAAGAAGCTTCTTGATAAAGCCTTCGCTCACCCTATAAACGAAGCTGAACGTAAACTGAAAGAAAAAGTGTCTATAAATATTCGCTGAGAATCTAATATTCTTTTTAAACTGCTTGTCCTTTTTTCAAAGGAGGTTGATTATTTGTATAGACCTGACAAAACGATGTATTTCCTTAACATCGCCCTAGCCGTTGCTGCGAGATCCACTTGTCTTAGAAGAAGGTTTGGCGCGGTCATTGTAAAAGATAATACTATAGTGGGGACTGGATACAACGGGACTGCGAAAGGAGTCGTTAACTGTATTGAAGAAGGATGCATTAAAAACGATTTGAACCTTCCTCACTCAGAATCTTACGACTTATGCCCTGCTGTACACGCCGAAGAAAACGCAATTATAAATTCGAATAGAGCGGATAGGATAGGCTCTAAGCTATACATCGCTGGACTGGATGAAAACAATAAATATACTTATGCTATTCCATGTAAGAGGTGCAAAAGGAAGATAATAAATAGCGAGATCGAAGAGGTTATAATCCTAGACGATAAAGGGAGGCCTATCCATTTCAACGTTAAAGACTGGATAATTGAAGATTCGGAGTGGTATAGAGAATCATTAAAAAAGGCTCGAGAGTTCAAATTAGGTGAGAAACAGATTTAGAGAAACCATTTTTAAAAGCTCTATTTATTTAAATAACTCAGAGGAATAGAGGCACTTTATGAGGCTTAGGGATAGAGATTCTCCAATCTCTCAAGAGGGATTAATTTTCAGAGTATACGGTTATGATCATCCAGAAGATTCTTGTTTCTGTGACTTGGAGTACGCACCTGAAGAAGTCTACACCTCCGGGATCCAAAAATCTGTTAGAACCCTGGGAAATAGAAGATTCTTCAAATTCTATTTTGATGAAGGACTCAAATTCGTCCATAACCATTTTCCTGAATATCAGGTTTTTCACAAACATCTACGCGAAATGCTTGTAGGTCTCAGAGAAGACCAAATTATCCAGGTAGTCCGCCCAGATGAGAGGTTAAAGGAGATCTTGATATCGAAAGAAGACCCGTTAATCGAAGAATTGAACCAGGTTCTAGAACTTGTTTTGGAGATTTCAAGCCTTGATTTAGGAGATTTTGGAGTATTCGGGTCAATATTTCATGGCTTTCATAGCCCTAAGTTTAGCGATATTGATCTCATCGTTTATGGTAAAAGAGAGCTGAAAGAGCTTCGCGAAGCTTTAAAAAGCTTATACAGTGAAAACTTGCTATCTAACGAATTCGATGATTGGACTGTAGAGATGCCCCCGTTACATTGGAATTTCTCGAATTACTCAAAGAAGGAATATGGATGGCACCAGAAGAGGAAGCTCATATATGCAACTCGAATGAGCAAAAGGCTTGGGAGGAGAGTTAAAATCGAGTTTGAGCCAGTGAGGAGATGGGATGAAATCAGAAACGAATATGAAGAGACTCTTAAAATAGAAAAAATTGGGAGAATCGAAGCTACGGTGAAGATAATATCGGATGAAGACTCAGGTTTCATGCCTTCCGTTTACTCAGTAGAGGCCCTTAGAACAGATCCTAATGTTGCACAGGGGGTTGAAAGAGTAGTCTCATACATGGAAGAGTTTAGGTTGCAACTAGAAACTGGAGAGATAGCTCAAGTTATTGGAAGGCTCGAAAAGGTAGAGATGAAAAATAGATGCTTTAATCAGATAACATTAAGCCAAGGTGAAGGTTATTTCGAACAAATAATTAAGTTAATAAATTAGGTAACTTTATAAAGGTTTGAAAATCGAAAAGAAAAAAGAGGAAAGACCTTGAGCTTGGAAAATAAAATTCGGGACATAGAAGAGGAGCTTAAGGTTCTTCTAGACAAGATTGAAAGGATAGAGGAAAGATTAGAGGAGATTGAAGATCGCCTCAACGAAATAGAAGAGAAGATGGAAGAACTTTAAAGACTCAAATCTGAAAAGGAAAGATGAGGGAAAAGTGTCCTTCGGAGAACATACATCTAAGCTGATAATCGGCTCCAAAAGCAGTGTCTTAAGGGGGAGAAGGATTATACTTTGTGTGACTGGAAGCGTAGCAGCGGTTAAGAGCCCAGAGATAGCACGGGAGCTTATGAGGCTTGGATCAGAGGTTTTCGCGGTCATGACTCCTATGGCGCAGGAGATAATCCACCCTTACATGCTAGAATGGGCTACGGGTAATCCTGTAGTGACTAAACTCACAGGGCAAATAGAGCACGTTACATATGCAGGTGAGCATGAGGGAAGAGCTGATTTGATCCTAGTGGCTCCGTGTACTGCAAACACTATCGGCAAAGTTGCTTCTGGGATCGACGATACCCCTGTGACAACTACTCTAACGACCGGGATTGGAGCGGGTATACCTGTGATCATTGCTCCAGCTATGCATGCCTCCATGTATAATCACCCGATAGTGATTGAGAACATAAACAAGCTGGAGAAGATTGGGATAAAAGTTCTCATGCCGAGAGTCGAAGAAGGTAAGGCTAAGATACCAGATACTAATGAGATAGTTAAAGCTGTTGTAGATAGACTAACCTTGGAAAGAAGCCTCGAAGGGATGCGAGTTCTAGTGACTGCAGGACCCACAAGAGAGTATATCGACGCTTTCAGATTCGTATCGAATCCAAGTTCTGGGAAAATGGGAGTAGCTGTTGCTGAGGAAGCTCTTAAACAAGGCGCGGAAGTTACTCTAATCTATGGCCCTGGATCAGCTAAACCTCCAGCAGGAGTTAGAGTAATCAATGTTGAGTCTACTGAAGAGATGCTAGAGTCCACAATAAAAGTTTTGAAAGAGAAGAAACATGATGTGGCGATTCTAACAGCCGCCGCCTCTGATTTCGGTCCAATTAAAAGAGACATGGTGAAAACACCTTCAAGCCAAGGAACCTGGATTCTAAAGCTTAAAACGCTTCCGAAGATTGTAGAACAGATAAAAAAAGTTGATCCTGAGATTATTTTAGTAGGGTTCAAGGCGGAGTACAACGTTCCGAAAGAGACGTTAATTGAAAGATCGTATTCACGGTTGAAGGAGACGGGAATGGATTTCATCATAGCCAACGACGTCTCAAAGAAAGGTGTCGGATTCGGTACAGATACCAATGAAGTTTATATAATAGATGCGGAAAAGAACGTTACTCACTTACCTCTAACAGATAAAAAGGAAATCGCGAAGAAACTTATCTCTATGATCTCGAAATGTGCTAAATAATATTGTAGGTATTGTGTGTTTTTTGTTTTCTTTTTTGTGTTTTTGGTGTTTTTTGCGGGGTTTGGGGGTGTTTTGGTTCGCTTTTTTGGGGGGAGTTGGATGTCCCTTGCACTTCTTTATAAGCTTGGAGAATGAGATCCATGAAAACAAGGATGAGCGGTTAATGTTCTAAAATTAAACGCCTAAAAAGTGTGTACGCTAAAAACCTTAAACGTAAACCTCTTCGAATAATTAATTACACCATTAATTTTCGGTATGAAGACAACGGGTTTAGACCCTTATGAAAATGGGGCGTGCTTATTAGAAGGAAAGAGGCAGAAAAGCAAAAGAAAATTTGAAGCAAGGCTTCAACGAAACTTTTATTGAAAGATCGGCAAAAGATTGTATTTCTTCACGTGAAAATGTCATTGTCAAAGATAATATAGTAGTCAAGTCATTCATTGTATTCGGTAGGATCAAGAATTCCAGCTTCAGCGAAAGCATTCTTGCGATTCACACACGACTCACATTTTCCACAGTGTTTAGGCCCATTCAAATAACAAGACCATGTAAGGTCGAATGGAACACCAAAGCTAGATCCTAGTTTAATTATCTCTGACTTGGGCATGTTGCTAAATGGTGCTTCGATTGTTATAACTAAGTCTGTCCCAAGCCTAGCGGTCGCCTCAAAGGATTTATAGAATTCTCTTCTGCAATCCGGATAGAATGGCTCATCCGATCCTTGAGCACCGTAGAAAATTCTTGCGGCATTAATCGATACCGCATAAGCAACGGCTATTGAAAGAAGAATGGCGTTTCTAAATGGGACTATTATTGGCTGGCTGAATTTTGATGTCATAGGAATATCTGCATCGCAAAGCGACGAGACTCCAGTAAAGATTTTTTTCAATGAGGAGAGATCAATCAGCCTTATAGGCGCTTTAAGCTTATTCGCTATCTTTAATGCATATTTGACTTCCTTCGTTGCAATTTGACCGTATTTGAAAGTTAGTAGGTAAAGGCTATATCCTTGGTTTTTTGCCCAATATGCAACCGTTGTTGAATCGAGTCCGCCACTAAGAACAACAATGCATTTATTTTCTTTTTCCAATGCTCTACCACCATTTGAATCTTTTTTCAATAACCTTAAAGATAGATGCTCCAATGAAGCATACTGCATGTTCGCTTATGAACAAATATGGTAGAGTTAAAAGCATTGACAAGTTAAATAGTTGACTAAGCATCCAGCTAACACTCATCGATATTATTGTGGCGATAACTGCACCTGTGATGTAATAGTCGTTTTTGAATTTTAGGGCTGCTAAATATCCAAGTATTCCGGCAAATAAGCTCATAATAGGCATGAAGATAAGCTCATATACGCCAGCAAATGGGCTGAAAAGATTGCCAACTAATACTCCGATAGTATATCCGATAGCTAAAACCCATTTTTTTGCAATAGCTGGCCTAAGTATGCCTGCGATTCTTAACTGCAAGGCATAGAACGATATTGGAGCAAAAATGTACACCAACGCCGCATAAAGCGCCGCAAAAATAGTAACCATTGAAAGATCTCTGCTTTTCAATTTTACTTTCACCTTCCTATTACCGGGGTTTTTATGGCGGAACGGGTGGAGGGTCCACTCACCCACCAATACTAATAGACGTACGAAGAGAACGATTAAAACTTTTTATTAAAAAAGTCATTAGGTTCAGAAGTTAAATTATTTTTGATTGGAAGTGCTTTAATATGCAAAACATTGAGAAATGCGGGCAAGAGGGAACATCCAGAACATCGTGACAAGTTCGGCCACTGGGCGGGCTTGGATGACCTCTATGACGATGTGGATCACTGGCTGACAATGTATGGTTTCGCCGCTTACAGTGAGACTTATAAAAGAACGCTCGGTCTTGGAGATATCAAAAGCTTTGAAGCTGTATATGAGTCCTAAACTCCTTTAAACATCTCCTTTTTACTAGCAGGATGATTTTTCGAATGTAGTTCATTTGTCCAATCTGCGGGGAAAAACTAAGCGATCAGCAGAAGCTGAACAGGCATCTGGTTAGGAAGCACGGGGGAGAGATTAAGCTGAAGATCATGAGCATCCAGAAAAACCGAAGAAGGATTCAGTAACGTCCTTCCTCAGATTTCAGATAATAACAGGATTATCCGCAAGGCCGTTCATAGCATTCTCAATTTCCGCCGGAAAATATAAGATAATGGATTAGTGACTCCTTCTTCACCTCCACACCCTGCCGCCCCTCCCCTTCAGCCAAGCCGCCACTTCCTAAAAACCATCATACACGTAATAAAAGAACCCCGAGCAAGACGCCTTCCCCAACGAGCCAAATCCCCCGAAGACAAATACACACCAAAGATAGTTGACAAAACACAAAATATTTAACAATAATGACATATACCATTTTAGGTAGTTTATGAGAAACCAGATACGCATGAGTTTCAGTTGATGAATAATATCTTTTTTGGAATCGCTATTAATATCGAATCATTTTTATCAGCCTATGTGCTCCTCCTCTCATGAGTAAAGGGTTGAGGGGGAGATGCCTTACTGCACTGAATGCGGTGGAAGGTTGACTTGGGATAGAAAATTGAAGCATTATAGCTGTCAGAGTTGTGGGATGACGTTCACTGAAGCCGAATTATCGGAAGCCCTTGAAAGACTTCATACGCCTAGAGAAGATGCTGAAGAATTGAAGAATAAACGGCATCAAGAGTATCTGGAATGGTGGTTAAAAGAAAAAAAGGGGCATAAATGACTATCCATAATTAAATCATATACATTTATGCTGAAAAATGCGGGGAAAACAAAAAATTAAATATAGATACTTCCAAGTAAGTAGTGGAAACTGGATCCTTTTAATAATTTGAATATGCGAGGCCCATAGCGATGGTTTTTCCAGTAGAGAGCGAAGACCGCACGATGCGAAACCTGCTCATGCTGAGCCAAGATCATATGCGTTTGGTCATCGAAATGTTTAGGAAAGTACTAGTCATGATCGATGGACTGAAGAAAGGCGACTATAAAATGGTTGACGAAAACTTTATGGAGATTGGAAAGCTCCATGCAGATTCTCTGAACCTTAAAAGATCAATTTTAAAAGAGCTTCACGAGTCAGGTGGAGTACTTGTAAATCGAGAAGACTTCTATAGACTAATCAGCAAATCACGGGACCTAACAGATTATATCGAAAGCATAGCTTACAGAATAGGAGCCATCTCGTCTAAAAGATGGAAAGTGCCGAAAGAAGTATTAGATGGATTAGTAAAGATATCAGACGCTTCTTTTCAAACTTTAACTAGGCTTAGAGAAAGCCTAATCAGTTTGAGCTTCAACGCTGAAAAAGCGATAGAACTTACGAAAGATGTTGACGAAGGTGAGAGAACCGTTGATGAAATCTACAGGAACCTATATATGACTCTATTTACAAGCAAAACCGAACTACCTATAATCCTCTCTGTGAAAGACGTATTAGAAGAGTTTGATCTAATGATCGATGCCGCTGAAGAAGAGGCAGATCTAATCCGGCTATTAGCGCTTTAAGGATGAAAACTTGATCGAACAGATAGCTAGAGTTGAAGCACTCAAGGATACTAGGCTTATAGTATGGTCAAAGAATGAGAGTCAAAGACTTTACAGATTGGGATATTTCGGTAAACCGCTCGGCATCTCAAAACCCAAGGAAGATTTTGATACTCCCCTAGTATTAGATCCTATAGAAGGAGTATACCTTCTTGAAAGGGGACTAATTAAAGTCTTTTCAGGATCCAAAAATCAGGAGCTCAGTCTAAACGAGTTTAAGACGATAGTTGCTTCGACTCAAGAAGGTTTCGAAGAGAAGTATAGAGTATATAAGGATTTACGAGAGAGGAATTTCATTGTTGCTCCAGGAATAAAGTATGGATGCGATTTCGCGGTTTATCGCATAGGACCAGGAATAGACCATGCACCTTTCATAGTTCAAGTCAAGAAGATAGATGAGGGAATATCTGCATCAGAATTAGTTAAAGCTGGAAGGCTGGCGACAACTGTGCGGAAAACCTTCATAATCGCTGTAGTAGGCGAGAAGAATATTAATTATCTTGGTTTCACTTGGTGGAAGCCTTAAACAAACTAAGAAGAAATAGTTAAGATTTTAAGTAGTTTTCTTCTTTGTCATTTAGCTCAAACAGTCTCGAAAACTCTCTAGCCATCATCTCATCTTTTTCAAAGACTATTTTGAGGTAAGGTAGGAGATCGACTAACGCTACTCTTGTTGAAACATGACAATATTTCGAGATCTTTGCTATCAGAGTATCTCTTGCTTGTCTAATATACCATGTTCTCTTCAAATTTGGAAGGTATTGAGGGTTCCTGAAGTAAGGTAGGAACCAAATCTTTTCGGTTTTTCTCCAATATCCACCAAGTTTACGAATAGTTTCGTTAATCCTCCTCCAGTCATTTCCAAGATATCTTGAAGGCTTGACAGATAACCCTCTAGGCGAATCGCTTATCTTAAAAGAATTTGGTGGCAAACCTAGGTTCAAGAGCCTACTCTCTAAGCGTCTATATAGACCTGTTCCATCTGAATGCTTCCTTGAAAGGGCAACTCCCCCGGTCATTAAAGTGAACATATATTTTATTAAAGTATAATTTTGAGTTCTATTAGCTCTACCTTCAAAAATGTCAGCTAAGGCGAGATGGTTTAAAGCTTCTGAGAGATCCCTTGGATCATTCAGGACGTAGGGAATATTCTCATATATCCATTCGAACAGTTCATCATAGTTAATATATGAGGAAGAGATCACTTGTCTGGCTTCCTTAACACTCTTAGAAGAAAATATTTTCATAAGGGCTTCATGCGTGTAGGTTTGTCTATCTCTATCACCAAGAATTATAACATCTTCTAGAGTTACTTGAGTCCTCCCTCCGGCGACGGTTTCTAGGTCGTTTAAAGCCGATCTTAAGTCCCCTGCAGACCTTTCAGCGATCAGTTCTAAAGCTTCTTCTTCAACCTTGACTCCGACTTTAGTTGAAACATCTCTCAGCCAGTTTAAAACATCCTTGAAGGGTATAGAATTAAACTCTATCAACTCTGAGAGAGATATAAGAGGTAAGAATTTTTCCCAATTTTCTTGAATACTATTTGAAATGAGGACGACAGGGATTCTGCTCTCTTTGATAATCTTCATAATTTCAGAGATTCCACCTTCATCCTCACGTCCACTTATACCCTCCATCTCATCGAAGAGTATGACTCTCCTCTTACCCGTAACTGTGAGACTCAAAGAAATAGATCTGCCTACTATCTCTTCTAATCTCTTGCTAGTACGGTAATCACTAGCATTCACTTCGATAACGTCGAATCCTAGGTCACGCGCCAATGCTAAAACTGTCGATGTTTTTCCGACGCCTGGAGGACCATACAAGAAGACTGAATGTTTTTCAGGAATACCATTGACCCAAGATTTCATCCAGGAGAGGAACCTTTCAACCGATTCTTTATTGTCAACTATTTCTTTCTTATTTTTAGGTCTGAACCTTATCGTCCAAGATACTGGTTCGTTTCTCATCGATGCATCTCTTCCCCGGCGAGCGTTAGTTTTGCGAGAAGAGCGCTGAGCTGGATCTCTGGTCTAGAGCCTTGAGTAAGCCTATAGTCAACTTCTCCTATAGTATCCGAAAGTTTAACCTTCCACTCTTCAGCGATGTCGCTTTTAAGAATTTCAAAATATAAGAGTTTGAGGATATCTTCAGCAGCTATCCCTTCCTCAATAAGTAAGCTACGTAACACTTCCCGGGCTTCAAGGAAGTCACCTTTCAAACATAGTTTTACCATCTCCCTAATCCTTGTAGGGTTTAACTGACCGAGTACACTATAGATTGATACATCATCTATTACTCCTCCCTGAACGGCTGCGGCAGCTTGCAAGAGATTTATTGCCTTTCGCACATCTCCCGCAGAAGCTTCATATATAGCGTCTAACCCCTCATCTAAAAGTTGAAGATTCTCTTTAATGGAGATAGATCGTATACGTCCTTTAAGATCCTGTTCGCTTAAAGGGCTGAAGCGGAATACCGAGCATCTGCTCTGAATAGGTTCTATAATATTCTCCGAGTAGTTCCCGATGAGACAGAAACGGCATGTCTTTGTGTAGATCTCCATAGTTCGTCGCAGGGCATGTTGAGCCGCTGAGGTTAAGCTATCAGCCTCATCCATGATTAAAATTTTGAAGGGAACTTCAGGAGATATAGCAGCAGTTTGAGCAAAAGATTTTACTTTCTCTCTAATCACGTTGATCCCTCTCTCATCGCTAGCATTAAGCTCCATAACAAAATTCCTATACGATGGCCCAAACAAATCTCTTGATAATGCTAAGATAGTCGTTGTTTTCCCCACGCCTGCAGGGCCAACGAATAGCAGATGAGGTATATTTCGCTCTTTAACAAACTTCTTCATTCTAGACACTATTTCAGACTGGTTCACTATCTCATCCAATGTTTGAGGGCGATATTTCTCGGTCCATAAACTGCTGCACATTCTTAATTCCTAGAAACAATTAGAATACTCCGTTTTAAGTCTTCCAATCTCTGGAAGGAAGAAACTGAAATTTCAACAGTTTAAAACCTGTGCATATTGTCTTCAAGAATCTTCCTCAATTTATCCTTCTCTTTATTCAACTCTTCAAGGCGTCGACTAACTAACCTCATTCTATCAGCCTCTTTTTGATACTCCAGATCCTCGTCGATCAAAATTTCATCCCGAAAGTTCATCGAATTCAAATAAGTTCTTCTCATAGCTTCAAGCTTATTCGAGCATTGATTGTATATAGCGGTGTAAATTTTTATTCTACTATTAATTTCAACAAGCTTCTTCTCGATGAGCCGCATATCCCTTACTATATTAAGGGATCTGTCACTATAATGTGATGACAATTTCATAATAAATATTGTCTTTAATATTAATTAAAGTATTTACCAAAATTTAGGTTCCAGACTTCAATCTTTTCTTCATAACGAACTCATGAATAGCCTTAGCTGCCTTTTTACCTGCGCCCATAGCACTGATGACTGTAGCTGCACCGCTTACGACGTCTCCGCCTGCGTAGACTCCTTCAATGCTCGTCTGACATGTTTCCTCTTCTACAATAATGGTATTCCATTTCGTTGTTTTCAAGCCTTCAGTCGACCTTTGGATGAGGGGGTTAGGCGTCTGTCCAATTGCAATAATCGCAGTATCGACATCCATTTTAAATTCTGAGCCTTTGATTGGGACAGGCCGGCGTCTACCAGACTCGTCAGGTTCTCCGAGCTCCATCTTTATGCATTCCATCACCTTGAGATTACCTCGCTCATCTCCGATGAATCGAATAGGATTAGTCAGAAGCATGAATATTATCCCCTCCTCCTCAGCGTTCTCTACCTCTTCCAGTCTAGCAGGCAACTCTTCTTTACTACGCCTATAGATGATGTAAACCTTTTCAGCACCAAGCCTCAAAGCCGATCTAGCTGCATCCATCGCAACATTTCCTCCACCTACCACAGCAACGATTTTACCTACTTTGATTGGAGTATCATATCTCGGAAATAAGTAAGCCTTCATAAGATTCGTCCTGATAAGAAACTCGTTAGCAGAATATACGCCATTAAGATTTTCACCTGGAATTTGTAAAAAGCTCGGTAAACCTGCACCACTCCCTATGAATACTGCATCAAATCCACTCTCAAAAAGTTCTCGGATTGTAGTTAGCTTCCCGATTGTAGCGTCAAGATGGAACAGAACTCCTAGCTTTTTCACGTACTCTACCTCGGATTGAACAATCGCTTTGGGAAGCCTAAACTCGGGAATGCCATACATGAGAACACCTCCAGCAGTATGTAGAGATTCAAATACTTCAACGCGATGACCTAATTTTGCTAGTTCTGCTGCGACAGTTAGACTTGCTGGGCCAGACCCGATTACGGCTACTCTGCCACCATCTGATCCGTATTTCTCAACATTGATTATCCCGTTTTCTCGTTCAAAATCTGCTGCAAATCGCTCTAATCTACCTATAGCTACAGATTCCCCTTTAAGACCTAAGACACAGAATTTCTGACACTGCTCTTCCTGTGGACATACTCGCCCACAGATAGCTGGTAATGCATTCTTTTCCTTGATCTTCCTGATGGCTTCACCAAACTTCTTTTCTTTGATTAACTTGATGAAAGCTGGGATATCAATTTCTACGGGACAACCTTTACGACATTGCGGATTCTTGCAATTTAGGCATCTATGAGCCTCTTCAACCGCCATCTCGCTTGTATATCCTTTGGCTACTTCATTGAAGTTCCTGATGCGTTCCTTAGGATCTTGTTTGGGCATCTCGACCTGAGTATTTCTTCGCTGCATTAAGCCACCTCCTTATAATGATAGACCATCGCTATCTTTTCCTGAGGGTTATAGAATCTCATACGTGAGATAAGCTGATCAAAATCGACCTTATGACCATCGAAGTCTGGACCATCGACACAAGCAAACTTTGTCGCTCCTCCAACTATTACTCTACATGCCCCACACATTCCAGTTGCATCGACCATTATAGGAAACAAATTAACAGTTGTCGGTATACTATATGGGTGTGTTAGCTCCGAGACTAGCCTCTGCATAGAGGTTGAACCTATGGTAAAAACATGATCAAATTTTCTTTTATTCAAGAGTTCTTTCAGAAATTCAAGACCTTTATAACCACGTGAGCCATCATCAGTCGATATGTAGAGCTCATCACTTAACTTCTCAGCATCGTCTAAAAAGATTAGATGCTCGGAATTCCTTGCCCCTATGATCGTTACGATTTCGTTACCGGCTTGGCGAAGAGCTTTTATCAAGAATAAAAGAGCGCCTACAAATACGCCCCCTCCGACACATAAAACGGTACCATAATTCTTTATATTTAGGGGATTACCGAGAGGAGCGGCAAAGTTAAGTATGTAGTCTCCAACACCAAGTTTCCCAAGATCTTTAGAAGTTTTACCAACCTCAGCAAAAACAATTACAACAGTTCCTTTATCGGGATCGACTCCTGCAATAGTTATGGGGATCCGCTCTCCCTTCTCGCTTATCCTAAGGACGGCGAACTGACCCGGTTTTGCTTTTCGCGCTGCTTCAGGAGCTTCTATAACCAACATCTTATCGGTCGGCGTTAACTTAATCTTCTCGACTATTCTATACACGGAGACACCTTCAAAGAGAGGTTCTTAAGAAATGAGAAAAGGTAGTTAATAAAATTGAAGGTTTAGAAAACAGCTTTTCATACCTTCAAAAACAATACGGCAAAAAAGGTGGGATATTATTTTACTCTCAGGCATAGTAGCCCTGTGCAATCATCGCATTAGCAACTTTAAGGAAACCTGCAATATTAGCTCCTAACTGATAGTTCCCAGGTTGATCGAATAGTTTAGCAGTTTCGTAGACTGTCTTATGTATGTTAATCATGATTTGATGTAGTTTTGCATCTACTTCCTCACGAGTCCAGAAGTATCGTTGACTATTTTGAGCCATCTCTAGACCAGATGTTGCGACACCACCTGCGTTGGAAGCTTTTCCGGGCGAATAAAGTACTCCGAACTCCTGGAATACCTTGATAGCTTCGGGAGTGCAAGGCATATTTGCGCCTTCAGCTACAGCGATAACTCCATTATCTACGAGAGCCTTAGCATCATTGCCGTCGAGTTCGTTCTGAGTAGCGCATGGGAGAGCTATGTCGCATTTATATATCCACGGTTTCCCCTTTGGAACATACTCAACATTGTATTTTTCAGCATACTCTTTTATTCGCCCTCTTTTCACGTTTTTGAGCTCTAGTACATAGCTTAGTTTTTTCTCATCTATACCATCTGGATCATAAATACATCCATCAGAGTCGCTCATGGTGACAACTTTCGCACCCATCTGAATGCACTTCTCGACAGCGTACTGAGCTACGTTTCCTGATCCAGATACGGTTACGGTCTTCGCCTTCAACTCTTTTTTCTTTGTCTTCAACATCTCATCAACGAAGTAGACACATCCATACCCAGTTGCTTCAGGCCGAATCAGAGAGCCTCCATAATCTAGCCCCTTACCCGTAAGTACACATGTTCCATGAAGATTAGTGATCTTTCTATATGCACCATACATATAGCCAATCTCTCTAGCTCCAACACCGATGTCCCCAGCGGGTACATCCGTAAACTGTCCTATGTGTTTGAACATCTCCATCATAAAGCTGTAACAGAAGCTTTCCACTTCCGCATCGGTTTTTCCCTTGGGATCAAAATCAGAACCGCCTTTCCCTCCGCCCATTGGAAGACCAGTCAGACTGTTTTTGAAGATCTGCTCGAATCCAAGGAATTTCAATATGTCTAGGTTAACTGTTGGATGGAATCTGAAGCCTCCTTTATATGGACCTATAGCAGAATTAAACTGTATCCTATAGCCTCTGTTCAGCTGGATCTTTCCATCTTTATCCTTCCAAGGAACACGGAATATGATGATACGCTCTGGTTCAACGATTCGTTCAAGAATAGCGTGTTCCTGAAACTTTGGGAACTTTTTTATTGCTGGTTCTAGAGACTCTAGAACTTCGTAAGCTGCTTGATGAAACGTTTTCTGCTCTGGGTCTTTCTTTACAATAGATTCATACACACTTTCTATATATTTATCCAAAGGCTTCTCGCCTCTCTTCGGAGTTCAAGTTTCTAATATTTAATTCTATCTGATCTTGTTTTAAGGAATCTAATTTATTGTTGATTATAATTAATAAATCGGAATCGATTAAGATGATCTCCGTTACAGAAATGCCTTTTAATATTTAGATTTATTTAAAAAAATATTGAATTAATGCAAGTTACACAACTATCATGGTTAACGTTGATCTAACTTTATCGAGACGTCTTATCTTCCAACTTATGATATCTTTCAGCTCCTGCATCGTTTCTGTTTCAACTCTAGCTATTATATCATAGACGCCATAGACCATGTGAGCTTCCTTTACTTCAGGTATCGCCTTAAGATCTTTTAGAACATCGCTTTCTGCACCAATCTCTGCATTTATAAGAACGAAAGCTGTTGCCATACGATTCCCCCTTATACTTTACTTATCTTTCTCGAATACTTAAAACTTATCAGAATTCAATAATGTTTTTTAAAACTTTGCCTTTGAGAGAGGTTCACTGAAGACCTGTTTGCTATTTTTGTAGTTAATCAAGACTAGTGCTATCCCCTTCCGTATATCTATTCTTTAGAGAGAATGTTTATCTCATGAGTCTTAATCGTAGACAGATTTTGATTAGGAATGAAGCTGAAGCTCTACGATTCTGCAGCAATCTATTAAAAGCATTATAGAGGGTTTATTCAGGTTCTCGAGGAAATATTCTATATACTCCTTCAATTAAGCTGAGCATGAACAACTTTGATCCTGGACGAATACCTAACATCCGAAGAGTTCAAGGCAGTTGACATGAATGCTGTATACCTGGGTGTCTCGACTTTGCAATTAATGGAGAATGCCGGGAGAGTGGTAGCTGAAGAAGTTGAGAAACGTATTCCAGTTGGTAAGAAAGTAGCTATCATTTGTGGTCTTGGAGGGAATGGTGGAGACGGGTTTGTTGCAGCTCGCCACCTATCTAAAAAATTTAAAGTCCAAGTGTTTTTGGTAGGTTCATCTACAAATATTAGATCTGAGGAAGCTAAAATCAACTGGAATATTATTCAAAATATGAGATCTAGCATCGAAATACAGGAATTGAAAGACTCCACCCTCATTAAACCTTTTGACGCAGATGTTATAGTTGATGCTCTTCTTGGAACCGGATTAAAAGGAGCATTAGAGCCTCCTCTCAGTAATGCTATAATGATGATGAATAGATCTAAAGGCTTCAAAGTTGCTATAGATGTTCCTACAGGCGTCGATTCTGATAGTGGAGATATTAAGGGTGAAGGCTTTAAGGCAGATTTGACAGTCACGATTCATAAAAACAAGATCGGTTTCAAAAATGCGGAAAAATATTTGGGAGAAGTTATAATCAAGCCAATAGGGATACCTCTAGAAGCTGAACTCTTCACAGGTCCTGGTGATGTTTATCTAACGAATAAACCTAGGCCAAAGAACGCTCATAAAGGTGATTTCGGATACGTACTTGTGATAGGCGGAAGCGAAACTTACTCAGGAGCTCCAGCACTTACCGGAATGGGAGCATATGCAACAGGTGTAGATTTGGTATACGTCGCTGCACCAGAGACGGCTTCTACGATAATAGCTGGATTTTCTCCAGCCTTTGTAACAGTCAAGCTTAAAGGGAGTCGATTAACAATGAAGAACCTAACTCAGCTACAGCCTTTTCTAAATCGTGTGAACTCTGTAGCTATGGGTCCTGGTTTAGGTACTAGTGAGGGTACTATCGAGGCGGTTAATGCGCTTATAGATTTAGTTGATGAAAAAAACCTTCCAATGCTAATAGACGCTGATGCATTAAAGAGCTATGCTACTAGGGTGAGAAAATTCAAGGCACCCACAGTCTTAACCCCTCATTCTGAGGAGTTTAGAACACTCACGGGAAAAAAGGTAATAGGAGATTATAGAGAGCGAGGTGAAACAGTGCAAAAAGAGGCTGAAAAAATGAATGCAACCATCTTGTTAAAAGGAGAGGTTGACATAATCAGCGATGGTCACCGTACAAGATATAACTGGACTGGAAATCCTGGAATGACTGTTGGAGGTACTGGAGATGTATTATCAGGCATTGTGGTCGGGTTCATGGCAATGGGGTTTGACCCCTTCGAGTCTTCGTCTGCAGGAGCATTCATTAATGGTGTAGCAGGGGATGAAGTCTTCAAAGAGAAAGGATACCATGTACTTCCCACCGATCTTATTGATAAGATCCCAAAAATAATTGAGGATGCGCTTTCAGGAAAAATCTGTAAAAAAGTTTAACTCTCCATACATTACTTCTAATTTCGTTCAAAGTAGCTGCTTAAGAGAAAGATTAGAACTAAAACAAGAATATTCCAGAAGATTAAGTCTAGCGTTAAGTTTGTTAAATCTATTTTCCATACGTCAACTGGGCCTATCAAAGTATTAAGAGTATGAGTTGACCAAACTAGAGGGAATCCATAATTTATATGATAGAAATCTGGCCAATCATAAACAACTCCATAGATTAAACTGAAAATTTGAATAGCTACCATGAGTAAAGTTGATAGAGGGATGACTAAGATTTTTTTCATATCAACAAAAGCTGAAAGGTCGAATAAATATTTTTACGTTTACGAGAATATTTTGAATTTTTCCTTTCTGGCTTTACATATTGGACTCTCATCAGGGAGCTCTCCTTCTATGGTGTAGCCACAGACTTCGCAAACACTAATTGGTTTAAGCTCTAATATACATCTTCTCAGCCTCCCAGGCGTAACGAAACTCTATTTCAGCGGAGTACTCTCTCTGGGCTTTCACTACTTCTATTTACGCAGAATACATCTCAGATATTTCAAAGGTTTCTCCTTCGATTCCAATTTCAAGGTCTTCTGAAGAGTTTTTAGGATTCAAAATCAGCCACAGCGAAAGTTGAATCTCCTTCCATTGTGCTAATGTTCTATAACAGTTTGAAGCGCGGATTCTCTCAGCTTGGGCTATATCTTTAAACAATCTCCTAGATCGGGTAGCCTATTTTTCTCAGTTCGCTATAATCATCTTAAATCGCTTAGATCATTGAAAAAGTAATATTATTTTTTTATCTCTATAACAAGAATTTCGCATCATAAACGAGTATTTAATTTTTTATTGAAGAGGCTCTGTAGAAATCCTTCCTATGTGATGTTGATCAGCCTGTGAGCATTGTAGGCGGCCAGCCTCAGGGCGAGCTCCCTGTTCCGCGTCCTGACCAGCCTAGATGACAGGTGCTCCCCCATGAGGCGCTTCACGACGCTGAAGACCGTCTCATCTTTGCTCCTCTGATTATAGAGTTTCTTCGAGTAGCCCCCCTTCATCTCTTTCCTGTATTTGCCCCTCGTCCTCCATATCGGAACCTCCGAATCACCTTTAGGACTTATCCTCCAGCTGCCTGATGGCCAAGAGGACCACGTGCTGCCACGCATCGTAGATCCTATTTGAGAAGCGGCTGAAATAGCGTAGTATATCAGCCTTCCCCAGAACCTTTATTATCGCCTTGACTATTCTAACATAGTTGGAACCCCTCCCAATACGCATTATCCCTGCATCCATCTTAACATGGATGAGATAAATTTGGGAGGGTTTCTACAGAGCCTGAAAATAATACGAGATTATCTCATATATTTGAGTCAATCAGAGATCAATGATCTCATCACGAAAGTCTATCAAATAAAAATCTTCATGACACAGAATCTAGATTAGTTAACTCTTTATTATCTTCGAAATCAAATGGAATAAAATATTTGAGATATTTTGATTCGCTTTCGATTTCCAAAGACTTATCAACTAGTGTTTGATAATAAGTAAGAACCCAGATTCAAAGGAGATAGAGTTGATAGAGATAAGATTCCACGGTATGGGTGGACAGGGCGCTGTTATGGGAGCTCTAGCATTGGCTGAAGCTGCTTTTAGCGAAGGAAAATACGCTCAGAAAATTCCAGTCTACGGTGGAATGCGACGAGGCGGCGATGTGACTGTCTTTTTAAGACTCGATGATAAACCTATTCGAAGGACTTCCGGAATTTACGAGCCAGATGCATTAGTTGTGCTCGACCCCACCCTACTAAACGTAGCCGAGGTACGTAAAGGTCTCAAACAGAGGGGGACAGCTATATTAAACGTGAATAATAATCCTGAAGAAGTCGATCTTGGCGTTCCTTTATCGAAAATAGCTACCGTAGACGCAACAGGTATCTCAGCAGAAGTATTCGGGCCAAGGGCGATTCCAATAACGAACACTATTATGCTAGGTGCGGTAAGTAGAGCAACAGGATGGGTTAAACTAGAGTCTCTTAGAGGTCCTATACTTCATATGTTTCCAGGAAGAATGGGTGAAGTTAACTTTGAAGCCTGCACTCGCGGCTATAACGAAGTGAGAGTTTGGGAGTGTTCGAAATGAGCCAAATAGTAAGAGCCTTCCAACCTGAAGTGGATCAAAACACGTGTATTAAATGCGGTAACTGTCAAACCTACTGTCCTGAAGGCACTGTGATGTTGACCGAGGAGGGCGTTGTATTCGATTATCGATATTGTAAGGGATGCGGAGTATGTGCCAATGAATGTCCTGTTAAGGCAATAAAAATGAGGAGGGAGGAGTAAAATTGGGCATTATAAGAATGCTTGAAGGAAATGAAGCTGCGGCATGGGGTGCCAAACTTGCTAGAGCAGAAGTTGTTCCGGCATATCCTATTACGCCTCAGACCGAGTTAATAAGTACGATAGCTTCTTTTATCGCAAATGGTGAAATGAAAGCACAGTACATAAAGGTTGAAGGTGAGCATACAGCTATGGCAGCAGCGATAGGTGCGTCAGCTGCCGGAGCTAGAGTGTTCACTGCATCAGCTTCACAAGGCATTGTATTTATGGAGGAGGCTTTATGGATGCCTCCTGGCATGAGACTGCCTATAGTTATGTGCATGGTGAATAGAGCTATGGCTCCGATTGGCGGGTTACGACCAGATCACAATGACTCTCTTCTTCAAAGAGATACTGGCTGGATACAGTTTTATTGCGAGAATAGTCAGGAGATTCTAGATACGGTTATTCAAGCTTATAAAGTCGGGGAAGATAAGAGGGTATATTTACCCGTAGCTGTTTGTTACGACGGATATTTTGCTTCAGCTACAGCTACTCCAACGAGTATTCCAGACCAGAAAGAGGTGGATGACTATTTGCCTCCTTATAAACATGAGATGTACAATCTTATGCCTGGAGAATTCAGGACTATACGAGGATTTCCCCAAAATATTGCTAAGGCGCGTTATGAGGTTCAAAAGGCTACGGAGAAGGCTAAAGGAGTCATTGAGGAAGTCGATAAAAGCTATGGGGAGATATTTGGCAGATATTATGATGGGGCTTTAGAGGAGTACGCATGTGACGGTATAGAAGCGGTTTTCATGACGATGGGGTCAATGACTGGAACCGCAAGGGATGTAATCGACGAGATCCAAGCGGAGGGAAAGAAGGTGGGTTTAATTAAGATGAGATGCTTTAGACCGTTTCCAACCGAAGAGCTGAGGAAGCTTGCTAAAAAATATAAAGTGATAGGAATCGTGGACAGAAACACCAGTTACGGTTCAGCCTCAGGCAGCGGCATAGTTGCAATGGAAGTCGCAAGGGCACTCTATTCGCTCGATGATAGACCTCTCCTCCTGAATTTCCATGTAGGCTTAGGTGGAAGCGATGTGACAATGCGCCAGATTAGATATATTGCAGATAAAGTCCTCGATGCATATCAAACAGGGAAGGCAGAAGACGAAACCGATTGGGTTGAGCTTAAAGATTTAGGAGAGGTGATGTGAGTGGAGGTAAACAAGCTATTTGATGAATACTATGAAAAAAGCCTCTTCCAAGGCGGGAGTACATGCTGCCCAGGTTGTGGGGGGCCGATGTTTTGGCGCATGGCTCTTGAAGCCATAGGATCTAATTCGATCATATATGGAGATGGACCATGCGCTGGATGCGCCATCAGAAACATTAAACTACCGACATTTGGTATACACTTTTCCTTCGCTGCAGATGGTGCGACTGGAATAGTTGCAGCATTAAATGCGAAGGGCAGAAACGATGTGACAGTGATCTCGGCTGCTGGAGACGGAGCCACGGGGGATATTAGCTTTGGAAAGATTTCGGCTGCAGCTGAAAGAAATGAGAACATGATCCAGATTTGCATCGATAATGAAGCATATATGAACACAGGGATCCAAAAGAGTGGGCTCACACCTTATGGGGCTTGGACAACTACAACACCTCAAGGAAAGGAAGCTCCTAAAAAAAGGATCCCGATGATAATAGCTCAACATCGAGTACCATATGTCGCAACAATTTCCGTTGCTTATCCTAGAGATCTTAAAGCTAAAATCACTAAAGCAAAAAGTATAAGCGGATTCAAGTATCTTCACACAGTCATGCCTTGCCCCACTGGATGGCGTTTCGACCCTGCCAAGAGCGTAGAAGTTGTACGCCTAGGCGTTGAAACATGGGCTTGGCCACTATACGAGGTTGAGAACGGAGTTCTTAGATTAACTTTGAAGCCTAAACAGCGACCGATTGAGGATTATCTAAAGGCTCAAGCAAGGTTCCGTCACCTCAATAAGGAACAGATCGATTATGTTCAGCAAGAGGTTAACAACGAACGTCAAAGACTGTTAGATTTCGATGGAAAATCTGTTATAACATAGACCCTAAGATACTATCATTTTTCTTTTTAGGTTTTTCATTTGTTTAAGCCTTCACTGAAATCTTCGCTTAGCTATAAAGTAGACCCCAAAAGCGATTATTAGATTTAAAGCAAGAGATTCAAAGATTATCTCCCATTCAGAAAAACTCTGCATGGTATTCTGATCAAAGGAATCCTTAATCATGTCGCTTTCAACGGTTAATTCATCTAATCGGCGCTCCAAACTAAACGTAGGTTGCTCTCCTGCTTTGTTTCCTACCCAGTTTACTGAGGTTATGAGAGCGAACCCTGTTAACACAGCAAGAATGGAATAAAGGACTGATCTTGGACTCATACGTTTTTCCCTTGTAGCTTATAGAATAAAAAGGCTATTAGAGTATAAAAAACTACATTTCCGAACAGCCTTTTTCAAGTCTCTTAAGCCAACTCCCTTATTCTGCATCTTAAATTTAGACTCTTGATTCTAAAATATAAAATTTTGATAATATGTAGATTTTTATCTTAAATATTCAGAGATTATGAATCAAAAAGAATATACATTATAATCGTATAATAGTTACTAGGTTCTGATATGAATGAGTCCTAAGAAGGTCGATGCATGGATCAGTAGAGGGATTCTATCAGCTTGTGAATGTTTCAGTTGTGCAAATAAACTGGCACATAGGTTCAAGGAGACGAAGATATATATTCATTGCAAAGACCCTTGCAACTATAAACCAATTAGAGGCGTCGAGAAATCTGCATTAGATAAACTTGAGGATATAGAACAGCTAGTATAAAGTAAATTTGTTAAAACTAATATTTTGAAAGCGTTATCTATAGCTACGCATTATGCTTAAATATATTTTTAGATTCGATCTTTTCACCAATCCTCTATATTCTATTCTAATACAATATGTTTTGCTTTGTCAAAATACTTATAGTCAGAGGACACGTTAATAATTTCCCAACCTTTTATTTAAGTTGATTAAAATATTAAAAAGTCAAATTAAAGATTATTATTGGATATTACCAGAAAACACTATAATTTCAGGATCTAGATTTCTCCAAGAAACATTCAGTAATTAATTGATGAAAAGAAGAAAATTTTCCAACCATAAAATAGGGCACATCACGTAGTATATCTCATCTCGGTCAAATATCGATCTCTACTGTCAGGCAGAACAGTGGCGATCCTCTTATTTTTTCCCAGTTTCTTTGATAATTTATATGCCACTAGAACATTCGCGCCCCCGGATACTCCTGCGAAAAGTCCTTCTTCAAAAAGTAGTCTATTTGTCATATCTATGGCATCATCGTTTGTCACAGAAACAAACTCATCAACTAAACCACTATCTATCAGTTCAGCTACTATTCCTCCACTAACTTCTTCACTTGCTCCAGGGACTTTCTTAAAACCTGAGACAAGAGAATATTTGGCAGATGCGGGTTCTATACCGATTATTTTGATGTTAGGCAGCTCATCTTTCAAAGCCTTGGATATACCTAAGAGAGTGCCGCCTGTGCCTATGGATGCTGCGAAAGCGTCAACCTCCCCATCTAATTGTTGAAGAATCTCTTTTCCAGTTTTGATGTGTGCCTTAGTGTTAGCTGGGTTTTTAAATTGCCGTGCCCACCAAACTTTTGGATCCGATCTTTCTCTTTCAAGGCACATCATACGCGTCGGGATCTCAATCTCAGCCCCTGCCACACTTTTTTCTGAGCTTTTCAAGTCTTCAGGTTTAATCAAGTAAACCTCTGCCCCGTAACTCTTCATTATGTTAATTCTATCCTGAGTCATCCCTTCCGGCATGTAGATTACAACTTTGTAGCCAAGATGAGAACCTACAAAACTCAAAGCAATTCCAGTGTTTCCAGTACTCGCTTCGATGATGGTGTAGCCTGGTTTAAGCTTGCCTTCTTCCTCAGCTGTGCGAATCATCTCGAGAGCTATTCTGTCCTTTAAGCTTCCACTCGGATTCAAGTACTCAAGCTTTACGTAAACACTTGCATCCGTGCTTTTTGGAATATTCTTCAGCCTAACCATTGGGGTATTCCCGATCAGTTTTAAAATATCATCCACAACCCTCAAACATAAGCCTCCAATTTGAAACATTATAGGGATAATTTTTTTCTAGTTATTAACATTTTAAAAACATACGCACTCTCCTCTCTTTTAGATATTTATATGTTTGTTTCTCTGCCTTTGTGTGCATTCTACATTTTAAATATAATGATTTTTAATAATTAGAAAAATTAGTGAAGGGTTTACAAGATATAAAAGGATTGAAATTCTTTAACTGGAAAAGATTGGATTTTGAGCCTCAGCTAGCTAACTTTTTTACAAGCTTGGCGACCCTTTTACCTAAATGTTTACAAGCTTCTTTCGAAGAATCGTCGGGAGCCCCTGCTGAAACAGGTCCGTAATGGTTTCTCCCTGAAGTCCCCTGTACAATCATCCCGTGAACTAAAAGCGCCTCTAAGAGCGCTAATACGGTTGTTTCTCCTCCAGAATGAGTTCCACCGCTGCTTGCAAAGGCTCCTCCTACTTTCCCATCGAGTTTTCCGTGAAACTTGACTGAAGCGTCTATGAACTCCTTGATCTTCGCTGAAGGTTGACCATAGTAAACAGGTGAGCCGAGGATTACTCCATCATATTCCGGCAAGACTTCAACAGATGCTTCATCAACCTTTATAAGATCTACGTCAATATTCTCGGAGGATACACCTTCAGCCACAGCCCTCGCCATTTTCTCAGTGTTCCCGGTTTTTGAATCATATACTATGAGAACCTTCATCTAATTCCTCCTTTTTTAAACCAGATCATTATCCAAATAAAAACTATTTCATCAGAGAAGCTCATAATATTTTTTAGAGTTTTTTCAAAGCATCTTTTTCGGCGTATACTCCTTTAATTCGCCCGAAGTAAATAGTATGGTAATCGCCCAAGGGATAAACCTCTTTCTCTAAATCGGCATCAAGTTCCCCAAGTTTAACTTTTACCTTATATGCAACCTTACATTCATAATGAACAGGGCATTCAGCTACAAAAGGCACTTTAACGTTATAGCTTCTAACAGGAGTAAGAGTTAACTCTTACTCCTGTTAGAAGCTATAACGTTAAAGTGCCTTTTGTAGCTGAATGCCCTGTTCATTATGAATGTAAGGTTGCATATAAGGTAAAAGTTAAACTTGGGGAACTTGATGCCGATTTAGAGAAAGAGGTTTATCCCTTGGGCGATTACCATACTATTTACTTCGGGCGAATTAAAGGAGTATACGCCGAAAAAGATGCTTTGAAAAAACTCTAAAAAATATTATGAGCTTCTCTGATGAAATAGTTTTTATTTGGATCCGCAGAAATCTAATACATGTTCCATATTATTCGATGGAAGACACACGGTAAACTCACCATGCTCTTCAATAAGTTTATAGGTATATCTGGAAGCTCTAACAGCTACTGCAAAGAAGGGTTGTCTCCACATAGTGCCTATTAGACCCCATCCAATAGTCATTAGGTTTGGTTTTTCATCTTTACCCATAGTGCAGAGCAATAACCCGTTTCCTTTTAAAAGGCGCTCCGTCTCAGCTATAAACTCGAACGATTCAATTTCCTCTCTTACCAAGACCGTCACAAAAATTCATCTATCCCCTCTCTATAATTTAATTTTTCTTCAATATGTGGCAAAAAACTGCCAATTTTTAATGAATTATTTTAAGACTGAACACTTCAAATTGAACTCTCCTAAGTTTAAAAGGAAGTTCTTAAAAAATTAAGATGAAATTATAGGCTGTTTTGATTTCTTATAAATATAAAAAGGCGAGTTAGAATAGTGTTTCTTAGATTATATATCCTATTTCAATCTTTTCAAAGTCTTTAATCATTTCTAGATCTATATCCTGCTCAATCGCTTCATAGTCTTCTTGAGTTAATTCGCACCAAGGTCCAGCTATTGATGCTTCAACTACCGGATGTTGGCTACCAAAGTTTTCAACAGAAATCTTGTATGTTAAAGCTCTAACCTGCTCTTCATCATGGTAGCCTAAACTATGCAGATACTCGTGGAGGAGAATAGAGAAAAGATAGGATTTTTGTTTAACCTCAGATTTTAAAGCGTTAATTAACCGTCTGTTCAAAACCACATCGTTTGTCCCAATAGGATGGAAAGCCCCGACTCTCATAGGAAGATTCCCAAGATAGAGCATGAGACCTACCCTATGCTCCTTAAGAGATTTTTTCACAGCTTTTTTAACTAGAGAGAAAATGTCACTATAGTTTTTGGCCTTTTCCAACTCCTCGTATAAAGACATCTACATGCGACACCTAAGGGATTAAACAGCCTCTACGGACTTTACTCCAGGTACCTTTTTCTTTAGATAGTTCTCTACGCCCCATTTCACCGTCATCTGAGACATCGGACAGCCAGCACATGTTCCCTTAAGCTTTATTTTAACAACGCCATCGATAACGTCGACCAGTTGCACGTCTCCACCGTCGGCTTGTAGATGAGGCCTAATCTCTTCGATCGCTTTGGAAACTTCAATCTTCTGATCCAATTCTATCCATGAGGCATGGGTATCCCTTAATATAAACTTTGGCAAACTTCAAAGCAATCTTCATAAGTCTTTGAATAAAATAATCGTAAACGATGCGAAAATGAAACTGTCTAAAGAGGAAGCTAAGCGAAGCGCCGCAACTCACGCAGAAGAAGGGTTCCTCTGTTCCGAATCAGTGTTAATGGCGTTAGCTGAATGTTTAGGTGTTTCAAGTAATCTTATCCCACGGATGGCAACAGGCTTCGGAGCGGGAATAGGTAGGAGAGGGGAGATATGTGGTGCCCTTTCTGGAGCAATCATGGGGGTAGGTCTCAGATTTGGGAGAAATCAGCATATAGTGCATCCTAATGGAAAACGACCATACTGGTATGCATCTCAACTTATCGATCTTTTTGTTGAAACTTTTGGAGACTCTAAATGTAATAATCTAATAGGATTAGACCTATCAAGAACAGAAGACTTGAAGAAGTATAGAGAATACAATGTCTGGAATACTAAATGTCGAAACTTTATAGAGATAGCTACAGAAATTGCTTATGACGTAATCTCATCGTCTACTAAAGAAGCTTAACCGATCAAATCGTCATGGTTTAACTTATTCTAACATCTTCCAGAAAGCTTATAAACAGTATCTGAACTGAATATTTTCGGCTAGGTGTAGGAAATGCCAGGTGACTTAGAAACAGATAGAAGTTTATGCTCCAGCCTCCATAGCTAATCTTGGACCAGGATTTGATGTCTTTGGACTAGCACTTGACGGTATCGGCGACTTCTTCAAGCTCAGTATAATAAAGGAAAAAACCCTCTCTATAAGTGTAAACGGGCTGGGAGCGGATTCTATTCCAAGCGATGCGATTAGAAACAGCGCTGGAACTGTTCTTAAGTATATTTATGAAAGCCGTGGCTTGTCACACGGATTCCATGCTGAGATAATTAAAGGCATCCCTCCAGGACGAGGGCTAGGCTCTTCAGGGGCTTCTGCTGCTGCAGCGGCGTATGCGGTTAATAAACTGCTGAACCTTGGTTTAGCTAAAGGGGAACTAGTTAAACTAGCTGCTTTAGGAGAGGCGGCGGTATCTGGGAGTGCGCATGCAGATAATGTCTCCGCCTCTCTTTTAGGAGGTTTCGTTATAGTAGATTTCGACTACGATGTTGTTCGATTGGAGCCTCCAAATATTCGAATAGTCATCGCAGTACCTGAAATCGTCTACGAGGCTAAAACCAAGCTTGCGAGATCCCTATTACCTGAATCCGTTAGGCTGAAAGAGGCAGTTTTGAATGTTGGAAAGGCTTCGAGGATGGCTGCGGCCGTAGCTTTAAAAGATTCTACCCTCTTCGGAAGAAGCATATGTGACAAACTTGTAGAGCCTTTCCGAGCTAAGATCATCCCTAATTTCTGGCGGGTGAAAGAGAAAGCTTTAGACGCTGGAGCATTGGGGTGCTCTATAGCAGGGGGAGGACCATCGGTTTTTGCAGTTGGAGAGGATCTTGAGGAGATTGGTAACGCCATGTCTGAAGCTTTCGAAGAAGCTGGCGTTAAATGCAGCACCTATTTCACTAAACCCAGCGTTGAAGGTGTTAGAGTGATCTGAATGTCGTCAATATTTAGATGTATAGATTGTGGGAAAAGTTATCCTCTAGAGGTTAAAACGAAATGCGAGTGCGGGGGACTCTTCGAAGTTAAACACGAGTTCAGAGAGGGGATTAGGCGAGACATATTTGATAAGAGGGTGGGTTCACCAAACCCCATCATAAAGAGCGGTGTGTGGCGATTCAAAGAGTTAGTATACCCTGGACTTGATAATAATCACATTATAACAAAACCTGAAGGTAACACGAATCTTTATACCAGCAAACTTATTTCGAGCTTCGTAGGCACGCCTAACCTATATTTAAAGCATGAGGGGGAGAATCCAACAGGCTCCTTCAAGGATAGAGGCATGACTGTAGGCGTCTCCGAGGCTAAACGTTTAGGAGTTAATATTGTGGCTTGTGCATCAACAGGGAATACCTCGTCCTCACTAGCTTCATATGCAGCCATAGCAGACTTAAAGTGTATAGTCTTTGTTCCAGAAGGAAGGATCGCTTATGGAAAACTCGCTCAAACGCTCGCTTACGGAGCAACCATGATCCAGGTTAAAGGAAGCTTTGACGACGCAATGAGCCTTGTGCAGCAAGCCTCTGAAGAACTAGGCATCTATCTACTGAACTCGATAAACCCCTGGCGAATCGAAGGGCAAAAAACAATAGTCTTCGACCTTATCCAACAACTAAACTGGAAACCTCCAGATTGGATAATCTTGCCGGCAGGGAATCTTGGGAATACCTCTGCATTCGGGAAAGCCTTAACCGAGTTAGAAGAGTTAGACCTCATTGATGAGAAGCCTCGTTTAGCAGCCATACAGGCTGAATGTGCCGACCCGTTCTACAGGCTCTGGTCAACAGGCTCTAGCCTCCTCGAGCCTAACAGCGAGGCCAAAACGGTTGCATCTGCTATAAGGATAGGTAACCCTGTCAACTGGAAAAAGGCGTTATCAGCAATAAAAAATACAAATGGCGTAGTTGAGCACGTATCTGACCAAGAGATCATGGATTCTAAAATTGTAGTAGATAGAAGCGGCATCGGCTGCGAGCCGGCTTCAGCAGCTTCTGTTGCAGGAGCTAAAAGACTTTTCGATTCTGGAGTTATAGATAAAGGAGAGAAGATTGTTTGCGTTTTAACAGGAAATATACTAAAAGACCCTGACTCCACTATTAGATATTTTGAAGGAGATTTGCCGGGGATAAAATCAAACATCATAAATAGCTCAAAAATTGTCGAACCTTCTATGAGAGATATTAGAAAGACTTTAGAGTTATGAAGGACTAACCAGAAAATGAATTGTAGAGTCAAAAACGTTTTCATTTTTGATTTAATTTCTTGAAATGTGACTACATTAATAAATTTCAAAATTACCGTTAATTTTCGTGTTTCTTTGGTGAATTATAGCAACCATCACAAACAATTCTATCACGTGCAGAGGTTCATTGCATTATATAGTCCACATATACAGCATGTTCTGTTTTTATATTCTTATTTTAAGTTAAATCTATATTAAAATAAAAACCAGATTATAGCAATGAATGACTAATATGTGAGTGATTAAAAGCAAGTCTTCCCTAAAAACAAGTTAATAAATGGTTAAAATTGCAATCTATCCAATTTTCGACCCTTTTCATAAGCTTTTAAACTGAAGATCATCAATGTACTTTTCACGATAGTCAATAGAGATTATAAAACTGAAAATACGTTGTGAACGTTGAAGGCATGTCCTTGAAGAGGGTATGCCTCCCTCTAATCTATTTTATACATTCCAGAGGGCAGCTTTACCCATGTACTCGTTAATATCCCACTCTTTTATATTGGTGGAGTCGACGTTTATTGTGTAAATAGAGTGTAGCCTTGCATTCTTTATCTCCTCGAATGTTATGGGCGGTTTAGTGTAGTAAAGGTCACATAATTGCTTCATCAGTTCGATCTCTTTTTCGGTTCTGAAACGCGGAGGCTTTAAAAAGACTGCGGGTATTTGCATGACATAGTATAGAGGGGTGGCAAGACAAAACTTGTTAGCGAACCCACTGTAACGCGTTATTTTACTTGCGACCCGTCCATTCAAATATAACTGAGGGTCTAACGCATTCTCTGGGGGAACAAAACCTGTTTCAACTTCAACAATCATAGTTCCAAATCCTTTGGTAGCATAGATGTCGCAGGATATCCCGTTCAATGTATGCTCAATCGCTACTTCAAAGCCATTCTTGATAAGGTGCTTCGCACAGACAAGCTCCATTATTGAGTGGTTAATCTTAACCAAGTTCTTTTGATAAAGATCGGTGAGCCGATTCTCTAATGCTTTAAGCTTGGAGTACGCTTCATCATCAAGCTCAGGCTTCATCTTTTCAACTACTTTTTCCATGTCTTTAATGAAATCATTCAAACTCTTCAGCTAACTCTCCTCTCCCAACTTTTAACCATTGAGCATATTAGAATTATATTCTTATGTTTTTCAATCCCAAAATATTTAAACCAAGCTATTGCAGGTACTGTTCAAATGATTGAAGATCAATTATTTAACTTTGAAAAGATGACCCCCGCATTTGCAATCGGAACTTCCAAATCTAGATACTGGCGCATACCTCTGAGATAGCACATAGGCGATAGTGCATTCGATCTTATTTTTGGAAACAAATTCGTATACTCTAATTATCTTAACTCCTGGCGCCGTCAGCAAATAGTCGATGTGCCATCTCAGCTTGCAAAACTTTTTTTCAGCAGTATTAAGGTGTCTATGAACTCTCGACTCTAAACTATTCATGGCTGATCCAACATATATATAATATCCTGGATCAAAATTAATTATCCCGAGTGAACCAATTTTAATCGTTGAACTCTTTGATACTTGAACTATGAGACAATAGGCCCCCTTCATCTGGATCAAATCCGTTTCCACATTCTTTTTTGCTGTACCCTCTGAGATAATATTAGCGATTATTGCCAAAAATGCATTTTTATGGGCTCTTCAACACAACTCATTAAATTATTACTATTTAAGCTGATCAAAAAACAGAGAAAAAACTTGGATCTAAATTCATATAAGAAAGGAAATTGATCTATTTTAGACAATCTTCATCGATTTAGATTTGTTATACAGATATATTGTGTGCGATCGATAATCGTCTCTAAACCTTATCTCTTGGAGGATATTCCATTTAGGGATTGTGAAGTCATGTGTTACAACTCTTGCTCCAGATTTTAACTCTGTTTCCAACTTTGGTCTAATCTTCTCATTCGCACCCGTTGTAAGATACATTGTAACAACATCCGCTTGACTCAAATCCACTTTCATGAGATCTCCTTGAATGATTTGAACACGATCGTTAAGTTTCAACTCTTCAACTTTTGCTCTTGATTCTTTGACTAAGTTAGGATTAAGTTCCACACCTACCCCTTTCGCTCCAAACTCTTGCGCTGCGATTATTACGATTCGGCCATCCCCACAACCCAGATCATAAACAGTTTCTCCAGGTTTCACTTCAGCGATTTCAAGCATTCTCTTTACAACATTTACGGGAGAAGCTACATACGGTGCTAGAGACTGACCACTGTAATACATTGCCAGATACACTCTTCAGATCTCGTTTAAATGGTAAAATAAAAAGTATCTGTTTTGGTTAACTTTTCAGTTTTTAAACAGATATGTCTAAATTATTTAAATAATGGTGCATATTTATTTATATACTGTGAAAGGTTATGAAGTTCGTCCAGCTTAGTTCGATAAGAGATCTAGTTATGCTCATAGCTTCTAGTCCTTCAATGAATGTTATTCAACATCTGTCTATGCCGGATTTTCAACTATATTTTATCATTGGTGGCACTCTAAGTGAGACTTTCATATACTTTGTCAAAGAGAATACGAGATTTGATGGCAAATTCGTTACATATAACGCGTATTCGGGAGAGATCGGTTTCAGTGATAAGATTAAGGTGGAACCTAATATGAGTTCTTTTCCAATAGTGGAGATAAAAAACCAGAATATTCTAACCTATGAGCTATTAGAGCTCATAGAGGGCTCCTAACTAATCTCATAACCTTGAATGAGAGGTGTGTTTGATACGTCTTCAAAAAGATTGCAGATAAGCATTGAAAATGTTGTCGCCTCGGCGACCCTCGACCAGAAAATTGATCTACTATCGATAATGAAGGTTTTCAGGAATGTAGAGTATAAGCCCAAACAGTTTCCAGGACTTGTCTTCAGGCTAAAACGTCCGAAGACAGCTACGCTCATCTTTGGTTCGGGAAAAATGGTTTGTACAGGTGCGAAATCTGAAAAACAAGCGAAAAGCGCCGTTAAAAAGGTTGTACGTGAGCTGAAAAATAATGGGATTATTATTCTCGCAAAGCCGGAGATAATGATTCAGAACATTGTTGCGTCAGCGAACCTAGGAGGTAAAATAGATCTGGAGATGGCGGCGAACATTATGGACAATGTTATGTATGAACCGGAACAGTTTCCAGGACTAATTTATAGAATGGGAGAACCGAAAGTAGTAATGTTATTATTTGCAAGTGGCAAACTCGTCTGTACTGGTGCAAAATATGAGAAAATGGTTCGAGAAGCAGTAGAGAAGCTTCATGATATTCTTGAAGAAGAGGAACTCATCTATTATGATTAATGCAAACTCGTCGCGGTGGAAAATTGTCTCTCAAAAGCCACGATCTCGAAGAGAAAGCAACTCAAACCATCTTCGAAGCTGGAAACGAAGGGATATTTCAAAGCGAGCTATGGAAAAGATTAGGATTGAACAGTAGAGACGGTTCGAGGATTGCACAAAGACTTGAGGAGAGGGGTTTCATCGAGAGGAGAAAAGTGCTCCATGAAGGGAGGTGGACTTACAAGTTGTTTTCTAAGCAGAAAAAAGTAGATCTGAAGTCGATTTTGGATACTCCTTGTATACAGTGCGATGATATTGATAAATGTATGATAGAAGGAGAAAAATCCCCCATAAATTGTGGACAGCTTGATCAATGGATTAATTTAAATTCCTATTGACGCAGAAAAAATAAACCTGATGCGAGGTCAAGGAATGGCAGGGAAAAAAGAAGTCATAGGATATCTGGTTTTAATAGTAATCCTATTCACAATGACCTTCGGGAGCATTTATATTTTAAGATCGATCTTTAAAACCGAATATCCTCTTATGGTTGTAGTATCTCAAAGTATGGTTCCAACTCTAGGGGTTGGAGACTTCATATTCGTTGAGCAGATTAACGATTTTAATGAGGTAGTTGCTTCTCCTGCCCCCGAGGGAGATATTATTGTTTTCACTCGAGGCTCTTCAGAAGATTACATTGTTCACAGAGCTATACAGAAATACGTAGAAGATGACAGATGGATGTTCGTCACTAAAGGCGATAATAATCTTTTCCCCGACGGGAGACCCGTACCTGAAGAGAATATAGTAGGCAAGTTCGCAGGCAGGATCCCGGTCTTAGGCTATTTCCCTCTAATAATTAAAACCTTGAAAGGCTTCATTCTTATTGCATCTCTGATGGCGATCATATTTTTTGCAGACGATTTTTTCCCAATTCAAAAGAGCAATCCCGATATTGAGATTAGAGGTCGTTTTCCTTGGCTGTCTCTCCTCCCCTTTTCCATCTCTCCGCTGGGAATACTTTACTTCCTGTTTCAGCCAGGTGCACATCTAGGATTAGAAATGTTTGCTCTCTTAAGTTGGTATGCTGGTTGCATAATCGCCCCTCTTGCTTTTACTGATGATGACACATGTTTTATGTTATGGCTTTACCACCTAGTATTATTTGTCATACCTATCTCTTGCGACATATCTTGGTGGCTGACAGGAATAACGCCTAGTAATTGGTGGTATGTTCAAGGAAGCACAGTTCCAATATCATTCCTATTTCTCAAAGAAACTCCAGCGTTCAATGCAGTCTACACTTTACTTCTTTTAATGATTATTCCTGGAGTTATCATCTTCTTTTGCATCATGGTTGCCAAGAGGCGAAGAGTGAAACGTTTAGTAGAAATGGCCGTCTGGATGCGGAGTAGAAGATTCTCTCAATAACCTGGATTTTCAGAACAAAATAGATAGAAATCAGTGCTAACTAATTTGAAGGTTAATGTTTTGTTAAAACTGTTTAAGTTTAGATTTATTAAATATCCTAAACTTTATAATGTAGGATTTAACGAACTTTCTGATATTTAATGGAGTACAATAATATCACCGATATAGATGAGGCCGACCCTCAATTTCTCCGTCAACTAGCCTTAGAGCCTGGCTCCTCAGACCTCAGTAAGTGTTTCCAATGCGGCGTATGCACGGCTAGTTGCCCTGTTAAGGAGATTGATGAGAAATTCAGTCCCAGAAGAGTTATGAAACTTGCTAAATTAGGATTAAAAAATAAATTATTTAAAAGTGAAGAGATCTGGCTATGTTCACTCTGCTTCATTTGTCAAGAGCGCTGCCCCCAAAATGTTAGACCTCCTGAAGTTATGACAGTATTAAGGAACTTGGCTGCAGCTGAACGTGTGGCTCCACCGCAGCTTCAGAAACTCCTCGAGGTTCTTGCAAAATTTGGAAGGGTCTACAAAATAGATGATTTCATTATGGATGAAAGAGCGGAAAGAGGATTACCCGTGGTGAAAGTTGAATTCGAATTCATTAAAAAGATCTTGGAGGACTAAAATGTGAGATACTCTTTATTTCTAGGATGCACCATACCTGCAAGACAAGTAAACTATGAACTATCTACTCGGCAGGTGGCTAGAGCGCTTGGAGTTGAACTTATTGATGGAGATTTTGGTTGCTGTGGCTTTCCAATAGAATCTATTGACGAGGTTAAAGCACTCGCGATGGCTGCTGCAAATCTAAAAAATGCAGCTGATTTAGGGTTGGAAGTTGTAACTCTCTGTTCCGCATGTAATGAGATGCTGAACAAAACTGAGGAGATGCTTGCGAAAGAAACAACCAAGCTTGATAAAGTTAATACCCTATTGAAGAAACAGATTGGAGCGGAATACGAGAATGAACGGCCACGGGTGAGGCATTTTACAAGGATGCTTTATGAAAGCTTTGGCGTTGTAAAGATTAGAGCAATGGTTAAAAAACCACTTAACGGTTTAAAAGCGGCAGTCCATTATGGTTGCCATTATTTGCGACCATCAACACTCTATGAAGGGTTTGATGACCCCGAGTTTCCCAAGAGCTTAGACGAACTCGTAAAAGCGACTGGTGCAGAGAGT
>JAGTQU010000074.1 GCA_018396695.1 Candidatus Bathyarchaeota archaeon | reverse complement strand
TTTAGTTTACCATCCCTATAAAAAATCCTGACCGTGTCATAGTAATCCCAAAGTAGATGACTGCCTTTAAGCGTCTCCGAAAGCGTTTGGCTCAGCACGAGTTTATCATATGATTCCTTCAAATAAGTATTTGACGTCTTAAAAAGAGTAAGATTGTTTTCAAGATGGTTTAACTGAACTATAAGAGAATTGTGAACAATTGTAAGGTTTTTGAAGCTTGAGGAAAGCATCAAGTATTCCTCGTTAAGCATGCGGTATTTTGAGTAAAGGTCATTATACTGGTAAAGCAACACAAGACATAATGCTAGAAGGCTCGCAAGAACAACATGAAAAGCATGCAGTTTTCTTCTTAAGCGTTTATGAAAAAGAACCTTGCTTTCCATTTTTCCCCACATATCATTAGCTAGTTGGTATAGGCTTTAAAAACTTAACCAGTATGTAAAGCTAAACTGAGGTAAAAGAATACTTAACGCAATAACAAAAATCCTATCAACCCAGAGGAATTACGTTGGCGGTAACGTAGGTAGGCGCGCGCGAATAGCGCCACGAGCAGGATAGCCGGCCTTTATGGGCTTTCGAACCTGCGAGCCTCGAAAGAGGCATCGGGTCTCCCCCTAGCGTTACGATCTCGAGCCCGACCCGTTTGTGGAACCTTTTCCACTCCGGCATCGTGGCAGGCGCGCACCAGAAAACATTAGAAAAACGTCCTTTTATGCTTTTCTGTGGACTGTATAGGTTTGGATGATCTTTTTCAATCAATTAAAAAAGACGGATGGTGCTTAAAATAAACCATTACTCGACCGCAATGTGATCGATGAACCCAGAACTTAGAAAGCGATTGTAGCGCACGTCTGGGGAAAACGTGGTTATGCTTAAAAGTCCGGCCTACTACTGATTAATGGAATGATAAATCCTGAGCTTAAGAAGAGATTCGTGGATTCGATAGAATATCTTCGTAAAATGGACTTCTTCAAGGATTATTCTAGCCTGACTTCGGTGGAGATTTTCAACAAGATCCTCAACGGGGAGATGGATTATGGGTTTTGGTGGGAGGAGTGGGAGAAGAAACTGCCTCACGAGCCCGAATTCAACGAGGGATTATGCTTAAAGAGGTATTTAATGGAGAATACGAGCCCACCCGACGTTACAGTTACTACCTCGCGCTCTTCCTCCCTATGTTCACCCTCCAGCCTCCTCTCGTAGTTCAGCTCGGCGCTAAACTGGCCCAATTCCCTACATTCCCCTTAACAATTCCGTCGATCCATCTCGATTTCTATTAACAATCCGGTCATCTTTGCAGATCGACTTGGGAAAAATATGGTCGTCCTAAATTTTTTTCTCAAACTGGGAGGCTTGTCCTGTTTAGAATCCAACGCGCCTTTAAGAATAACCATGCATATTATACCTCTATAAATTGCAAGATTGTTTATCAACATCTAAATCAACTCCTTCAGGATCAAATTTTTGGATAAAGTCGGGGACTTTCATCCCTAATCTAATCTTTAACCGCGATAAAGTGCGAGTATGATCTCGTGTCCACAGCCTGCTCATACAAATTGAAGAAAACAGCAGTCCAATACCAAGAATGAATTTTGTCATAATTTGATATGGTTTCTAGTTTCTCGCTCTTCGCATAATCAAAACAGTTTCAAGAAAAGGCCAGAGACGCAGTACGTAACCCAAGTATGCTTCTTTCATAGATACTTTCCCCCAGACTTCGCATACTAAAATATTTTCATCTAACGGAGCACGTGCTAGTAGAAAATCCATCCGTGGGTTAGGGGGCTGGACTACGTAGGGCGGTTCAAGCGTTAAGGCAAACCATAACGTGAACAGGAGCATGGATACGAGGCTGAAAGCCATGGCTAGCAGCCGAGGGATCCTACTCTTAGGTTTGAACCGCTCAACCAGGCTCCATGGAAAGTAGGCTAACGAGAGGAGTAACCAGCCGAGAAGGCTTATTAGATGTTCAACAGTTAGCGCGCGCTCTGACTGGAAACTTGGGTAGGTTCTCGCTCCTTATAAAAGACCATTTAGAAGGGTGTCTTCCCTAAGGGCTTCAAAAACATGGTTTTGAGGTACTGAAAGGCTGTATTTTTTAGTTCTTCCATACCTGCCCATGTTAACAAGTTTGGAAGAGATTATACCGGCTGACTCCAGCTCGTTAAGCAGAGAAGAAAGTCGTCTATCAGTCAATGGTTCTAGACCTATGTTTGCAACCATGTTTCTGTATTCAGCGTATATTTCTCCACTGGTATGTTGAGCACTCTGGTCGCGAAGATTTCTCAAAATAGAAACCAGAAGAATTTTACTCTGGATTGGAAGCGTTTTTATAACTTCGTTAACCTGGTCCCTTTCAATCTTCTTAAGTGCTTCCTGCACACACTCCGTTGTTATCACTGATTTACGGTCTCTCTCTGCCGTCTCGGCTGCTACTCTAAGTAGGTCAAGTGCTCTTCTTGCATCCCCATGTTCAGAAGCAGAGAGCGCTGCAATATATTTGATCACCAACGTATCGCAAACAGTATCAAAAAATGCTTCCTTAGCCCTCTCAGTAAGAATATCGAAAAGCTCGTCTGAAGTATATGGTTTGAAAACAAGCTCCTCTTCGCTCAAAGCACTCAATATTCTGGGGTCGAGAATCTGTTTAAACGTTATCTCGTTAGAAATTCCGATGAAGGAAACTCTGTGAGAAGAAAAGCTTTCATTAATCCTTGAAAGCTCGTAAAGCAAGTTCTCCCCTTCTTTTTTAACAATCACATCAACCTCGTCTAAAGCAATAAGAAGATAAAGATTGTTGCCCTTTATGTAATTGACGATTCTTCTGAAAACTTCCGCGGTGGCTAACCCTGTAAAAGGTACTGAAAGCCCTATTTGCCGGGATATAGATGCAAGAACCCTGTATTCGGAGCCCTCGATCCTTGAATTAACCATTACGCATCTTATGTTTGCCCTTAACTCAGAAGCTTTCTTAGACAGAGCGTTTAAAACAAATCTTACAACAGCGGTTTTTCCTGTTCCTGGTTTACCATAAACGAATAAGTTGGAAGCCTTATTATGGAGGAGGAGAGGAGCTATAACTTCACCGATATATCTTATCTCATTTTCACGATGAGGAAGATGATCAGGAATATAATCATGCCTTAAGGCATCTCTATTGCGGAAAATGTTACTCTTTAAAAACATATTGTTGAATACCCTATTCAGTATTTCAGTGGTCCCCTTCGTAGTTTCCATTGGAAAGCTGGATACTTCTTTCTAAAGAAAAATGAATTGGAGAATTGTTTAGAGAAAAAGATACACAAAAATGATAGAAAAATAAGTACCCGCACCCCTCCATTTCTTCTCCACATTCTATTTTTCTATGAAAGATATAATGATTTAAATTAATTATTCTCCACACTCTTTTTAGAAATGCATTATTTATTAAAAGGCTTTCATTCATCATTTTTTAGTATAAGATAAATTTTCTTTTTCCAACCCATCATATATCAAACATTTCTCCAAAAGAAATGAAGGGGTGTTGGACTTACACTACCTTTCTTTACTGAAAATATCTTTTCTCCATCCTTTTTATCCCCTCTTTTTCTTCTCATCAGAAGCCCCTTGTCATGCAGCCTCATGAGATAGGTAGCAACTGTACTCAATTGGATGGGTTTTCCAATTCTTTCCT
>JAGTQU010000029.1 GCA_018396695.1 Candidatus Bathyarchaeota archaeon | reverse complement strand
AGATCTCGATGAAGTACAGATCGGGATGATTCTAAGCTTCGCAACTCTTTGTAACATGGCGTTAACTATCCCTATAGGGTATATGATAGACTATCATGGGAGAAAGTCTGTTATCTTGAAAAGCCTATATGTAACGTCCGCCGCCTCGTTGCTCTTCACGTTTTCTTCAGATTTTCTAACGATGTCTCTAGTTGCTTTAATCCTCGGGATTGGTACAAGCGGCTCGCAACAAGCCCCTCTCGCAATGGCGACGGATGTAACCATAAATGAGCCCCGTGGACTGTCAATTGGATTGTACAGAATCTTTAATGATATAGGATTTATAGTCGGACCAATGTTTCTAGGGTTCTTAGCAGATAGTTTTAACCTCGTAATGCCATTCTACTTCATGTCGATGCTACTCCTCGTGAATGCTGTTCTAATCCTAGTCTTCGCTAAAGAGACTTATAGTATTAAAAAGAACCAAAAAATGTTAAAAAAGGAATAATTGAGTTGCAGAAAAATTGAAGCGTATAAGATAGATTGAAGATTCATAAAATTCTTAATTAACCTAAGCCGAACTTCAATTCGCGGTTCTGCCGCGTGCTGGGGATGGTATGCCCTGCCTCCACCAAAATCCCAGAGACCTACATATCCCGGATTGGGAGCAGCAGCAAGACTTAGAGCTGACCATATGTAGGAGATGCAGCAGAGTTCTTGAGATAAGGCTTGCTCCCGATCCGAAGATTTCGAAAAAGAGAATCCGATTAGCAGCTTAATAGGCAGAGTTTATTAGGCATATTGAACACTTGGATTATTCGGTTGTAATGGTTTACTGTAGCATCTGTGGCGAACAGAATCCTGATGATAGAGAATACTGCTCTAAATGCGGTGGAGCATTGCATCCTGAGAGGTCGTATAGAAGGATACAGCGTTCCGAGAAGTCTCCTTTTTACCCGCTGCGAGGTGTAGGCTTATGGCTTTTCCTAGGATTGTTGATTATCCTATGGGGCGTCACTGAGATCGTAAGCGAATTCTTCAGGATTAGAATCAACTTTCTAGCATTAGTTGCGATAATCTTCGGAGCCATCATTATAGCTGGAGCCGTTAAGAGGCTGTAAAATAATCTAAACTCTTTAATTCAATATTTCCATTTTAAGCTGAATAGTTTAAATCTTCACGGGCTAGGTGAGTCTCCAGATTGCTCGTTTCTTGATGTTTAGGGTATTTCACCTTCTTCCTCCTTTGTGTTAGCAGGCATCTTAATTGCACAATCCCACTTATGAGTATTCAAAACCATCATGAAATCCACTTTGGCGACTCCTTTCAAGCTCCGTATCTTTCCAATGACTTCGGCTAGCTCCTCCTTATTCCTAAGCATCATCATAGCGATCATATCAAATGTGTTCGAGATGGTGAAAACCCCTACAACGTTGGGGAAACTTCCAACCTTACCGGCAATCAACTTCTCTTTTCCAGGAGTTACATCAATACCTGCAAAACCTAGTATTCGATAGCCGAGTTTATCATGATCTAAGGCGCATGTAAATCCTAGGATGACTCCCAGATCCTGCATTTTTCTGATGCGATACCTTACTGCAGACTCTGAGAGTCCAACTTGGTCTCCGATATATTCGTAGCCGGAGAAAGCATCCTCCTGCAGTAGAGAGAGGATCTTCATATCTGTCTCGTCAAGCTCTTCTCCGACCTCTCCATCAGCGTTCATACGGATTCCACCCCTCTAAATTAATTTTGCATCAAGTTACTTTTGAGGTTTTACAGCTCTAAAAAAAGGGAAGAATATTAAGTGGTTTAAGAGATTTTCACTTCTTCTTTTTACTTTTGGCTGTTGACTTCTTTTTAGGCATCTTCCTATCGGATCATAACAACCTCATTTAAAATATAAGATTTTTGCTAAATCCGCTAATTTTTGAGACTATTTTAATATATTTTGAAAAATAATATAATATGTTAGATGAAACAGCTAATTTTCTTTTAATAATTTGCGTTTCGTGGGCTGTCATAGAAATTCTTGGTAGTCTTGAGTCAAAGGATGAAATCTAAATTTTAAAATCTTATTTTTAAATCACATCTCTGGAGTATCAATCTTTTCAGGAGCTTCTAATTAAGAAACGAAACAAAATACTTATATGAAATTCTTGTTTTAAATTGGCGAGGTTTATGGTCATCCCACTCCTCGAAAGACTCTGGCAGATCCTTCTCGATTTGACACCTAAAATAATTGGCGCCATAGTCGTTTTGGTTGTTGGATGGATTTTCGGCCGATTGATGGGGTCGCTTGTGCGGAGAGCCTTTCAAAGAGCTAGGATAGAGCATGCCTTTCACAAGACTACGTTGGGGAAGGCGCTGGAGCGTTCAGGGTTCAAGTCAAGCGTCTTCTTTGACATGGTAGTGCGCTGGTTCATCTATTTTGGCGCCATACTAATCGCCATTGACTTCTTAGGAATTGAAGCATTAGAATCTTTTTTGAACAACTTCCTGCAGTACATCCCTATAGCGATAGGCGGGGTCTTCATCTTCATAATAGGGCTTATCATCGCTGATTTTCTTGCGGACTTAGCGCTCGCTGCAAGCAAAGAGGCTAAACTAGAATACGCGAGTTTCTTCATCCTTTGTCTGAGGTTGATAATGTACTTCATGGTTGCTGTCATCGCCTTCACGATTATGAAGATAGATGTTTCAATCCTACACATATTCGCCAATGCTCTTGCCTGGGGGGTAGCTGCAGGTCTTGGAGTTGGGCTTGGAGTGGCTTTTGGATGGGGCTTCAAAGATGCTGTAGCCAAGAATGCAGATAAATGGATCAAGACCTTCAGAACGGCTGCTGAGGTGACGGATAAAACTGTTGAGTTACAAGCTTTAAAGGATAAAATAAGGGATCTAGAAGCAATCGTTGCAGAGAAGAACGAAAAGATCGAAACTCTATCAAGTGTTAGGATGGAGTTGCTGGAAGAGCTTACTGCACCTGTTGAAAATCTTCATGCAAGGCTTGAGGAATTAATCGGGTCCAAAGGAAAGGTGTTGGATGTTTATGGTGGTCACAAGATCACTGTTCTAGAGCCTTCAGCCTTCCCATGGTTTGAAGTCTTGGTCACGCTTGTTAGTAGGGGTTTAGACGTCTGGCTGACGAAAGAGGAAGACAAGTTCGTGATTAAAAGCAAAGAACCTTCAGCGAGTTGATTTTTTATGCCTATTTCGAAGATTCAGAAGAAGGTTCTTGCCATTGTTATTCTAACTCTCATTACTTCAATAACGGCAGTGCTCTGCGGGCTAAACCAGTCTCAGATAATCTCAGTAACAGTCTTTGCCTATAATATCTATGCAACGCTTCTTTTCTGGCGATATAGGCTACCTTTCGCCTTCTTAGCTATAGCTTTATTGCTAGCTTTAAACGTGATTGATATTCCCCATCTAATCGAATTTGCGTCTTTCGATGTCATACTATTTCTGATAAGCATGATGACCGTCGTTGGGTTTCTGGAAGAAAGAGGGTTCTTCGAACATTTACTTCACCGTATAATGGGTTTCGTAGGATCAAACGGTTATAGGCTAATAATTGTTTTAATGCTCACGTCGGGTCTATTTGCTGCTCTGGTTGACGAGGTCACTTCGATTTTATTCATGGCTGCGATAGTTATCCATCTTACGGGTAAATACAAATTGAATCCAATCCCCTTTGTAATGATGATGGTTTTCGCCACAAACATTGGGAGCAGCGCAACAGTAGTCGGAAACCCTGTAGGAGTTATGATAGCATTCCGAGGGGGCCTTTCCTTCAGCGACTTCTTAAGGTGGGCGACTCCGATATCTGTTCTAGCATTATTCCTAACTGTGGTAATCTCATTAAGGCTTTTTAGAAGGGAGGTCAGATCCCTTTCAGAATCTATGAGCATGGATGGTGAAACAGTAAAGGTGAATCAAGAGATTCATGAAAACCATACATGGGTTTCATGGATTATCTTCATCGGTACTATAGTTCTCCTAGCTCTGCATCATCCAATTGAAGAATTCTTCCATCTTAGCTCAAATGCTTTACTAATAGGAGTGGCTATGGGGGCGGCGAGCTTAGCCCTCCTTATAGACCTTGAGAAAGGTAGGGAGATTATTGAAAAGCGTGTAGATTGGAGGACATTGCTATTCTTTGCTCTTCTCTTCGCCTCCGTAGGAACGCTTCAATATGTAGGGGTCACTGAACTTCTCGCAAAAGGAATCCTATCAATTTCGGATGGAAGTGACTTATCAGTTCTCCTTACCCTTACTCCAATAGCCTCAATACTGAGCGCTTTCATGGATAATGTTCTCGCTGTTGCGATGTTTCTCCCGATCGTATCAAGCTTAGCTGAAGCTGGGGTCTATGTTTTCCCCCTTTGGTGGGCTATGTTGTTCTCAGGAACATTTTTTGGTAACTTGACTCTTATAGGCAGTACTGCAAACATTGTTGCGAACGGTATGCTCGAGAGGGAAAGAAAGATGCATATCTCCTTCCTCGAGTGGATAAAAGCAGGAGTGGTTGTCGCAGTACCGACTATGGTCTTGGCAGTCTTCTTATTATACTTACAGATGCCGTTGATGCCGCGGTGATTAAACTACCATTTTTAATATTTTGCCACCAATAATTGGACGTTTGACATCAAATTTTTCATCGAATATTCTTTTTAGGTTATGATACGGAGCCTAATTTACCTACATAATTAAATTTAGATTCAACGTAAAACATATGTAAGCTAGATTTAGCATCTTGAAAGTTTAAATTTGAGTATGAGTCATACGGATGGACTGGTGAATGGATAGGGGCGAGACGAAGTTTCAGGTTCTCCTCAAGAAAAGCGTAGTCGAGAACATTCGAATCGAACACCCTGTGATCCTTAAGGGTCAGTATGAGAAGGCCTACAACCTGTTGAGAGACAGCTTGGACGCTGGGATAACGCCCTGCCTTGTCGGTCCGCCTGGGGTAGGGAAGTCTCTCCTGGCGAGGAAGGTTGCTGAAGACACGGGCAGAGTCTTCTTCGAGATATTCTTCGACGAGAACGTGACTCCGTCGCGTCTAGTCGGGGCGTTTGATCCTGCTCTGGTCGTCAGGAAAGGCAGAAGCATAGAGAGTTTTGAGCCTGGTCCGCTTATTAGAGCCATGGTGGAAGGCGGCCTCTTCGTAGCTCACGAGCTGAACAGGGCGACAGAGTTCTGCCAGAACAGTCTAATATCGCCTCTAGAGGAGAGGCACTACCATATCTATCCGCTTGGGTTGATTAAGGCTCACGAGAGCTTTGCTTTCGTTGCAACCCAGAACCCTATCGAGACGGCTGGAACCTACAGGCTTTCAAGAGTCCTCATGGATAGGATTGGGTGCTGGATCAGGCTGAGCTATCCTAGTAAGGAGACTGAGATTGAGATAATGAGGGTGAATGCTCCGGCCTCTGATCTGCCAGACTCTGCTCTCGAGAAGATTTATGAGATAATCAACGACACTAGGAATAACCCGTCCCTCGAGGTCCCCGCCTCTCCGAGGGCAGGGATCTTCTTAACCCGCCTTGTGAATAACAATCTAGACGATTTTAAAGGGGAGGATGAGGCCATAAGGTTCTTCGCCCCCGCCGTCTTGTCTAAGGAGATGAGGGTGCGCGAAGAGGGTAAAACGGTCGAGAGCATAATAAACGAGATCCTAGACAGGCGACTTGGCAGTGTTAACTGAGATTGATGTTGTAAAATATCCCTTCTCTATAACCCTATTCTTTATCCCGGAGTTTGTCTCGAGGATGAGGGGTTCTAGCGAATGCGTCGATAAACCGAGCTCGAGGCAGTCGATTACGATGAGTAAGCTCCTCCTGCCAGCGTACTTGAGGAAGGGCTACCTCTCCTTCGAGGATCTCGTCGACGCGGCTGTTTTGACCTCCCGGGTCGAGAATCAGCCTTTAGCTGAGAAGATAGCTCGCATGATACTCCTAGAATCAGCTGAGGAGGTCGAAAGGACTCCGTGCCAAGATAAAGGTGAGGAGCCGCAGTTCCAATTTGAGAAGGAGGCTGAAGTGTCTAGTAGGAGGGCTGAGCCTCAAGAGTTCGACTCACACTATGAATCTAACGTTGATGTTCTGAGGGAGTTGTCGAATAACCCGGATGTCGGGGTTGGACCAGGCGAGGATGCGCTTCTGAAGTCGGATCTTGGAGCCGTGCAGCTTGAGGTTGATGAGAAGACGAGGATGAGGCTTAGGGAGATTATCAAGGAGATCTTGCTCAAGCTTGGCAGGGAGTATGAGCGGAGGCTAGACAATTCCAGGGTCGTCAACGTGAAGCCTTACGAGCCTTTTGAAGACCCTGAGCTTATCGATGAGGATAGGTCTCTCGAGAATATTCTAGACCAGGGTAAGCAGGTTGAGAACATTAGGTATGATGATTTTCTGATGAGGGAGATGGAGCGTAAGAGGAGGTCTATCATCTATGTTCAGGACATCAGCAACACCATGTTCTACAGCCTGAGGGGGATAAGCTCTATACAATTCTCCATCCTCTGCCTTGTGCCGCTCCTCTATGCTCTGAGGAGAGAGAATTACGGGCTTGTCCTCTACGAGAGCAACAGCCACGTGTTGAAGAGCCTCGGAGACGAGGTTGACTACGAGAGGCTTATGGACATACTCATATCGCTTCTAGGCTCGACGACGACCGACGTTGAGAAAGGGTTCATGGGCTCCGTGGGCGGATATATTTGGGGCGGCACCGTTCCGAACATGAGTCTGAGATGGGCTGTGAATCAGCTTCTCGAGGATTCTTCGAAGAGCGATAGGCTGTGCTTCATCTTCAGCGACTTCGTTTTCGACGAGTCTAGTGAGGACTCTGGCACCAGAGGAGCCTACGAGGCTTTTGAAAAGCTGGTTAAAAGCGGGGTCAGGGTCGCGGCGTGTGTTTCACCCCTAGCCTACAGCGACCTGTTCTCGAAATACTCTAAGCCCGCCATTGCCAAGCTGAGGAGCATAGGCTGCGAGGTGATCGAAACTTATAAGCCTATGAGTTTTCTCGAAGAGGTTCAAAGATTCATCGAGTCACAGGGTTAGAGAGGATTTTGACGGCGGGTCTACTCGACGAGGCTTAGGACCTCTTCGACTATGTATTTGATGAAGTCCTCCATCGTGCTCTTGCTGAAGAGGGTTACGACGCAGTTCCTAGTTATGCCTACGACTATCCCCCTCCTCTGAGACTCGAAGACGACGTACCAGATCTTACCGTGTTTAAGGTAGTCCCTGTACAAACCAGTATCGGCTAGCCCAGATCCTGCCAGCGCGAGCTTCTTCACCCCCGGGATGTCTACGTCGTCGAACCAGATGAGCTTCGTAGCCTGAGGGTTAGACTCGTGGAGCCTCTGGAGCCTCTCGCTCGGGATCCTGGCCTCGACTATGTACCCCATCTTGTTGTAGACTATCTCGCTTATCTTGTTGGCTACGTGGTTTGTCAGCAGTTTTTTGACTCCGCGTGCCACTGATGGGGCTGATGTTATGAGGAAGGTTCGCCCTCTGAAGCGGCTGATCCAGAAGGGTGCCTCCTCGGTCACGGGGGCGTCCAAGGTCTTCCGTTTGTACTGTCTTCTCCTGAGGTAGTCTCTACTGAAAGTTCCTTTAATGAGTTCGCCTTCGCGCTTCAGGTCGAAGATGTCTGTTGACAGGCTCAGCTTTGAGCCATCCTCCGACTCGTAGGATTCCTCTTCGTGGAATCCTCTCAGCTTCTCCTCGACCGAGTCTAAGCTGACTTCGCCTTTCACTTCGAATACTTTTACCGGTAGAACCAACTCGCCTTCTCACGAATTGGATCGCTGGCTGTCCTTTTAAGGGTTTAACCTTCTTCAGCCCTTTCGGCTATATTAGCATCGTCTCCGCCGAGTATTCTGTCCCGTCGATAGTGCGGAGCTTCACTTCAACGAGGGTTCCTATAGTCACGCCCCGCCATGAGTCTGGACCCCCGTCTATGTAGACGTGCAGCGTGAATTTCTTTCCGCTGTAAAATATGTACGGAGTCTTAAGGTCGGTTGTGGCTTCTCCTGCACCTGGCACCTCGTCATCATATGAGTCAACCTCCACACCGTTCACGAGGACCTTGTCTAGGATCACTATGCATGTTCCGCTGTTTTCGACGTCGAGTGTGAGCCTCCATTGCTCAGCCCAAGTGTTCCATGAGGCTATGATCGAGAGTATCTCGACCTTCTCGTATCGGAGCTTGTAGCTCTCGTTCTTAAGCCTCTCCATCTCTTCCTCGAGCGTAGTGTAGTTCTCTAGCAGGGCTGAGTATTCTAATTCCCTTTCGATTAGGAGGTTCCTCAGTTGATTGTTCGTCTTGTTGAGCTCAAAATTAGCAGCTTCTAACCTGTCTACCGTAGTCTGTAGGGCTTCCACCTGTTTCTTCAGTTTTGAAATCTCGTCTTCTGTTTGGGTTATCGCATAAAAATATCCTCCGAACACTGATGCGATTGAAACTGCAACTATGAGGATTATAATGCCTAATGTCTTAATGGAGTTGCTCTTCTGCAATCTTTCCACAGATACTTTAGCTAACGAGTCTATTTTAATCCTTTATCGATTCCTAACATATAATATCGATAATACATAGAAATAAGTAGGTTCTAGAATCTGGTACGGAAGATTAGGATCTGTGGATTTTATGATTTTAATATCCTTAACTTGTTTAAGTAGGCACTGCCTTAAGGCACCGAATTTCTTCTTCAAGTATGTCTTTTTTCAGCGTCACTCAGACTAGTTCGAGGCTTATTCCAAAACATGGTGCGGATTATTTTATCTCTCATTCCTACTATTGGCTTTACACGGAATTCTACGGTGTTTTGTCTTTAATTTTAGGCTTAAATTCTTTACAGCCTCTCCTATATATCTAGGAATCTAAAGTCTGCGTATTTTTTTCTCCTTATTTTCAAAAAATCTTTTTATTAGAAATGTTTCTCAAATCTTCGATATTCGAGATCGTATTCATCATCTTTTTCATAAATTCTCAGCATATCTTTTTTACATCATCTATAATAGAAGGAATTTGGAACTGAAAAATTCAGAGGTTGGCTTTCCCTTCAAACCCCTTCTTTGAGTCGTTTTTTAACACTTATTAGATCTAGTAGGCTGCGACCCTATCTAGAAGTAAGATATTTATCATGCAAAGTGTAAAAAGTATACTTGGTGATTATGTGGCAAAGACGGTAAGGGTTGACGAGGAAACCTATAGGAGGCTTGTTGAAGAGGCTGGTAGACTCCAGGCGATTCTCAAGCGTTCCGTGTCTCTGGATGAGGCTATAAGATACTTGACTGAGGGCGTGAGGGCGCAGAACAGGATAAGCGATCTCGCGGGTTCGTGGGAGGTCTCTGAAGAGGAGGTTAATGAGATAAGAAAGGCTCTGGCAAGGAGATGGGAGAAGTGGTATTGAAGGCTGTTTGTCTAGACACTGATATCCTCATAGACCATTTGAGGGGGGACCGAGAGGCTACACGTAGGATAGAGGAACTTGAAGGCACCGGTAATATTTTATCAACCACAGCCATAAACGCTTTTGAACTCTACTGTGGGGCTAAGAAGACATTGAAGAGGAGAGAGAACACTGAAGCTGTGAGGCGGCTTTTGGACAGGCTTCTTGTGTTCAGCTTCGATGAGAGGGCTGCGGAGAATGCCGGTGAGCTGGCAGCCAAGCTTGAGGCGGATGGCGCTTCCATAGGGCTCAGAGACGTACTCATAGGAGCCACTGTAATAGTTAATGACGGAGAGCTTATGACGAGGAATATCAAACACTTCGAAAAGATAGATGATATCGAATTGATCCGCTGAATTTTTTTAAAATCATCGAAGTGGAAGCTTCTTCTCAATTGCGATGATTCATTATTTTCAGTGGTGCGGCCGCCGGGATTTGAACCCGGGTCGTTGGCTTGGAAGGCCAATATCTTGCCAGGCTGGACCACGGCCGCCTTCCTGTTGAAGTGTTGTATGCTGGATAAATTCTTTTACGTTGATTAAGCTTTGGCGGTGCAAAATTGCATTTTCTAAAGTGCTTATATTTTAAAAATGGGGATAAAAAGGGGGTTTGTTTAGTCTTTTATCCTGCTACTTTTCTCTGGAGCTGTATTACTGCGAAGATTGCGGCTATGGCTGCTATCACGGAGGCTCCTATGGCTGCGTAGACTAGTCCCGCGAGGCCGTCTGCCGCTGCCTTAGCGGAGTCTGCGGACGACTTAGCTGAGTCTGCCGCGGTCTTTGCCCCGTCAGCTGCTGACTTAGCTGAGTCTGCCGCCGCCTTAGCTGCGTCGGCTGTGCTCTTAGCCGAGTCGGCTGCTGTCTTGGCTGCGTCTGCTGCGGCTTTGGCTGACTGTGCCTGTGCTAGTGCGTTGTCTACGCCGGTCTTCAGGCTGCTGATTGTTAGGATTAGCTCCGATGTGTTGAGTCCAGCGATCTTTGCGAGGATCTCGTTCAGGGTCTTGTTGAGCTGGAAGTCGAAGATGTCGAGGACTGTGAAGGAGGCTGTCTCCCACACGTCTCCGCCGACTTCAGCTCTAATCTTGTATGCCATGGCTACAGCCGTCGGGACCTCGAGGGTTATGCTGAAGCTTCCGTCTTCGACGTCGTCGCCGTCGACGGTGTCGAGGACCTCCTCCTCAGCGACGCCAACCCAGACGATGTCAACGTCGTCACCGTCTGAGAATCCTGTCCCCTTCACTGTGAAGCTGTCTCCTGGGAACCCTGAGGCAGGAGTTATCGAAATCAGCGGGTAGACGTAGAAGTATACTGAGCCTGTTGCTAAGCCTTCGACCTCTAGCTCATACTCTTCACCATCTGGATCTCCCTCCATCTCCGGGATTGTGAGGTTTGTTTCGAAGTATCCGTTCGTGGCGGATACTGATTTGAGGTCAGCGCCGGTTACGACTTCGTGGAGGGTGAGGCTCTTCGTCTCGAAGCCGCAGCCTATGACCTTGACATTGTCTCCAACGTATACGTCGGTGTCGAGGTCGCCGTCAGCTTCCAAGCCGAAGAACAGCTTCGCAAAAACATCATCGGGAGCAGCTATGTCGAATGCCTCTGAGTCAGCTTTGTTCGTTGAGGTTGCTCCGGCTACAGTGAGGTAAACATTATCTTTGCCACTTAAAGCCTTGAAGACTGGGAGCTGAGCGATCAGCTCTAGGTCCCCGTCTGAGTCGGCTTTCTCTCCGCTAAGTATGGTTGCGGAGCCTATCAGCTTATCGTCCTCGTCGTATAGTTTCACCGTTACTGCTTCGCCTGCTAGGAATCCCCATCCGACAATGCAGATCGGGTTCCCTGGGAATATGTCGGCATCATCGTAATCCGTCCAGCTTCCATCAGGCTCAAGCACACCTGGATCCCAGTCGCCTGTCTCAGCCATGACTAGTATCGGGTTGATGATGATGCTGGTCTCAGCTGTGACGGTTTCACCATCAGGGTCTTCTCCTTCAACCTTGACTGTGACGGATTTCCCTCCACCACTGATGTGAGGAATCACTAGAGGATCTCCGTTCTCATCAAGGTCGATCTCGAAGGTTCCAGTTGCTCCAGTGTCTGCCTCAGTCAATCCTACCTCTTCGGTGCCGAAGTAGGCGGTTGAAATCGTAGCATCAGCTGGGAAGCCGTTTCCTACAAGAACAACTTCGTCGCCAACCGAGCCCTCAGTGAGCTCGTCGCCTGTCCCATCCTGCACCTCGAATGATGGTTTAACTGTGTAGGTTCCGATGTTCTTCTCCCTGGTTGTCGCTCCAATCGTGACGAATGCTCTAACTGTGTAGGTTTCTCCAGGTAGGTCTGAAATGTCTTCCCAAGTGTATTCTAGCGCACCGTAGTCGTCTGAAAGCTCGCCCGTGACAACGTCATGAGTTACTGTCTCTCCTACAAAGTCTATGTCCACCGTTGCGAGAGCAGGTAGGTTGATGAAGGCGAAGGTGACGTCGTCGCCTATGTAGCCCTCAGTTGGGCTTACTTTGTAGTGTGTTATTGCGGTGAAATCAGCCTCAGCTGTCGGAGAGGAGACGTAGAACACGTCTTCGAAGGTCTTCGTGCTCCCGTCTACGGGTATGCGGAGAGTGGCTACTCCAGCCTCGAGAGCGTCAAGCTCTAGATCGATGATCTCAAAATAGCCGTCATCAGTTTCTCCAACCTCAACCTCGCCGTGCAGTGATTCATAGGTTTCGATTGTGGCTCCAGTCTTGAAGTTCTTCACGACCACGGTTATGGAATCCTCTGCGATTGTGCCCTCAGGGAAGCCTGTCCCCACGACGTCGATGTACTGGTCAAGCTCATCCGCTTCTATGCTGTAGGTTGCTGGGAGTGTAAGCTCGATGGCTGGCTCAACGGAGAACTCCACATACGTGGCGAAGGTATCCCCATCTTCCAATAGGACTATGATCTTGTATGTTCCCTCGAAGGCGTTGGGGATCTCAAAATCCTCCTCCGTGAATTCGCCGCCGACAATAGTCTCAGACTCCGTGTAAGCACTGTCATATGTCTTCCAGAAGACGTAAGCAGTCACGTAATCGTCAGCGTCTTCGCCGCTGATCTCAGGATAGTCCCCGACGTTACCGCTTGAAGGGTCAATGCTTATCTCAGGATAAGTCTCAGGGACTTCGAAAGAGTCGTCGGCGACGACAGCTGTGGCTTCCACCCTCTTCAGGTCAGTTGCCTTGATATAGTACTCATCGTATACGTCGATGGTGCTGGGCAGGAATACTGTAACCGAATCGTCTAAATCAGCTGTCTTGACGCTGGCGAAGTATACGTCACCGTCTGAGATTTCAGGGTCATCGTTCTTGCTGTAGTAGAAGTAGACGGTGCCTCCAGTAGCCGAGAAACCGCCTGAAAGGCAGTCGAGCTCTATTGGTCCTCCAGGCGCAACCAGAGTGGGTCGAACCAGATCTATTGAACCGCTAACTGTTGCGTAGACAGGCAAAGCCACGCCTAGTATGCTGAATGCGAAAAGTAGCACTATCCCTAAAGCTAGTATTTTCCTATTTTCCATTTTCATTTCCTTCCTCTAAATAGAGGTGATAATACTTTACACAGTTTCCTATTTATACCTTGTGTAAACCATATGCAACCCTTTGTATACAACTTCACACAAAAATTTCACAAAAAAGATTCATCAAAAACATATATAATTAAAATAAAAGTTAATTGATACCGTTTTAAAATACATTTTTTAAAGATCCGTATGCCGACGCAGACCTATAATAAGCCCGTCCCTGAACCTAAAGGATAAGCCACGAAAAAATAATGCAAAAAATAACATTTTCAAAACATATTTTTAATACGGATGTTTAAAAACATCTGGTCAGCTTCGACCGCGAGACTCGACAAACCTGAGGGAAATAATCCCCCTGAAACTCTCAATACCCTCAGTCTCGTAGCCGAGGGAGTGCATTACCCCCTCGATAAACCCGCTGATGAGCTTCGACATCTCCTCGGGAACGATGGAGGAGACGCACCTCAGGTCAATATTCTCCCCCTCGGAGTTAACTTCAACTCTTTTAATGCCCCACAACCCATCGCCGAGCAGCCGTATGAAAGCGTTGAAGGGGTCATCAAACCTCTTCAAATACATCCCGTAAAGCCTGCCCGTCCCATACCACATCCGCCTAAGCGAGTCCCCATCCGCGTCATCAGCCTTACCGATCAGGAGATCCAGAGCCTCCTTCGGCGCGAACGTCGACTCAGCCTCCCTGTGAACCTCCATGAGCTCGAAACGGTCGATAATCTCCTCTAGGCTCCGCTTCATCTCGAACGCCCTAACCGCCTGCTCCAAGACCTCGGAGATGTACCTGTAGAAGCTCTTACCCTCTAAGCTCGCCGCCTCGCTAAGCCTAGAGACGAGGTCCTCAGGAGCCCGAATGAGCTTCTTATCCTTCTCAGGCTTCGGCATCTACCCCCCCTTCGCCTTCTTCCTGAACCTCAGATCAATGATGCCCTTGAGCACCTCACCAGACTCCTTCTCATATCCTAGAGCGTTGAAGGCGCCTTCAAGAAACTTGCTGAAAAGCTCAGTATGCGACTCCGAGAACTTCGGGCTTAGACAGGTTAGACGCAGAGTCTCCTTATCCTCCTTAACTATATTGAACTCGGAAGCATCCCAGAGAAGACGACTCATCACATTCCCAAACTTCTTAGGATCTGCGAAATACTTCCCGTACCACTCTCCCGTCTCATACCACAAGCCATGCAGCTCCTTCTTCGGAGTCTTGCAAGCCTTCTCGATCAGACCGTAAACCAGCCTCTCAGGGAAGACTATGAAGCCAGCATCCTTCGCATCCCTTAGGATCCACCTCTCGTCGACGACCTCCCTCAGCGTCAGACCCATCGAATCCGCCCTAACCGCCTGCTCAAGAATATCATTCACGAAATCGTAGAGGGTTCCCTTACGCATAGCAATCTCAGAGACCTTGTCGGCCAAGTCGGCTCTAGCGGCGAGCATCTTCCTCTGCATATCGACCCCTCCTTATTTTTGAACGGAACACCTTAAATAATCTATTAATTAGAACACTCCACCTCGAGCAAAACCTTCCGAAAACCACAACTAAAATTAAAGCATAGAAACGGCTCAGAGAAGATCATCAACCTTCAGAAGCCCTTCGAAGGCTCCAATCATCCTCATCCATTCGTTTCAGGAAGGATACTAGGAGATCCAGAAGCGCGTCCCTCATCATCACACCCTTCTCTCTCGTAGCCTTCCCTGGGTCGCCAGTCACACCGTAAGGGGTTATCTCGTGGAAGAGCCACTTAACCTGAACGCCTTCAGGTAGCCTCGGCTCCATCCCTCTAGCCCTGCTCATGTCAACCAGCTCAGGAGCCAGAGCGAGCATCATAGAGGTCTCCCCTTCTCCCCCATGCCCCAGCCCGCCCATCGCCTCGAACGTGCCCTCGGGGAGGCTCCTAGCAGCCGTCTCCCACCATGCCTCGAGGACAGCTATCTTCAGCTCAGGATGCTCGACACGGAACTCCCTGGAAGCCGCCTCGATCGCGGCGATGTTCCCGTCATGACCGTTGATGACGAGCAGTTTCAAGATCCCATGCCTCAGTAGAGAAGAGAAGATCTCCTTCAGCACCGAGATCAGGGTCCCCGTAGTCAGAGTCAAGGAGATCGGGAACGAAGCATAATGGAGGCTCATGCCGAAGGGGAGCGTAGGAAGAACCAGAACCCCTTCAACTCTCCCAGCCGCCTCCTCCGCGAGCTTCTCAGCGACGAGCGCATCAGTGCCGTACGGGAGATGATCTCCATGATACTCAGTCGAGCCGACTGGTAGAACAGCCTTATCAAACCTAAGGGTCTTGAAAGAGTATCCGCTCAAATACGCAAGCCTATTCTCGTGCATAAGGACACAAGAGAAGATTTAACCCTCAAGGTTAAAACTTTAATGAGAAGGTGAGCAAGATGAATGGAGAAGGGGAAGAAGAGACATCCTTAAGCCTCACATCCCTCGACATTGAGCAGCTCCTCCAAATCTTCATAGGCATCCTCGCCTCGAAGGCCTGGCAATACATCGGGCTCCAGCTTGCTCCAGGGAAGAAGGAGACCGTGAAAGACCTGAAAAGAGCCTCAACCGCCATCGACTGCATCAGCCTAATCTCGGAAAAATTAAAACCCTACCTCAGCGACGAAGAGGCAGAGAGTCTGAGAAACCTCATCACAGACCTGAAAATAAACTACGCTAAAAACGCCTGAAAACCAGGGAAAAGGGGGATTCGCCTAGAGAGCCGCGATCTATGACTGGATCCTCCTCACAAAGGCCTCGATGAGGAGGGCGGTATTCTCAATATCCTCAGCGTGGGCTACAGACACTGGTCCATGGATGTAACGGCAGGGGACTGCCACCGTTCCGCTAGGGATGCCTGCCTTAGTCAAGTGTATCGAGCCAGCATCGGTTCCACCCATCGGCATCTTCTTGAACTGGTAAGGCAAGCCCTCAGCCTCCGCGCAAGAGATCAGAGTCTGGAGCACCTTAGGGTGAGCGATGACGCTTGCATCAGCGATCGTGATGACAGGTCCCTTCCTCAGGCTTGCTGAGGTCTGATGGGGTTTAGAGCCTGGAACATCCGCTGCGAAGGTTCCCTCGATGGCTAACGCGTAGTCTGGATCGATCTGCCAAGCCGCCGTCCTTGCCCCTCTCAAGCCGACCTCCTCCTGCACAGTCCCTACCGCTATGAGGTTGCAGCTCGACCCCTCCAGAGATTTGAAGACCCTCGCCATCACGGCGCAGCCGACACGGTCGTCGAAAGCCTTCCCCCTCACGTATCCTCCGCCTAGCTCGGTGAACTCTACGTCGAAGACCCCTGTCATCCCTATGTAGAAGCCCTTCTCCTCAGCCTCGTCCGCGCTCTCAGCGCCGACGTCTATGAAGAGCTCTTCCATGGCTGGAGGCTTCTTCCTCTCCTCCTCCGTCAAAATGTGCGGGGGCTTCGTCCCGACCACCCCTCTCAAAGGTCTCTGCCTCCCCCTGAAGACTATCCTCTGCCCAGGCATGACCGTAGGTGTTACGCCTCCGAGGGGGTGGAACCTAAGGAAACCTGAATCCTCGATGAAAGTTATCAGGAATGCAACCTCATCCATGTGGGCGGCAAGCATAACAGTAGGCTGCCCCTCCTCACCCCGGTGGTGGAAGAAGATGTTTCCGAGTTTGTCCACGTGAACCTCATCGGCTACGTCCTCAAGCTCCTCTCGAAGGATCTGCCGTGGCTCCTCCTCAGCCCCTGGAGGCCCAAAGGCGTCAGACAGCCTTCTAATCAATTTGAGGTCCGTTTTGCTCATACTACTTAAGAAGCATCATCATGGAATAAAGGGTTTCTCAAAAACTAAGCAGATTAAAAAGGATCACTAGAAGCAATAGCATAGATCACCCTCATAGAAACGAAAAAAGGATAGAAAATAGAAATGGAGTATCCGGAGTTTTACTCCTTCTTCTCCTTCTGAACCTTCTTCTTGCTTCGGCAGCCACACGACATAGCTGATCATATTTATGACTTCAATTCAAACTAATAAAAGTGTTGAATCCGACAGATTCAGCCCACATATTATAAACCCTTCGGCCAACTACTCAATAAGATAGGAGTATCGTTCAAATGGTCTTCCAGGACATCTTAGTTGAGACTGAAGGAAGGATCAGAACAGTAACCCTGAACAGGCCTGAAGTTTTGAACGCTCTGAGGGAGAAAACCCTCCTAGAATTCGAGTCGGTTTTAGACGAGCTCCATAAAGAGACTCAGATAGGCGTCCTCATAGCCACAGGCTCCGGAGACAGAGCCTTCTGCGCTGGAGGAGACATCAAGGCTCTGGAAAAGATGACGAGCAGGGAGGCTGAATCCTTCGCACGTACCGCGCACAGGATACTCGACAAGATGGAGAACCTGCCCCAGCCTATCATAGCAGCCGTGAACGGGTATGCCCTCGGAGCCGGCTGCGACCTAGTAGCAGCCTGCGACTTAGCCGTCGCCTCTGAGAAAGCCGTCTTCGGGGAGCCGCCGCTGGGTCTAGGCATAGTTACACCCTTCGGCGGAACCCAGAGGATCCCGCGCCTCATAGGTCCAAGAAGGTCGAAACACCTATTCTTCACCGGAGAAACCCTCGACGCCCAGACTGCCCTACAGTTCGGTCTCGTTAACAGCGTTGTCAAGCATGAGGCGCTCATGGCTGAGGCGAAGGCTCTTGCAGAGAAGATACTATCGAGGGCGCCTATCCCGTTGAAATACTGTAAGCAACTCATCAACCTGACCTCGGTTAAAGGGATCAAAGAAGGCGATGAGGAAGAGATCCAGTTATATGCGAAATGCTTCGACACAGAAGACTCTAAGGAGGGCATAAAAGCGTTCCTCGAGAAGAGGAAGCCTAGGTTCAAGGGGGAGTGAATCAAAAGTTTCCGTGAATCCATTTCGTATTAGATGAGGGAAGCTAACTGAAGATGAACAGAGTGACATGTTTGGCAGGGGGCGTCGGAGCAGCTCGCTTCCTCCAAGGCCTCGTCAGGGTCCTCCCTGAGGAGAATGTTACAGTCATCGTGAACACCGGAGACGACATTGAACTCCATGGACTCCGCATCTCCCCAGACATAGACATAGTCACGTACACTCTAGCAGACATCGTCGACGAGGAGAAGGGGTGGGGGATAAAGGGAGACACTTTTCACTGCCTAGAGTTTCTGAAAAGATACGGCTACGAGGCTTGGTTCAACCTAGGAGACATGGATCTCGCCACCCATATAAGCAGAACTAGGCTCCTGAGGGAGGGGCTCCGGCTCTCAGAGGTGACTGACAGGCATAGAAGGGCTTTAGGCGTCAAAGCCAGAATTCTGCCGATGACCGACGACAGATTCGAGACGTACGTCAAGACGAACGCGGGGAAGATGCACTTCCAAGAGTACCTAGTTAAGCGGGGGTCAACCGATCAGGTCCTAGGTGTTTGCTTTGAAGGGGCTGAAGAGGCGAAGCCCTCGCAGGGAGTGTTGGAGTCTATCGAATCCTCAGACGGGATCATCGTATGCCCAAGCAACCCGATAGTTAGCATTGGAACGATCCTCTCGGTTGGAGGGATTAGGGAAGCGCTTCAGGAGGCGAGTGCTAGGATTGTTGGAATAAGCCCAATCGTGGGAGGTAGACCCGTCAAAGGTCCAGCTGACAAACTCATGGAGGGTTTAGGACTCGAAGTCTCAGCCCACGCTGTGGCAGACCTCTACAAGGATTTTCTTGACGCTTTCATCATCGACAACGCAGATTCGGGCGAATGCGGTAGAATAGAGGGGTTAGGCATAGACGTCATCGCCACCAATACGGTGATGAGGAGTATGCTGGATAAGATTAGTCTAGCTGAAGCTGCTCTCAAAGCTCTTAGAATGAGAGGCTGACCCTTGGGGAGAGTCTTCGCAGCCATCCCGGTTAAATCTCTTTCAAAGTCTAAGTCAAGGCTCTCAAGTCTGCTTAAGCCCTCTGAGAGAAGCCTGTTAACGGCATCCATGTTGAGGGACGTTCTGAACGCTGTGAAGAATTCGATGACGGTTTCAGATGCGATCATAGTCAGCCCAGATATGGATGTTTTGAAGCTGGCTGATGGACTCGGTGTTCAGAGCATCCTCCAAACGGGATCAGGGCTGAACGAAGCCATAAGCCAGGTTGTAGACTGGTGTCTCGAAAAGGGCGGATCCTCGATTCTGATACTCCCCTCAGATATACCCTTGGTAACCTCTGAAGACATCAACGAGATCACGGCTCTCCCCCCGAAGCCGAGAGCGGTCGTTATCTCCCCATCGCTGGACGGGGGAACAAACGCCATGCTTCAACGTCCACCCGGAGTCATTCCCCCACGCTACGGTTCAGATAGTTTTAGAATGCATCTCGATTCAGCCGCCGCTGCGAGGGTTAAAACAGAGGTCTATAGGTCTCCCAGGGTCTCACTAGATATAGATTCTCCCGAAGATCTTAAGGTTTTCCTTGAGAAGCCTAGCAGGACTTTCACATATAGGCTTCTAAGCGAGCTCGGCTTCGCTTAGACACGGTTTGATGGTGCTCTATCCCTTAGGGTTTTAAATAGAGATCTTGGATCACTTGTTGACGATGAGGGGCCGCAGCTTTCTAAAAAGTCTTTGGCTTACTCTAAACCTTAGCGAGAATATTAGGGTAATGGCCATCCGCTCGCTCATCACAGAAGTCTTTTTCGGGATGTTCTACGTAGTCTGGCAACCCTACGCGATCCACTTGGGGGCTACCGTACCTCAGCTTGGATTAGTGCAAGGAGTCATGACCCTGTCGTCAGCATTAGGATCGCTTCTGTGGGGGAAGCTTTCTGACCTCTGGGGGAGGAAGCCGATCATAGTGGTCTCCATACTGCTCCGCGTCACCTCGTTGATTTTCTGCTTCATAGCTAAAGACTGGATCCACTTGATCGGCTTCGGGGTTTTCATGGGTCTCTCGGCGACTTGGCAGCAGACTAACCCTGCTGAATCGGCCTTAGTCACGGAGTCTGTTGAAAGCTCTAGGATAGGCACCGCTGTAAGCGTCTATATGTCTATAGGCCTCCTTGCGTCGATAGTGATGGCTTCGCCTGGTGGATACCTTGCTCTAAACAACGGATACTGGATCATATTTCTCTCATGCATCGCAGCCGAATCTTTCAACACGATATACCTCTCCCTGAGGTTGAAAGAGACGCTGAAGAAGAGCCCGAAGACCATTGTGCTTAGAGTTAATCTTTACGAGAGATTGTCTGTAGCCTTCAGATTCGAGTCGGAGCTTACCCCGTTTTATGCCATCAACTTCATAGGGTCATTCAGCTACGGGGTGAGCAGCTCGATCCTCTATTCGCTTCTAGTCGATGCATTGAACTTCAACACCGTCCAGTTAGGATTCATGTCAACCATGTTCGGCTTGTCTTGGGGTCTATCCCAGTTGCCTGTCGGATGGTTGATGGATAAATACGGCAGGAAGATGTTCCTCATGCTATCGGAAGCCTCAAACATGATAGTCATGACTGGATTCATCCTTTCAAGAGAGTTTCCCGTATTCCTCATCCTCCAAGTCTTCTCAGGTCTCGCCCACGCGATGTGGATACCCGCCCACCTAGCCTTATTCTCTGAGAGAGTGCCGTCTGAAAGGAGATCCATGGCGCTTGGGAAGCTCTCAACATATTCCCTTCTGATCGGTGTCCCAGCCCCCTATATCGGAGGGGTTCTATACGAGTCTCTCGGGTTTGCTGCCCCCATGCTCGTCCGCCTCGCCTCGGTCGCCGCGAGTCTCTTAGTAGTCTACTTCTTAATCGAGGAGTCTAGATAGTCTCAAACCCTAGCGGCTAGATGTTTGAAGACTTATTAAGGGAATCCCCTATCTTTTCTAGGGATCATTCTTGGTCAGCGTCGACGAATTCATGAAGGAGTATGGCGATTACGTCGTAACGAGCTTCGGGAAACCCTATCCGATAGTAATAGTGGAAGGCAGAGACGTATACTTGAAGGATGTTGAAGGCAAAAGATACCTCGATTTCTGGGCCGGGATCGCAACCATGAACGTGGGGCATAATAACCCGCGGGTTCAGGAGGCTGTGAAGGAGCAGATGGAGAGGCTCGTCCACTGCGCGTCGCAAACATACTACACGATCCCACCCCTGGAACTAGCGAAAAAGCTTGCGTCGATATCTCCCATTAAGCCCTGCAGAGTGACCTTCCACACTAGTGGCTCGGAGGCGAATGACGTTGCCTTGAAGCTGATTAGAAGACATACGAAGAGACACGAGGTCTTAACTCTTCAAGGCTCTTATCACGGGCAGTCATTCGGGTCGAGGTCTCTCGGGACCCCTGTAGCAGGGTATTCAAAAGACTACGCTATGGGGCCATACCTCCCAGGGATAATCCACGTCCCCGCACCCTACTGTTACAGGTGCAGCCTCGGCTTGGAGCATCCTGGTTGCGGTCTCCAGTGCGCCAAGATGGTGGAGGACATCATAAACTTCGGCACCTCTAGAGACGTTGCAGCCTTCGTCGCCGAGCCGGTTATGGGAGTCGGCGGAATAGTCACGCCCCCTGACGGTTACTTCAGGGAGGTTAAGAAGGTTCTCGACAAGCATGGTGTGAAGCTGATCCTAGACGAGGTTCAGACGGGTTTAGGAAGGCTAGGGACTCTCTGGGGTGCAGAATCCTACCATGTGGATCCCGATGTGATGACCTTGGCGAAGGCTCTCGGGAACGGTTGGCCGATCTCTGCAGTAGTCTCCTCTAAACACATCTCCGACTCCTT
>JAGTQU010000004.1 GCA_018396695.1 Candidatus Bathyarchaeota archaeon | reverse complement strand
TTCTATCATCATTAGCCCCTTGTTTTATCACAGGCAGGAAGACCAAGAACTTCTCGTCTGGTGATTCCTCGTCATACCATGCTAAACACGCTATCAAGACAAAACCTGCACGCTTTTCAAATTCTTTTTCGCGCTTTGTCCATTCTATTGTCTTCTCCCATGCCATTGATGTCTTACTAAACAGATTCATACAACACTGATCACATACGTCCCATGAGTCAAAATCCTTTATCCACAAATCCATTTGTTTTCCTGTCACTTGATTTGGATCATCGATCATACTCGCAAGTATACGCGCTTCATGAATACATGATAACCAAAGCTGTTGAGCAAGAGAGTGATCCTTTCCGATTTCTTTTGCTATTCTCCTCAGGTTCGGAATAGAAACTCCATAAGTATTCTCTGGATTAATACCAAACCGTGCCATGCCTTCTACTGCCTTGGGGTTAGATAATGCTTTTAGTCTCTTGAGAATGTTCTCGTATTGCATTTTTTACCCTTTTTATGTTCTTTCTTTTACTGGTTGCCGCAGTATCGTCTTCATTTTTTCTCCGGGCACTCGTCTTGGATCAGAAAGATAGATTTCGTGGTGGAGACCGTTTTCAATGAGATTTTCCTTTTCCATCAGTTTTCTCATCTTTGATAGCGATTCAGGTTCGGTTGAATAAGGACCGACATGCATAATTTGAACGCATTTACCTTCGGTTATTCTCTCGAACATAATTTCCTTGACCAATTCTATATCTTTTTTCTTGATGATCTCTGCCTTGACTTTCTCAACAATCTCAGAAGTTACGAATTTTGGCATACGAATGAGAAGTTTCCATCGCCATTCCTCACGGGGGACTTCCAATGCAGGTTTGTCCGATTCAACCCACCAGAGGCCTTCAAGTTTTGGAACCCCAAAATCGTTATCTTGCTTTTTGCAAAGACTCTTTACACCATAAGCGACGGGATATAGCGCCTCTATTTTGGCTGTAAATTCTTTGCTGCCAGGAGCACCTCTGCCGTCTATTGATAAAAATTGTGCCTCATCAAATTCAACCACTTCCGGCGTTGTCTTTGCCGTGTAATATGTTTTGTATTCCCTTGTTAGATCCAATTTTGTTGTTGTCACAGTTTTAATATCTCCTCTTCTAAATAAAATCTGTGCCTACATAAATTTTCCTAAAAGGCTGGCTGGCATCATCTAAGAACCGAAAAATTTCGTGGGAAATTTGTGCACAAATGGAGAGTCGCTTTTCACTGGTAGGCGGAGGTGCTGAAATCCCTTCCCTCAAGTACCATGATTAACCCGAGAGTTTGAACGTCGTCCTGACTACGGTGTCATGGTAGCCCGGGGGAGATTCGAACTCCCGTCGAAGGGTCCAAAGCCCATCATCCTTGTCCACTAGAAGACCGGGCTTCATAATACACATCTAGCCTATAGTTCTATAAATCTTAAGCTCTTATAGATCAAAATCAGCTTTTACTACACGGTAGCCGCCCTTCCTTCCTATTATTTCGAACCGCCCATAGTATTGTTCAAGAAGTCTGGAAAGATTTCTCCCTCCTTTATTAGTCTTAACTACTAGCTGGATTGAGCCCCCGGACTTCAGATGCCTCATAGACCCTTCTACGATGAACTCTAGCGTGTTTGAACCAGCGGAGATAGGTGGATTTGCTAGAATTGTATCAAAGAACATCTGTCTAACAGGTTCGTATAGAAATCCCCTGATTATTCTAATATTTGACGCTCTATTCCTGTTAGCATTTCTTGAAGCCAATTCAACAGCCCGTTCATTAACATCCGTCATCCAGACCTCTAAGTTAGGATTAATTTTAGCCGCAACTATCCCGACAGGACCATAGCCGCACCCCAAGTCAAGGATGGACCCAGCACCAGGCAGGATCATTGATTCTATTAGAAGCCTCGTGCCTGAATCGATCCTTTTGTATGAGAATATTCCAGAGGATGTGAAAAACTCGAAAAGTTGTCCCCTGAGCTGGCATCTGATCAACCCTAATCTAACCTTGGATTTCGGGGTTGAAGAAAAATAATGCTCAGCCACTTTTCACCACATTTTAGGATACGTCCCTCTGCGCATCAAGACCCTGAGAGGTCTGCAAGCGATACCATGTTCTGACGATAGAATATCATTCGTCGACATTACAGCCTTCATCAAAGCCACTCCCTCTCCCTTCTGCGTCATTACAGCCACCATCGAGCCATTCTCTATACTTGACTCAAAGCGCAAGATTCCGGGAACCGCAAGTGAAGCGCCCGTGCAAATGGCTTCGACTGCAGAGTCCCTCACCCAGATTTTCGGTAGAAGTTTAAGAGCGTCTTCAACGGGGCGTATGATCCTGCGTAGATGTGTTTCGTCATCTTTTTCGTTGAGAAGGTCAACTGCGTCAGCTACATCATATATTGAATATAATTCAGCCTCTGTGAACGGTCCACTCCTTATACGCCTGAGCTCATGCATGTGAGCTCCTATTCCAAGAACCTCTCCTACATCATAACAGAGTTTTCTAATGTATGTGCCGCTTTCACAACCCACTTTGAAAAGCCAGTTCCTTCCATCTCCTTCCAAGTAGTCGAGGTAATAGATGATCCTGATCCTCAACTTTCGAGCTACAGACGCCCTTAACGGCGGGCGCTGGTAGATTCTGCCTTCAAAAAGCTTCAGAGTCTGAACCACCCTCTCTTCTTTCTCTTCGCCATGAGTTCGCATGATGCAGACGTACTCCTTACCAGCCTGAAGGAGAGCTTGAACGACCTTAGTAGACTCTTCCAGAGTTATGGGGAGAACACCTGTAACCTTAGGGTCGAGGGTGCCGCCATGACCAGCCTTATCGATATTCAACAGTTTTTTCACCCAGGCCACCACTTCATGACTTGTGGGGCCTGGGGGCTTATCCAAGATTATTAAACCATATCTCATGTAATCTTTGAAGGGTCTATTTTCAGGGAGGCATCCTAAAGCAGGGTTGGTTTCTTCTTCAGATTTGATATACGTTGAGCGAACCGTTCTCCAAGGCGGCGTTAAACTCATATTAAAATTAAGTAAGTATCCAAGCTTTAAAACATGATGCACAATCTCGTTTCTAAATAGTGAAGAGAAGAAAATTATTGGTGGAAGCATCTGCTACTTTTTAAACTATCGGATGAATAGAAGCCTACGCAGAAAATATCTATAATTAAGTTCTAGAAACCAACTTTAGAGAAAGAATTATTGAAAAAATCAAGTTTCCTTGTAGTCGCACTTTGCATCGCATAATCCGCAGAGGACGGTTTTCGTTTTCAGAGGAGGCTCGCTTTTAATATTGCAGATAAGTTCGTAAGCGGCTTTTATCTCATCTTCGTCGCCTTCGAGAAGGAATGCCTTTGAACCTTCTCCTCCATCTATGCCTCCTCCTCCCATAGGCATTGCTGTCGCCCCTGTAAGCATATTGATAGCCTCAACCTCTGTCACGATTTCCCCTTTTACTATCATCATGCCAACCGCCATGCCTAGAGATTTGTCTACTGTTTTAACACCCATCCTAGGAGCAATGTCGGAGAGATCGAAGGGAACGAGTTTCTCTAACCCAACTGCGATTATGGTTTTAATGCCTAAGGATGTGATGTAACCCCAAGCAGTGCCGATCGTTCCTCCGCCTGCTCCACCTAGATATATTGCAGCCTGACCTAAAGGATCTATTGCATTAGCTCCTTTGATGAAGATGTCAGTAGGCCCCATCCGAGGTAATATTTTGGGTAGTTCATTTGTCTGCATCTCAGTAACTTTTCCTTTCTCAATAACATGATGAAGATACCTCCCTTTAGGATCAGTGGTACAGCACCCCTTCGCTGTGACAACTCCCGCGGTAAACATCCCCTTGTTCTCTATCTTTTTTCCAAGTAATTCTTCAACAACATAACTAGTCGTTGTGCTTGTCGCAATAATGATTATACCATTTTTTAACGCATTTTGAACTATCTCCATCTGGGCGATCGCTCGTCCTATCAGCCTTTTTCCCTCAGAAGGCGTTAACGAAAATTGAAGTAACAGATTTATTCCTCCAATATTTTATCTGAATCTATTATGTTTTGATCAATTAAAAGCTTATCCAAAAATAATTCTTTACATCCAATAAAAGATGAGAGTCTAATCAATAATATTTGGTATTATTTAGATTTTCTCGAAAATTTATTGTTTAAAGAGAAAATGGAAGAGGCTCCTCTTTATATGTTTCACTTCAAATGTCAAGTATAAAATTATATTTGTAACAATCATTATACGTGAAAATCCTCGGTAAGAGCCTCAGCAAATATGGAGCCGAACTCTGTCAGACGAATCGCTTTCATCTTTGAACCTTTCTCACTTTCCACAAGACCCCTCATCTCAAGTCTTGAGATATATCTGCTGAACCTGTTTCTAAGGGTTGAGCTTGCAGCCTTGTAACCAAGCCATCTTATAATATCGCTGACAGAGTCTGCAGAGCCACTATTCTCCTTGAGAAGCTTGACAATCCTTTTTTCCATCTCCCACTCTTTCTCTTCATGCTTGGTTCGAGGCTCAAGCCTATAACCTGGTAACTTGATCTCCGTTGGATCTAAACTTGGTTGATTCCTAGCATTCTCAAACCACTCCTCAAACTTTGTATCTCCAACCTTGCCGGCTACGTACCATGCAGGCTGTTTAGATGGAACAGTGTATACTCTAGCATTCCTGAACATGAGGGCTATGGTGAGGGCTATACCTTGAGTCAGGTTTGTAGTCGATGTAACGTCGATTAAAACTTCTTCTCCATCTTTTCTAGCCTTAGACATTATCCCATAAATCTTTTTAAACACGTCTCTCTGATTCATCGGATCGAAGCCTATCATTACTGGATCCATAATCTCCAACCTTTTTTTCAGCTCCTCAGCATTTCTTCTAGACATGTAGCTGAAGATGGCTGTCTCATCCTCTGCCTCAACATTGCTGTAGAGAAGGTAAAGCTTAGTTATTCCCTGCCTCTTGCTCCAGAATCTTATCCCATCAAATGGACGCCTTAGATGGGTTCCAACTAAACAGATAATAACAGTCATTTTTGTTAATCCTGATTTTTCTTATAATTGATTTTTCTGAACAAATATATAAATTATTAACGTGTGCTTTGAATAATATTTTGTCACATATTTTTATGACAAATATCCTTTTCTATTAGAAATATATGATTATTAATAATATTTGAAAATATTATGAAAAAATAAGGCATATTTTTAAACAACTTTTCTAAATAATAATCTGCGCTTAGATTCTTTGCCAGGCAGTTGATTTAGATGAGTTCACCTAAACAGATTCCGAGGGTCTATACCATTCCCAACTGTAGTCGTTGTGATACGTTGAAGAAGCACATAAAAGAGTTAGGAAAGTCATTTGAGGAAAAAGTGTTCAATACCGAAACCCAAGTAGAGTTAATCATGAAAAATGTTTTTGGGAACCCTCCAATTCTCGAGGTTGGATCTAAAATATTTTCTTCCGAAGACCTTTTTCATAATGATGTGCTCAATGAGGAGAAGCTTAAGGGGGCTATAGATGGTTAAGAAGCGTATTTTCCACTCCGAAAAACAGAAGGTTTTAGAAGAGTTCTACAAGTCTGAAAGAGTTTACAAAGGCATGCCAATGGTTCGGACCACCGACGGATACCTTGTACCATGGGATAAGAGGAGAATAGTTGAACAACTTCATGAAGAGACGCAACTAGCGAAGATAATGTTCGACCTTGACCCTATAAATGGCGGTTATGCTGAGAAGATAGCAGACGAGATTGAACGCCGTATAAGAGTAATGAAACCTAAATTCGTTAGCGGCCCTCTTATCCGAGAGACGGTAAACAATCTTTTGATAGAATGGTCTGAAGAGAAACCAGAGTTCCAAATCTACAGGAATGTACTGACACGTGTTGGTGCTCCAATCTATGACGCATACCAGATCGATACAGGTTCAGGTTGGGAAGCTAGAGAAAACGCAAATTTGCAACCTAATCCTGAGACGGTGCACAAGAAGAAGGCTGACCGCCTGAGTAAAGAGGAGTATCTTCTATTACTCCCGCCTGAACTAGCAGTCGCCCACCACCAAGGCGACATCCACATCCATACCCTTGAATATTTTGGAAGTCGCCCATTCTGTCAAGACTGGGACCTCCGCTACTTCCTGTACTATGGGCTCCTTCCTGATGGTACAGGATTCAGAAGCAGCGTAGCTGGACCTGCTAAGCAGCCTGAAGTTGCAATATTACATAGTGTTAAAGTTCTAGCTGCAGGTCAGACGAATTTCAGCGGAGGTCAAGGATTCATGTACTATACGATGTTTCTGGCACCGTTCATGCGGGGGCTCTCGTACAAAGAAGTGAAGCAACTAGCCCAAATGATGTTCTACGAGCTGACACAGACTTATGTGACGAGGGGGGGGCAGCTCGTCTTTAGTAATATTCAGCTTCCTATGGGGGTTCCAGACATTTGGAAGAATGTTCCAGTTGTAATGAAAGGGAAGGTTGGACCTGATGTCTATGGCAATTACGAAGATGAGGTCCAAACATTCTTTAGAGCGATAACAGAAGTTGCCAGCGAAGGTGACTATTGGGGAAAACCGTTCAACTTCCCAAAAAATGAGAATTATGTTTCGCCCGAGTTTTTCAAATCCGAGTATGATGATTTATGGATGTTAGTTCACAAGTCTGTAAGTAAGTTTGGGGCACCATATTTCGATAACATGCTTCCAGCTTATCGAGGCTACGGTCATGGAATCTCATGCTACCAGTGCTGTGCATATCAATTCGCGGCAACTCCTGAGAGCGATCCACTCTTCAAGGAGAAGCTGATGTTCGAGGATGGTGCCCACTTTAGCATGGGTGGCTGGCAAGTTGTTAGCATAAACATGCCGAGGCTAGCTTATCAGGCTAACGGGAACTATGAGAAGCTTCTCGAAACTGCTAAAAGGAATATGAGATTGGCTGTAGAAGTTTTTAAGGCGAAGAAGCTCTGGATGGATAGGGCTATCAAGGGAGATCTGATACCTTTCGCAACGCAAACTCCCAGAGACCCAAAGACGGGAAATAAAGCTCCACCCGCAGTCGACTTCAGCGAACTTGTTTACGTCATAGGTGTAGTTGGCATAAATGAGATGGTCCAGTTCTTCACAGGGAAGCAGCTCCATGAAGACTCTGATGCTGTTCGGCTTGCTCTAAGGCTTCTTCTGGATATGGAGAGGTATAGAAAGGGGCTGGAGATGCAGACTGGGATGAAGATCATGCTTGCGAGGACGCCTGCGGAGAGTACTGCCCAAACGTTTGCCATAGCTGATCTGGTTTCTCCAGAGTATCGCAAGTATGCTAGACAGGTTATTAAAGGGGACTTGGAACAAGCTTCAGCGCTCGCTAAGGGAAAAAGGGATCTCCCAGTCTACTATAGTAATGGAACGCATACCTATGTTGGTGCAAAGATCCCTCTCGGGCAGAAGATCGACATTGAGCATAAGTTCTTCCCAATTCTGAGCGGAGGAAACATCTTCCATGTCTGGCTAGGCGAAGCTGCTTCGGATCCTGAGGCCTTGTACAAGCTGACGCAGAGGATTGCGAGGAACAGCCAGATCGGATACTTCAGCTATACAAAGGATCTGACGGTTTGCAGTAATTGCCAGCATACGACTGCAGGATTACTGGAGATCTGCCCTAACTGTGGCAGCAAAGAGGTCCGATGGTGGAGCAGGATAACAGGGTATTATACCGACGTAACAGCATGGAATGAAGGTAAAAAGCAGGAACTAAAAGACAGATATAGAATTGCAGTATAACTAAATATAAATGAATAAATTTCAAAATAACCTGTGGGTTAATTTGTCCTCTTGGGGCTGTGACAAGGCTTATAAATGCCTTTAATGAAGTGAAGAGCTCTGTTAAAGAAGTTTATTATCTTAAAGGCTCTTGTTGAGATATTATGATTTATTCTCCTTTCCGAGATAAAAAGGGAGTTTGATAAGAGTTTAGCCATTCGCTTTCAACCTCTTTGTCCACTCGATGAGAGCCTTCAGTAGTTCTTCTATCCTCTTTTTCGTTTTCTCGTCTCTAATACACCCATTCTCATCGATCTTTGTAGCAGCATTCCCGATGGCAACAATTGGTCTGTTTAACGGATGCATATTCAACGCCAGCAAAGTCTGCCTAAGTTGAAACTGGGCTCTGATTCCTCCGAATATTCCTGTTGATGCACTCATAATAGCCACCGGCTTACCATTGAAGACATTATCTTCATCAGGTCTCGAAGCCCAGTCGATTAGGTTCTTAAGAAGGCCTGGAAAAGAGAAATTATACTCAGGAGTAGAGATTAAAATAGAATCTGATTTTTTAGCCATATTCTTGAAGATTCTAACAACATCAGGCGGGTTATGCTCCATATCTTGATTGAATAATGGAACTTGTTCTAGATCATTCCTGCTAAACACCTCTAGTCTTGCGTTAGTAGGGGTTAACTTTACAGCTGCCTCCAGTAGAGCCCAGTTAAAGCTATCTTTTCTGAGACTCCCTCCAAACCCGAAAATACGAGTCTCATTCATATACAATTTAATTAGTTTCTAAAAAAGATAATCTTATCGAGAAAGTGGTTTAAAAAAAAGGGAAGTGTCTAAAATTCTTCCTCGCCTGACCCTTCAGGGCTCGGGGGTTTTGGCTTCTCTTCTTCCTTCGGTTTGGAGGCTGCTATTACATCATCGATCCTTAGTATCATTGACGCAAGCTCGGTAGCGGTTTTGATTGCCTGCTCTTTTACTTTGAGTGGGTCGTAGATCCCTAGGCTCCTCATGTCAACAGGCTTACCAGAGGCTATGTCTATGCCAGTATAGACCCCATCCTCTTTCTCATGAACGGATCTCAGGGCAACCATCACGTCAAGCGGATCATGACCAGCGTTCTCTGCCAGAGTCCTTGGAATAACCTCTAAGGCGTCGCTGAAGGCTTCAATGGCAAGCTGCTCTCTGCCGCCCGTCTTCGCCGCGACGGTCTTCAAACTTCGAGCCAATTCTAGCTCGATTGCGCCTCCTCCAGCTACAATCATGGGCGTCTGGATGACATCGGCTACAACAGATATGGCATCGTTCATAGCCCTCTCAGCCTCCTCGACCATCCTCTCTAAACCCGCTCTAATGAGAATCGAGACAGCAGTTGGAGACTTGCAGTTCTCCACGAAGACCATCTTGTCGTCGCCGATCTTCCTCTCCTCGACGAGACCAGCCTCACCAAGATCAGAAGGCTTCAAATCCTCAAGGCTAGTGACAATCTCGGCTCCAGTTGCTTTAGCGAGCTTCTCCATGTCAGATTCTTTGGCTCTCCTCACGGCGAGTATCCCTGCCTTCGCCAACTGGTATTGGGCAATATCGTCTATACCTTTCTGGCAGATCAAAACGTTAGCTCCAGAGCTCTTCACTCTTTCAACCATCTTCTCGATTAGTTTAGCTTCCTGGTCAAGGAATGCCTTCACATTCGACGGTGTACGTATCCTGATCTCCGCATCTATCTCGGTCTTCTCAACCTCTAAAGCCGAGTTTACCAAGGCGATCTTAGCGTTTTCAACCCTTTTAGGCATTCCTGGGTGAACAACCTCCTTATCGAGAATAATACCTTTAACTAGCTCGGTCTCTCCTAGGCTTTTCCCTTCTTTTTTAATTATCTGTATATTGTCTTTGTCAACGTAGTATGTATCTCCCCTCTTCTCTGCAACCTGTATAACCGCTTCGATAGCTATATCTGCAAATAGTTTTGCGACAGCCCCTAGCGTCTTGCTGCTCATCGAAGTCAAAGCTACCTTTCTTAAGGTTTCTTTATCTTTGAGATCGACTTTGATAGCTAACTCCTCTAGCTTCTTGAGAACATGCCTCTCAGCATTCCTGAAGCCGCTTATGATGACGGTGGGATGGATCTTCTGGTCGAGGAGTGCCACCGATTTTTGTAAAAGCTCTCCCGTGAGAAGCGTAGCCGTCGTGCATCCGTCCCCTACAGTGTTCTCCTGAGTCTTAGCAGCCTCTTTAATCATTTTTCCAATAGGATGCTCAAGCTCCATCTCTTCGAGTATCTTGGCGCCGTCGTTTGTGATCGTCAAATCCCCGAGAGAGTCAACGAGCATCTTATCCATTCCTCTTGGACCCAGAGCCGACTTCAATGCATCAGCAATGATTACAGCCACCTCAATGTTTCTGCTTCGAGCCTCTGAACCACGACTCCTCTGAGTACCCTCTTTAAGGATGAGGATCGGTTGACCACCTGGTCCACTAGCTAGATAAGCCATTCCCATCACCTCGAGCTAATAGGGAGGCATCCCTCCCATTCCTTCAGGACCACCTGGTCCGCCACTTGGAGGCTTAGGCTCCTTCATTTTTGCAGCAGCTATCACATCATCGATCTTAAGTAGCATTGTAGCGGCTTCCGTCGCAGATTTGATGATCTGCTTCTTAACAGCTAAAGGTTCAAGGACATCAAGCTTCTGCAAATCTTCGACCCTCCCTCCTATGACGTCAACGCCTACCCAGATTTCTCCCTTCTCATGCCGAGCCTTAATCTCCGACAAGATATCTATCGGATCCAGACCAGCGTTTTCCGCAAGGGTTGTCGGTATCACTTCGATCGCGTCTGCAAATTTCTCGAGGGCTAGCTGACCTCTACCAGGCTGACCTATAGCCTTGCCTCTAACCGCCTTTGCTACTTCGATTTCAGGCGCTCCTCCGCCTGCAACTATTTTTGGCTCAAGAACCACATCTTTCACCACGGATAGAGCATCGTGTATAGATCTTTCAGCCTCGTCGACGATTCGTTCAGTTCCACCCCTAATCAAAATCGCCACAGCCTTCGGGTTCTTGCAGTTCTCCACGAAGACCATCTTGTCGTCGCCGATCTTCCTCTCCTCGACGAGACCAGCCTCACCAAGATCAGAAGGCTTCAAATCCTCGAAGTTGGTGCTTATCTTTCCCTCAGTCGCTTTAGCGAGCTTCTCCATGTCAGATTCTTTAACCTGTTTAACTGCGAGTATACCCTCTCTAGCCAAGAAGTGTGCAGCCACATCATCAATTCCTTTCTGGCAGAAGACTATTGTTGCCCCAACATTCTTTACTTTATCGACCATCGACTTCAACATCTCTTCCTCCTGCTGTAGATAGGCTTCGATCTCTTCAGGAGACTCTATGTTTATTTTCGCGTCAAACTCGGTTTTCTTTACCTCGAAGGCCCTGTTGATGAGGGCGATCTTAGCGTTTTCAACCCTACGCGGCATCTTAGGATGAATAATCTCTTTATCAATGATGATTCCCTTGATAAGCTTCGTTTCTGTTAACGATTCGCCTGGCTTTTTCTCGATCATTATATCGTCGAGATCGACTTTGAGTTTCCCCTCATCCTCTTGCACAACATGGAGTATCGCATCAACCGTTATATCAGCAAGCTGCTCTTTATTCCCCGTCACCAGTTTACTCGCCATAGATGTCATAGCGATTTTTCGCAAATACTGCTTATCCTTGGGGTTGACCTTGATGGCTATCTTTTCTAAATGCTCTAAAGCCTTTTCAGCAGCTTCCTTATAACCATCGATGATAACGGTAGGATGTATCTGCTTATCCATCAAATCCTGAGCCAGATTGAGAAGTTCTCCAGCTATGATAACTACCGATGTTGTACCATCACCTACCTCCTGGTCCTGAGTCTTCGAAACCTCAACCATCATCTTCGCAGCTGGATGTTGCACATCCATCTCGTCAAGTATAGTACGTCCATCACTTGTTATAGTTACGTCTCCAAAGCTATCTACAAGCATTTTATCCATTCCCTTAGGTCCAAGAGACGTTTTCAAGGCCTCGGCAATGGCAAGAGCGGCTTCGATATTATTCCTCTGGGCACCCCTACCCCTCTCTCGAGAGGAACCTTCTTTCAAAATTAGAACCGGTGTTCCGGTCATCTGAGGAGCAGCTGACATTTTTTCACCTAATTCGAAAGAAGCGAAGACGGAATAATTTAAATTTTTCTAAGTTTATTCAAAACACATTTTCTTGAATTCCATCTCTTTTTAATGCTAACGCTAAAGATTGTTTAAATTATTTATTAACCTCCTCTCAGAGTTATTCAGAGATGTTACCTCTAATCCGAAGCTTTCGCAATAGCGATCTAGCCAAGAAAGTTATTCATCGTATCGAAAATTTGGCGGGAGGAGAGTTATTTCGAATAGTCCATGTGTGCGGCACGCATGAAGATACTATCACCAAATATGGGATAAGAGATATGCTTCCTGAGAATGTTGGGGTTCTTATGGGTCCAGGGTGCCCAATATGCACAGTTCCTCCAAACAAGATTGATGTTGCTATAAGGATCGCTGAGAAGAAAGCGATCCTGACAACATTCGGCGACATGTTGAGAGTCCCTTCAGGGCATGGCTCCCTCGCCGATGCGAACGCAAGAGGAGCTGATATTCGGGTAGTATATAGTATCCACGATTCTGTAAGGATCGCTGAGAGAACGGAAAAACAGGTTGTTCACTTTGCAGTTGGATTTGAAACAACGGCTCCTACTACTGCTGCAGAGATACTCGCTAATCCTCCAAAAAACTTCAGTATATACTCCGCCCACCTTCTCATCCCACCTGCGATGATATATCTTCTAGAGTCAGGAGAATCCTCGATCCATGGTTTTATTCTTCCCGGGCATGTAAGCACGATTATAGGATCCGCGGGTTACTGTGAAGTGGCTGAACGTTTCAAGATCCCTCAAGTAGTCGCGGGTTTTGAGCCTCTTGATGTCTTATTCGCTATCTCTATGATACTTCAACAGTCTCTCGAGGGGCGTGGAGAAGTGGAGAATGAATACAGTCGCGCGGTCAGGGAGAAGGGAAACCCTAAAGCTCAAAGGATGATGGCTCAGGTTTTCGACAAAGTTGACGGGGCATGGAGAGGGATAGGCGTAATAAAGAATTCTGGTTTAGCCTTGAAAAGAGAGTTTGAAGAATGCGACGCTTCAAAAAGATTTCATATCGAGGCTGAAGAAGATTACACAATGCCAAAAGGTTGCCGTTGCGGTGAAGTGCTTAAAGCAGTCATCTACCCGTGGGATTGCCCCCTATACAATTCGTCATGCACTCCAGATAACCCTATAGGACCCTGCATGGTATCGCATGAAGGAAGCTGCTACATCTCAGCCCGATACGGAGCCTTCGGGAAGAAACACGGATGATGCGAGTCCATATCTATGTTTCAGGAAGAGTTCAGGGAGTCTTCTACCGGAGTAGTACTCAGAAAAAGGCTAGAGAGTTAAGCATAACCGGATGGGTAAAAAACCTAGAAGATGGTAGGGTTGAGATAGTCGCCGAGGGGGAAGAGGATAAGTTGAAAAAATTCATTGAATGGTGTAGGATTGGACCTGTAATGGCGAGAGTTGAGGACTTTGAGGTGAGGGTTGAGCCTGTGACGGGCGAGTTTAAATCATTTGATATAAAGGTGTGAAGATCTGAGACCCATCAAAATCACGACTTTTACCGGACTCTTTGGGATTCTATCCCCCTTAGTAGGTTTCTCCACAGTCTTCTATGCTATAAGAGTTTCTCCGTGGTTCAATTGGTCGCGGAATGCGCTGAGCGACCTCGGAGTTAGTGGTCTAAGCGCTTTAATCTTTAATTCTGGACTTGTGGTAACAAGCATGCTTTTAATCATATTTTCTTTAGGGCTGCTGGAGTACACGAATCGTAAGATAGGAAAACTAGGCTCCTACATTTTCCTGATCAGCTCTCTTTTCCTCTTATTCGTAGGGGTCTTCAATGAGCGATTTGGTATAATCCATTTCTATGTCTCGGTTGGATTCTTCGTTAGCCTCATCATTTCTTTACTAGTTTTCGGATTCTACTTCCTAAATGAAAAGAGCATTTTCTTCAGCAGCCTATCCTTGATAGTTGGAATCATAGGAATCTTCGTCTGGTCTCTCCCATGGGAAGGTGTAGCGATCCCTGAAGCCGTCTCAAGTCTGGCTGCAAGCTTCTGGTCTTCCGCCCTAGGATTAAGAATGATGAAAATTCGAAAGGAATCATCGAATTAAGGGTAGACTCTTCTGATATCCCTGGGGAAGGGTATCGTATCTCTGATGGTTTCTAGTTTACAGATCCACATGAGAACCCTTTCTATGCCGAGGCCAAAACCGCTGTGGGGTACAGTTCCCCACTTCCTGAGATCGAGATACCAGCTATAATTTGAAGGATCGAGGTTCTCGTCATTGATCCTTTTTAAAAGCTCATCATAGTCGTGGATCCTTTGACCTCCTCCAATGATCTCGCCATAGCCTTCGGGTGCAAGAAGATCCCCTGAGAGAGTTACGTCAGGTCTCTTAGGATCCGGTTTATGGTAGAAGGCTTTTATTCCGATTGGGAAGTGGGTGACCCAGAAAGGTGATTCGAAGTGTTTGGTCAGAGGCTCCTCCTGCTGCCATCCGAAGTCATCACCCCACAATATTTCTATGCCATCTCCCCTGAGGATCTCTGAAGCCTCATCGTAAGTAATTCGTGGAAACGGTGGCTCTATCTTTAGAAGGCTTTTTGGATCCCGACCTAGGCGTTTAAGCTCTCTTGGCATCTTCTCAGCCAGTTGTTGGCAAATATGGGTTACTAGCTCATCCCCTACCTTCATGATCCCATCCAAATCCGTGAAGGGCTCCTCCACTTCTAGATGCCAAAACTCAGCTATATGCCTCCTAGTCCTGCTCTCCTCAGCTCGAAAACTAGGCGAGATGGTGTAGATTTTGCCTAGGGAGCTTATCATGGCCTCAGCGTAGAGCTGCCAGCTTTGCGACAGGTATATCCCCTCCCTCTCAAAGTAATTGACCTCAAATAATGTTGAGCCGCCCTCACACGCTGCGGAAGTAAAGATTGGCGAATGTGCTTCCGTGTATCCTCTCTCATTAAACCATTCTCGAGCAACCCTCATCATCATAGCTCTAAGCCTGAAGATCGTCTGCATCTTCGGATCACGGATGTATAAATGACGGTTATCCAGGAGGAACTCGACACCGTGCTTTTTCCTAGTTATGGGAAAGTTCGGCTGAGACTCGATAATATTTCCGATGCTTTTTATCGAGACTTCTCTACCATCAGGTGCCCTCTTCTCCAAGTTTACGAGACCCGTAGCCTCGAGAACAGACTCAATCGGTAACTTTTCAACTTTATTGAAAAAGGTCTCATCCACGTTATTCTTATTCAAAGTGCACTGGATTACTCCAGTGCCATCTCTAACCATTAGGAACTGGATACCCCCGCTGCTACGTTTATTATAAACCCAGCCGCGGATACTCACGGATTCTCCATCATGTTTTCCTTCGATGATCTTGGCAATATCAACGAATTGAGACATTGATATAGACCTAAACCTTTAGGCAAACTAGGTAATATATAGGTTTCACGCTAAAGTCGGTATAATCCCTATTGGAGGGTTATGAAAAGAGTGGAAAAATTTTAGTTGGAGAAAAAGCTGTCGAGAGTAGGCTTTCTCATGCGGCCTACCAACTGGTCGAAGTCCATGTCAAAGGCTTCAAGAACCTGTTCAAACATTGATTCTAGGTAGCCTACGTATTTCTCTACGTCAACATCTCTTTTAGAAGCTAATTGTATCGGTTTCACCCCTCCACCCACCGTAACTACGTAGCTTATCAGGTCGCCGATGCCTAGACTGATTCCCTGCTGCTGAAGCATCTTCGCAGCCTTAACATGTTGTGGATTAGTCTCATAACTTGACAGGCGTCTCCCGAGCATCACGTTGAATGCTACTTCACTCATATCGAAGTCCCTCCTCTTAAGGCGGTCGTAGACGGACGCAACTAGAGTCTTAATATCTTCCTTAGCCTTTTCGACGTCTTCAGGAGTCTCCACAGAGCTTAGAATTTTGGTCATGTTGAAGAATGCTTCTTTAATCATCTTTGGCACATGTCTCTTCTTACCTGTGAGACCCTTGATGTCTACTGAACCATCAGGATAAACGCCCAAGTAGTTTTTCTTTCTCTTAGAGAAGACGGCGTATCTATAGACTTTATCGATGTCAAGTTCGATGCCTAGCTCACTACTAGACCATGCGACTAGCTCGTTGGTTTTTTCTATCGAGGGTTGCTCGAGAAAGATGCTATCCGTGTCGCCATATATCACTTCTATCCCGAGTTTAGAGGCGGCATCAACAGTCTGTGTCATAGCCCATCGACCAATAGCCGCTGTGCTCTCAGCGAGAGGTGGACAGAAGAGTTGAAACGCCTCGGAGCCGAATACTCCATACGAAGCGTTGAGGAAGACCTTCAAGGCGCTCTGGACTACATCGTAGAAGACTCTCTCTTCTTTTGTAAGGCTTTTATCTTTTGAAAGCGGTTTATACCAGCTTACTCTTAGGTCTCGGAGGCTTCCGATTATAAGGCTCATCATACCACGATTCTTCTTGCAAACCCAGTGGCTAGTCCCAGGGACGATGTTGTTTCTGTCCTCGGGATGTAAGCATCGAACTGTTTCATAGCTGAGATTCCAGTTTCTGATAGCTGAAGGATAAAGGGAAGCAAAGTCTAAGACGGTTACCCCGAAATGAACCCCAATCTTCGGGGATCGGACGATGGCACCCAAGTATTTTTTCCCTTTAATGATGGCTGTAGTCGAAGTCTCGCCTTTCATTTCCAAGATATCAGGCTCGTTTGGGATTAGCCAGTTCCTACGTCTATGCTCGAACTCGAGCAAAGTCAAAACCCACCGGCTTACCCCCTGTCTGCTCACATCCTCCATAGTCATCTTGCTTATGCGAGAAAGCATTGTGAGGAGCTTCATCGTAAGATCGTCGTTGAACGCTGTCAGCTCATAAGTTAACTCAGCATCGTTCAAACAGTATCTCGCCAACTCGTCAAAGGAGAGTTTCGAGAAATCAGAATACTCCAGCTTAAGCTTTCCAAGAAGAGCTGACGCTACATCGTTCAATGTGTTCTCCCTATACCGATTGCCGAATGCATAAATCTGGATTGCACGGTTTAGAAAGAACCGATACAGATCAATGTGAACACCATTCCTCAGATACGCGAATAGTCTGCCGAGAGTTATCGGTATCTCTTCATTTGTGAAGGCTAGATTCTGCGCCCTCCGCTTCAGGTATCTAAGGTCGAAATCGTCTCCGTTAAAAGTTAACACAAGGGGATATTCATCAAGAATTCGAAAGGTTTCTCTAATCAGATCCCTTTCATCCTTGAAGAAGACCACTTCAGCCCCATTAATTTTCGGTAACTCAGCATCTTCATCCTCGTTTAGAAGGAAGACTCTTCTCAACTCATCCGAGGAGACGAAGGCTACTGCAATTATTGGTTCTATAGCTTCCTCAGGGTTGGGAACCCTGTTAGCTACAGACATGTGAACTTCAATGTCTACCGCTACCCGTCTAAAGGAAGGTATAGGACACTGGAGGAGCCTCGCCCACTCTTTCATGTTCTCCCTAAATTCCTGTTCCTCCTTCTCGAGAATAGCGTTCAACCCCTCGGCTGCTGCTTTAGGGAGAGCATATTCCTCTTCCGCGAGAGACCCACTTTCGATTCTGTAAGGCATGCCAGGGATTAAGCCTCTATCATAAATGTAGTTTTGATAGTATCTGATGTGGCTTTCCCAGCTATCACCGATTATATATCTTATGCCTGTCTTCCCTTGTCCACCTATCGCGAGAGGATTAGACGCTACAACCTTTGTTACCTTTATTTTTTCATCTTTTAAGGCATCGAACTTCTCTACCTGTTCGAGAGTTAGAAAACCCGGATAGTTGAGTAGCTTATTATTCTTCCTTAACTCTTCGGGAGTTTCCTTTGAAATACAGTATGGAAGATGACCCGTGTTATCGTACCAAATATATATCTGCTGCGAGAGGGGCTCATAGAGTCGGAGAAAGGCCTTCTCTAACTTGCCATCATATCCAGCTGAAAGGAGGTATGATGTTGAGAGATTATTTGGAGCGAGTCTTCCTGTCGGCGCTAGCACTTCTTCCTCTTCTAGAAAATCCTGAGGCTGTTCAGTCTCCATCATGTAAATTAGAATATTAAGACATATATTATCTTCTCGACTTCGAACGTGCGTACTTAAGCCCATAGATTATTTGAATGATGAGATATGCGCCAACGATTGCTGTACGCCCTGAATCATAATATGGGGTTATCTCGGTGATATCAACCCCGAAAGTATTCTCCCCCAACACAGAGTCTAAAAGGTCTGATAGCAATCTCAGAGATATTCCGTTTGGTGAAGGGTTTCCGACAGCTGGAGCATAGGTAGGATCTAACACATCCATATCGATGCTGATATAAACAGACGATGCGTTCGCCACTTCGTTCTTCAAGTCATTGAAAACCGTGTTTCGATTATTCCGCAATTCACGCGGAGGGATCAAAATGAAGTTTTCGGGATGTGCCTTGAGGATCTCAATCTCTTCCTTGGAAAAGGCTCTCCCCCCGATAAATATGACTCTATTATCTAGCTCTTCAAAGGCTCGTTTCATGAACGTTCCATGAGAGAGCTTTCGATCAAATAATTCGTCTCTCAGATCTAGGTGGGCGTCGAATGCGATAACCAGTTCTGGTTTGAGAGCCCTTAACGACCCGAGTGTAACAGTATGCTCTCCCCCCATCATTAAAGGGATTTTCCCAGAATTCTTGACTAGCCCTATAACCGATTCTATGGCGCTGAGCGCCTCCTCGACATCCTCGAGTCTATTTATGTCACCGAGGTCTGCCACGGAAACATTATTCCAGTCTAGACCAGTTCTTAAATCATAGGACTCTAAATATTGACTTTCTTGTCTTATCACATTTGGGGCAAATCTTGAACCGCTTCGATGAGAAGCAGTAAAATCTAAGGGGGCTCCGAATAAAACAAACTCAGCAGAATCATAGTCTGTTGTCGAGTCCATGAAAGGCTGCAAGATCGGGTTTAATAGCTCTTGAAGGATCAAGTCATCGATTTTTCATCCTATTATCCTATTTAACAATATCCTAACATTTCTTCTATTCTTTTATGATTAATATGATTCAATTCTTCATCATATAGGGATTTTGTACGTTCGCTCATCGTGGAACACCGCATCTATAGCATTTCTCAGCATGTATAGAGATTGGGCTTCCACAACTCGGGCATCTCCACAATCTATCCTGTTCATCAAGCCATTGTAATGTTTCCCCGTTTTTTATACGCATCAAGGATTTTCTAATGTCTTCACCCCGTTTCAGGTAACGTTCAGCTATACTTTCATACCTATCACAGCGCTTATCATCAAAGGCTTCACATTCATGACAAAGCTGGTAACCTTTATAATTAAGACATTTGACTATCTCACAGCCAAATCCCCAGCATTTTTGGGTTAAAGATCCGCAGCCTTCGCAGCGAAACTTTTCTTTAGGTATGTTCCACTTCTCAGCCAACTGTTCAAGTAGTTCTCCTCCATCCCTGTATCCCCGATAGACCCCACAAGTTCCACAATATAGACCACATCTACCAACCAGGCTTAAGTTACTCATATTCTCATCTCTAAATCATTTTACTTGAAATTACTGGCGTCTACTCTGTTTTTCAATGATGACTTGATCCACGCTGTGGATGACCGCCCCTAGTTTGCTCATATGCTGCTTAATCTCATCGAAATAGATCCCTATCCCTTCAAGGATGACCTTTAGACTCTCCGTCTTCTCATCCATTTCGATTAGGCTAACATCAACCCTTGTTATTCCTTTAAGATTAGCCATTGAGGACGCAAACTCTGGTAAGGAGGGTTCATGAGGCTTCAACACGTCTAGCACGAGATGCGTAATATTCACTAAATTTTACCCTCCAAACATCTATCTAATACAATTCTTCTCGGTTCATAAAACTTAATAATTTCCTTATATTAAAAATTTGAGTTTAAACCCAAATAAGATCTTTTAAGAGGAAATCTTTAGGAGTATAAAGAGTTGAACGACAGCTCCAATGAAGACCATGATGCATGGCATAAATATATTCTGAAAACCATAGAGAGATTGAGAACATATGTTGATATCACGAAGTCGAAGAGTCTTCTACGTAGATACTTCGTTATGAACGCCTTTGACGGAACAATGACTAGTCTAGGCATAATAATAGGCGCATATATCTCTCATATCTCTCATCCAGAGGTAATTGTTAGCGTTAAGATTGTTGGCGGAATCGCTATGGCTATCTCAGGATTCACAGGTACGTATATGACTGAAAGTGCAGAGCGCGCCAACACGCTCAACGAGCTCGAAGACTCCATGTTAACCGACCTATTTGATTCCATACATGGGGATGCCTCACGTTACATGTCCTTTTTTGCGGCTTTAATAGATGGTTCAGCGCCTTTTTTAGCTTCTCTTCCAAGCCTGTTACCCTTTATCTTAAGTATTTTTGGTTTTATTCCAGTCTATTTTGCATACTTTGCATCCGTCATGATAGATTTAACAATTCTTTTTCTTCTAGGAGTCTTTCTCGGAAGGATAAGCAAAAGAAACGCTGTTTACTCTGGATTGAAAATGATAATAGCAGGGATTATCGTGGCTGGTTTAGCGTTATTGATACACGGAGGGTTCGAGGCATGACTCTGGAATATGTAAACTTGTCTAATTATGAGTATATTGAGGGTTATGTTCGGCGCTTTTAGGGCTCTCGGATGCAAAGTGGGATGACGGAAATCCATTCAGGAGCGTTGACTGAATCGATTCATGAGCTGGCTAAACATATGACGAGAATCCGAGAAGATTGGAAGATTAGGAGGAAGAATTTTGACAATCAAGGCCTATATTGAGGCTCAAAAATCACCAATGAAAAGAAGTATAATACTAATTCTTTTATTGCTTAACCGAGCTATCTAACTCAAACAAATTTAAAGGACGGATATAAGAAATGCATGAAGAATCACTTATTTCTTTATTCCTCATGCTCTCCTTGATGCTCTTAGCCTCCTATCTGCTACACTTTATTCTAGATAAACTTCGGATGCCGAGTCTACTTGCGCCCCTTTTAGCGGGTTTCTTCTTCAAGTTGATTCCGTCACCTTTCATGAACATAGCTTTAGGAGAAGGCTTCTACATCCTCTCCCAACTAGGAATAACATTCCTCCTCTTTCTAGTGGGATTACAGTTAGATCTTAGAGAACTCAGAAGTCTCTCGAGTCAGATTGCAGTCATATCAGTTTCGAATATCATCATTTCAATGTTTTTAGGCTCAATCGTCCTAGTAGGTTTTGGTTATCCGCTTATGGTCTCCTTCATAGTTGCAACTGCCTTAGCGACTGTAGCCGAAACAACTATAGCGCCTATACTTGACGAATTAGGCGTTATTAAAACGAGGATGGCAAACCTGATATTGATTCCAGGGATTGTTGATGATATTGTTGAGGTTGTTTTAGCTTCTCTAGCCTCCTTTATAGTAGGAACTAGGGAAGCTTCAGCTAACCCATTTACGCTAATCTTTGGATTCTTCGTTTTTCTAGCTATGGTGCTTATCTTTCAAAGAATCTTGTTTCCAATAGTGATTCGGAAGGATAAAAATCCTAAAGACTCCCATTTTCTATTACTAATAATGTTTACTACGTTTTTTTTCACTTTTATTTCACTTAATTTCCGATTGGGACTGCTGCTAGGATCCCTAGTTTCAGGAATAGTTTCTCAACAACTCATCAAGACTCTAAACAGGGAAGCGAAAACGCTTACGATTATAAAGGCAGTTGCTTACGGGTTTCTGGGACCAATCTTCTTTTTCGAAATCGGACTTAACACGAGTTTCTCTGATATTTTGACGATTATCTCATTGTTTCTGCTTTTATTAGCTGTGAACTTCGTTGGCAAATTCGCTTCGGCTTTGATTGCTGGGAGAATAGATAGTTTAAACTTAAAAGAAGTGATACTTATAGGACTTGGATCAAGTGCAAAGTTCTCTATGGGGATCATCCCTGTTCAGATATTATTCTCTGCTGGAGTCATCGATCAAACGGTTTTCTCTGCTTTTATAGCAGTCTCCACGATAACAACGATGATTGTACCTTTCACACTTGCTTATGGTATAGAGAGATGGAAAAAGGAATTGGCTAGCTAAAAGTATTGAAAAAACCATCCATTAACCCATTGCAGCCTAACTATTCAAGCATAGTAATATCTTCCAGTCATCTTCTGTTCCCTGTCAAGCCTAGAGCCTTCTTTATTCACTCTAGGTCTCTTCGTATCTGGGTCTCGCCTGAAGGTTACGCTCATATCCCTGAGAAAGCTATTCATGCCCTCTTCGAGTTTAATTGGACTTCTACCGAGACCTCTCTCCCCAGCCTCTCCAACGAAGACCATGAGCCTATCCGCTATGAAGTCTTGGGCAACTATATCATGTTCAATCACGAAAGCGGTTACACCACTCATCTTGGTAATCTTTCTTATAGACCTAGCCATGGCTAAACGCTCCTCCACATCAAGATATGCGCTCGGCTCATCTAGGAGGTAGATGTCTGCTTGTTTAGATAGGCATTCAGCGATTGCAACGCGCTGGAGCTCCCCCCCGCTCAGGATTGTAGCATCTCTTTCTAAGAGTTTTTTTAAGTGAAGTGGCTCGATGATTTCAGTTCTAAACCAGTTCTCCTCATACTTCTCTCCAGCCGCTTTTTTCAGGATCTCCTCGACTATGCCATTGTATAAACCCGTGAGATATTGGGGTTTATAGCTGATTTTGATCTCTCCAGCGCGTATCTCTCCACTATCCGGCTTCTCAAGTCCAGCCAGTATTTTAACGAAAGTCGTTTTGCCGACGCCATTTTTGCCTAGGATTCCTATGACTTCACCCTCTCCTATGTGACCACTTTCCACGGTTAGATAGAATTCTCCAAAACTCTTAGTTAACTCCGACCACTCTAACAACGGGTGGATTTTACCATGCGAAACAGTTGGAGGCTTCACATGAAAGATTATGGGAGATTCTCTAAACCTGACGTTCTCATCTGGGATATAGCCGTTGATGTAAAGGTTGATCCCCTCTCTAACGGAATGGATCTTCGATACTATTCCGTAGACATCAGGCTCCCCGTACAGTAGAAAGATATCATCTGAGAGATAATCCAGGACAGCGAGGTCGTGCTCAGCAACAATAATCATCTTTTCCTCTTCGAGAAGACTCCGTACAACTTTCGCCGTCTTCATCCTTTGATATATATCTAGGTGACTTGAAGGTTCGTCTAAGAGATATACGTCAGCATCTTTACATATTGCAGCCACTATAGCGACTCTCTGGAGCTCACCTCCGCTCAAAATCCCAAAGTCTCTATCGAGAACCTGCTCTATCTCAAGGGATTCAGAGAGCTTTCTGACCATGTCTCTCTCGTCTAATGATTCTAGCACTTCCCCTACTTTTCCAGAAACGGCTTTGGGGATCTTGTCGACGTATTGAGGCTTATAGACAACCCGTAAGCTTTTATCATAAAGACCGGTGAAATACTCATGGAGGGCGATGCCTGAGAACCTTTCAATCACATTTTCTTTGCTTGGGGGAGCCTCCCAGTTACCTAGATTAGGAATTAATTCTCCAGACAAAATCTTCAAAACAGTGGTCTTTCCGATCCCATTCCTGCCTAGAAGACCTATCACGGCACCTTTCCTTGGAACCGGTAGCCTATATAGGGTGAATGCGTTGGGTCCGAATCGGTGAATGTGATCGGTCTCAAGTTCGTCTGGGATATTAACTATTCTTAGAGCATCGAATGGGCATTTTCGAACACAGATGCCACACCCACTACATAAATCCTCAGACACGTAGGCTTTTGCATCTTCAAGTCTTATCGCCTCACGTCTGCTCCGCACCATAGGACAAAACCTTATGCAAACTAGATCGCATTTGTCTGATCTGCACCGTTCTTTATCGACGACAGCTACCCTCAACTTCCCGCACTATTTCAGTGAACAAAGACCAGATATTTAAACGATAAATGTCGGCGAAGGTCTTGATAGCAAATAAATTCCTTTCTTAAATCAGAGTATACTTCCTCCCTTTCTTAGGGATGACGATATTATCGTAGAATCTTCTGAAAAGCTCTGGATTTTCCGTGTGGACCGGATAGACTGTTTTCGGATTTATTCTGAGTATCATCTCTTCCAGCTCTTTCCTGCTCATATGTCCTGAAGCGTGGAGTTGATAATATCTGAGACCAAAATGATCAAGCCAGTTATGCAAGATCTGATCTTCAATATTACTTTCGTCGAAGGGCTCACTCATACTGTAAATGAAAGGGCTCCCCGGCTTGGGTCTGATGTCTATCAGCTCCGTGAAATTGTAGAAGCCTAAATCCATCATATATTTTCCAGGATGTTTTCTAATCTCTTTCGCAGTTATCTTCTTCTCCCAGAATATCCTCTCCCATTCGTAGTAGTCCGTCTCGGAATATTTGCCACTCTTCTTACGCCGATAGTAAACCCGTATTAAATCATCAGAGAAGGGATCAGGTAGATTCAGATGCTCGTCTTTAACTAATTTGAGAAGTAGATAAGCAAACCTTGGCGAGATAACTAGACATCTACCATAGCTCTCAGCAGCCTTATAGAAAGTGGAGAAACGATCTGTATCTCTGGAGTTATGTGTATAGAGTACGGAGAGGCTGGAGGCTTCTATCCTGTCCAGAATCTCTTCCACTCCTTTAAGAACCTCATTCTCAGACAGGTTCTTACGCTTCTCATTAACATCCATTCGAGTCCCCTCTGATATAAGAGCGACAGGTTCAGCCTCAACAGCAGCTTTAATAAAATCCTCAGTCATCTCGTGCTTGGGACCATGCGCCCTAAGGTCTCCAGTGTAGACGACCATCCCTGAAGAGGTCTCTATGATGAAGCCATATGATGCTGGAATAGAGTGGTCCACATGGATTGGCGTCAATTCGAGACCATCAAGCTTGATTTTAAATCCCGTACGAAATGTTCTATAGTTGTGAGCCCCGTAATCGGTGCCGAGCCCAGCCTCTTCCGATGCCTCTAAGAATAATTTAGTTCCAGACCCGCAATAAGTAGGAATTATAGGATCGATGAAGCACATGTGGCTAACATGATCAAAGTGGGCATGGCTGATGAATACTGCGTCGAACCTTGGCTCCTCATACTTGAGAGATGTCCCCTCTAGTAAATGTTCGGCATAGAGACCCTTCAATTTAGGGAGGAGGTCGAACTCGAAGTAGTCTCCAAGACCGTTTTGGCTTCTCGGTTGAAGCCATCCCGTAAAGTAATCTCCCCCCATTTTGAATGATTGACCGAAATCCAGCCAGATTTTTACACCTTCGTCCTCTAGAAGTATTTTATTTCCGCCTACTTCTCCTACTCCACCATAGAACTGGAGGAAAGTCATTTCACTAGGAGATTAGTTAGCAAAGCTATTTATTGTTAAAGAGGGTTAACCTAGGTTTCTCATATAAGGTCAACATTATATCGAAGTTTTCACCTATATAGACGGAAATGTTGAAGACGAAGATTGTGTCTGTTGTGGGATTTAAGAAGTCTGGTAAAACCATGGTGATTGAAAGCCTTACAAAGGAGCTGACCAAGAGAGGTTATGCGATTGGAACAGTGAAACATGGTTCAGAGAAGCACGCAGTCGATACTCCTAGAAAAGATACATGGCGCCACATGCAGGCTGGTTCAAAGGCTTCAGCCATTTTAACCCCGACAGAGAGCGCATTCTTCATTACAAAGCCTCTAAGCGTCAGAGATGCTATAGCCTTTTTGGGTGAGAGGGATTTCATCATACTCGAAGGGTTCAAATCCCTTGACACAGTTGCAAGGATTATCGTGCTTAAAGATGCTGAGGAGGTAAAGTCTCTATCAAATGGGGCTGAGATAGCTGTCTTAATCCCTCCAACCATTGATCCGGTTTCTATTAAAACAGATGCTCCTAAAATCCGAATAGATGAAGTTGAGAAGTTAGCAGATCTAGTGGAGTCTAAAGCATTTCCATTTTTAAACGGATTTGACTGCGGGTCATGTGGATATAGGAGTTGCGCCGAAATGGCTCAGGCAATAGTTAGAGGGGCGGAGAAAGCCTCTAAATGCGTCTATATGAACGAAGAGAATGTCAAATTAATTGTGAATGGAAAAGAAATACCGATAAAAGGATTCGTACAAGATTTCATAGCTAGAACAGTTCTAGGCATGGTTAGTTCTCTTAAAGGAGTAGAAGAGCCGAAAAGGATCGAGCTTCTCATTAAAAATGGAGACCTACTCCATGAGTGACTATTTGAAAATATGTATAGATAGCAATGAAGCCTCAACTCAGCCAACAATCTTAAACTATCTTAGGATAGCAGGTTGTGAAGTCGATGTTAGAAAACTGCCGATATGCGATTACGTAATTTCGGATCGATGCGGGATCGAACGGAAAAACGTTGTCGACTTCATCAGCAGCATCAAGGATCTCCGCCTATTTAATCAGGCAAAAGAGATCTCATCCTGCTATGAGCGCCCAATACTAGTTCTTGAAGGCGATTTAAATAGGGTGCTGAAGCGCTCCATGATCAAGCTTTCATCCATATACGGCGCCTTATCAAGCCTAACCCTTAACTTCAACTTCTCGATAATCCCATCCTTGAACGCTGAACATACAGCCATACTAATCAACCGCCTAGCCTATAGGGAGCAGACTGAAAACAAGCGGCGGGTACAGATTAGAGCAGTGAAAAGAGATGTGCCACTACACGCACAGCAGATGTTCCTCTTATCTGGAGTACCCAAGATTGGACCGACCCTGGCTGAAGAGCTTCTAAAAACCTTCGACACCCCCATGAGAGTATTTGAGGAGATAGTTAAATCCGAGATTAAATCATCAAAAAGCGGTAAAACCAAGAAGCTCCTCGGACCCTTGGAAGAAGTTGAAGGCATAGGCCCATCTATTGTCGAGGCTGCTAAAAAATTGCTCACCGAATCCTTCAACGATCTTAAGAATCTCGGATAGAAATCCAAATCCTTTAATGTTTAAGGATAATCTTTTTGGGTTGAAGGGCCCGTAGCCGAGTTTGGATAAGGCGCCGGCCTCCGGACAGTCTAGCTGGAAGAGAGCCGGAGAACGTGGGTTCGAGTCCCTCCGGGCCCGCTGGAAGTGATCAAAGTGGAGAATCCTCTTGGCCTACTAAAAATGGAATGTCTTGAGTTAGTAAAGGGATCTTTGAGAAGGATCTATCCTGAGGTTCAGTTATTTGATGTAAAGTTTTCGCAGCCTCCTAATCCTGAAATGGGGGAGCTAAGCTCTTCAGTTTCATTCCAACTTGCTTCGAAGATAAGAGCCAACCCTGTAGACATAGCTAGTAGAATAGTGGAAGAGTCGACTATTCCATCAGATGGTTTAGTTTCCAGAGTTGAGGCTTTGAACGGTTATATCAATTTTTACGTGAATATAGGAAGTTTCTTTAGGCTAGTCCTCGAAACAGCTGCGGAGAACAAGGATTATGGATTTCTGAAGACAAAGACTTCCGAGAAGATCATTGTTGAACATACGAGCGCTAATCCTATACGGCCTTTACACATCGGCACAGCGCGCAACTCTATCTTGGGAGATACTTTGGCGAGGATGCTTAAACGTAGAGGGCATGCGGTTGAAGTACACTTCTATGTCGACGACATGGGACGCCAAGTTGCTATGGCTACCTATGGTTGGAGACTCCTCAACAAACCTGAGCCTCCAAGTGAGCCGGAGAAGTGGTTTGGAGATATCTACGCTTCAGTAAACATCTTGAAAGAGGTTCGGCGACTTAAGAGAGAGCTTGAGGAAGCCTCTGACACTGGGGACTATGTAAGGGTCCGAGAAATCAATGCGGAGTTGTCGAAATACGCTAAAGCTGCTCAAGAGTTGACTGAGCGGAATAAAGAGGTGTTCAATGCCATAGCTGAAGCCATGGAGAACGATCCTGATCCCGACGCCTCTATCCAGAAGCTCAATATGGAGTATGAGCGCCAAGAACCGACCGCGAAGAAAGATGTACGGACTTTAGCGAACCACTGTGTCCATGGGTTCGAGAGGATTCTGAAAAAGCTCGATATAAAGTTTGACCGATGGGATTATGAAGGTGATCTAGTATGGAGTGGAGCCGTTGACGAAGCGATGGATGCTTTAAGAAAAACGCCATACACGTTTTACGAAGAAGGGGCTTTAGTCCTTGACTGCGAAGCAGTTGCGAAGGATATGGGACTAAAGGAGAAGTGGGGGATTAACCCCTCTTATGAGATCCCTCGACTAGTCCTTATCAGATCTGACGGGACCACGCTATATACTCCGCGAGACATTGCATACTCTTTGAAAAAATTTGAGCGAGTAGACCGGGTGATCAATGTTATTGGAAATGAGCAGAGCCTTGCCCAGCTTCAGTTGAAGATAGCTCTGGCAGCTATGGGGAAGATTGACCTCGCAGACCGTCAAACCCATTTTGCATACGAATTCGTCAGACTCCCAGATGTTAAGATGAGTGGTAGGCTTGGGAGATATGTGACTCTTGAGGAGGTCATGGATAAATCGATTCTCCTGGCTTATGAAGAGGTTTCGAAGAGAACGCCCGAGCTTACTGAAGAGAAAAAGAAAGAGATTGCAAAGATCGTAGGCTATGGCGCGTTGAAGTTTACACTCCTCAACATCGACCCCATAAAAGTAGTCATATTCGATTGGAATAGAGCTTTGAACTTTGAGATAAATAGTGCTCCCTTCATCCAATACTCGTATGCTAGAGCATGTAACATTCTAAAAAGAGCTGAGAAGATGCCTGAACCCGATTACAACCTTCTCGCCAGTGGAAGTGAACGAAGCCTCGTTATGATGATAGCCCAGTTCCCTGAGATATTCGAAAACGCATCTGAATCATTAAAACCCTCTGACATCTCAACATTCACAAACATCCTTGCAGACAAGTTTAATAGTTTTTATGCTTCCCAGCCTGTAATCAAAGCTGAACCTTCAAGTTTAGCAGGTGCAAGACTGATGCTAGTGAAAGCGATTAAAGTTGTTCTCAAGAACTCGTTAGAAATACTAGGGATAGAGGCGCCTGAAAGAATGTGATAATCAAGAACCCTTTTTCATTTAAGCAAGTTCATCAAGTCTTTAACATTAAACCTGCTCATCGCATCAACTATGATGTTCATAGTCTTGAATGGTATGCAGCTATACTGCTATATATATTTCAAATAAAATTAGCGCAGCAGGAAAAGTTAGCTAACTTCACTTAACTTTTAAGCAAGGTTGAGAGTTTTTTAAAGTCGTCTTCTAAGATTTTTTCTAAGTCTTTATTATACAGCGCCGCTGCCGGGTGAAATGTTGCAAAAAGTATAACTTTGCCCCATGGGGCTTCCACTTGAAAGATTTTTCCATGGATCCTCCACATCCCAATGACCTTAAATCCAAATTTTTTACTGAAAAAGGAGATGGCAGAGTTACCCATAGCCACGATAATCTTTGGTTTAATGATCTCAAGCTGTTCTTCTAGAAAGGGAGTGCATGCTTCCATCTCTTCTATGGTTGGACGCCTATTATCAGGTGGACGGCATTTTACAACATTGCTGATATAGACAGCCTTACGACTGAGCCCAATCCCAAATAATAAACGGTCTAATAACTGCCCTGCGGATCCGACAAATGGTCTTCCGACTTCGTCTTCTTTTCTTCCAGGGGCTTCTCCTATAAAAACTAACTCCGAGTTTAGATTTCCTTCTCCAAGGACTGGTTTGCATCGACCTTCACAGAGAGAACATTCCATACATGTTTTGATCTTTTCTAGGATTTTGTTCATAAACTGTTGCTTTAAATTTTCATTCATCCAAATAAATGGAGAGTTCTATAATTTATTGATTTATTGTCAGATATTGAATGGAATATAATATCCTGCATTTTGAGAAATAATATTTCGGTATTAATATAATAGATCCAGTTCTATTTTATCTATTCTATTAGTTTGCTGCAGGAGTCCGTAGAGTGGTTAAGGACAGAGAACAGAAAAAATAAGAAAGAATAGGAGGCTATGTTCAGGCTATGCCTCTCTTGCCGCTCTTATTGTAGCAGCTATACCGACGAGCAAGGCTACGACGACTAGCACTGAAGCCCTCGTCATGCAGAATAGGAAAGTTATAAACAAAATGACGTAAAATGTGGGAAGACCAGCACGAGTGTTCGTGGCGAGGAAATATGATGAAGAATAACAATTTTCTTATTTTTCTTTTACCTATTACTATACTAGAAAATACTATTAATTATCCTTCTAATATATTTAAATAAAAAGGAGAAAATCAGTTTTAGATCAAAGTAATTGTACATGTATAGTGGATCGATACGTCGTTCTGGTTAAGTACCCTGATATACGTTGCAGCACCGTTAGCAGTAATTGTTAGAGAAGATTGTCCCGCGCCTAATTCACCGGACCATTTCACAACTCCACCTACTTTGATTGTTACCTTCAGCGTGCAGCTCGAGGGCAATGTTGAAAGGGGCTTCGCGGAGTCGAATGTCGTAGTTGAGAGAGAGCTCAGGACCAGCAGGCGCTACCACAACCAGCTGGAGAACAAGTCGGTGCTGGTTAATCCAGAGCCTGATGGTGGGGTCAGCCTCTAGAGCACCTCGCAGACCATACACAACACGAGGATTCTCCTGAACGAAATCTTCGACATCAAGGCGAGAAAGATCCTGGTTCACAAGGTCACCCTCGGCGCCAGAGCCAAGATCGTGAGTCACAGGGGTAAAAGAATTGCCCCCTCGAGGAGTTCTTCAAGAGCCCCGGAAAGACGGTCCTGGAGCCCAATGAGCTGCTTTTGGGCATCGCCGTGCCCAATCTTCCGCGAGACGTCAGACCCTCTTTCCTGAAGATAAGCAGGACAAGCATGAATGTCTCAACGATAAATGCAGCCGTTGTTCTTGATGTGGCTGATTCCTTCGTGACGGACTGCGCGATTGCGCTAGGGTCTGTCGCTCCAACCCCCAGGAGGGTTCATAAGGTCGAGGAATTCCTGAGGGGAAAGATCCTTACGAGCAGGGAGATCGACTGCGCAACCCGAATTGTCTCGGAATCCATCAACCCTATTAACGACGTCAGGGCAGCTGCGGAGTACAAGAGGCAAGCATCGAGGGCGTTGACAAGGGACGCCCTAAAGATAGTTTTCGAAAGAGCCAGGGGAGGCTGAGTGCATGCAGTTTGAACTCAAGATGAACGGCTCCAGGAGGCGGCTCGAAGTCGAGCCGAACGAGCTGCTACTCAACATGCTCAGGGACAAGATATACCTGGCCGGCTCGAATTACGGATGCGGGACGGGGATGTGTGGAGCCTGCACGGTACTCATGGACAATGAGCCCGCTCTATCATGTCTAACGCTCACAGTGGACGCGACCGGAAAAGATATCGTGACGATAGAGGGCATCTCGCAGTGGGAGAAGCTGGACCCGTTGCAGCAGGCCTTTCTGGAGGAGGTGCGGTGCAGTGCGGCTTCTGCACCTCAGGCTTCGTAGTCACTGCTAAGGCTCTGCTCGAAGAGAACCCCATGCCGACGGAAGAGGAAATCAGGTAATACCTCAAGAGAAACTACTGCCGATGCACGGGCTACGTCAGCAAAGGCGATGAAGACAGCAGCTGAAAAAGTGAACGTTTGAAGCTATTTTGATTTATGACACATTCGATAAGAAATTTGATTTTAAAAAGGAATGGAAAATTTTAACATCTAGTTGAAAGGGGTATTAACGGTTGGATAAATTATGCCCGAGCCCGTCCATAAAGAGGTTCCTTCAGCCAAAGTGGTATCTTTTTCCCATGTGACGCTTGCAGCACCGCTACTATACTTGTCGCAATCTGTATAAGTTGCTCCGCCTACTTTGTAGGCAGTGGAACCTATTCTAGTTATATACGCGTTAACACCTCTAGTTGATTTACCAGCGTAATAGTACCAATTGTTAGACACCCACGCACAGAAATGACCATTTTGTACCATCCAATAACACTCATCTATGACATAATTTCCTTCAACGTCTACTTGAACATACTTGTAAAGCTTATTATTATAGTTCTCCTTACCGACGATGAAGTTATAATTGCTAGATGGAATATTATGATACCAGGAATGAATTGTAGGTATATCGTGTTCAACATCGTAATCAGTTTCATATTCATATGATCGGTATAGAATTCTGTTGTTTGCACTATCATAGTCTATCCGACCCAAAAAAAAGAATATGTAATCGCTGTTACCGACTGTCACTTGTGGCCCATAATCCTCAACCGAAGAACCGTACAAATACACGGGTGCCCAAATGACATCATCATTATCCATAAGAGCAAAACTGTTCTGGTAGAAGTAACCAGTTGGAGCCGTGCCGTCCCCGCCTGCTACGCTTATAACACCTCCTAACCAATTGCCTGAGTCAAAGTTGTTTCCATCTGTGAGTGGGAATGCGCAGTGGAAGATTACACGAGTTGTAGTTGCTTTATTTTGGTCAAAGTAGGCTCCCATATATGGTTAGCCAGCTAAAACAGATGGTAGGGTGGAGAAGGTTATTAAATGGGCTATAAAAATTAAATAGAATCGGGTTTTCTTATACAACTAAACAAACCACCATCGACTCTATTATAGGTACTTTGGCAGATATTCCCATAATGCTAATATAGATCTTCCTTGGTGGGAGACCTTGAGGTCTTTGTGAAAGACCCTGAGGTATCTTCCATGTCATGGTGATTGAAAGCGGCTTTGACGCCTCTAGGATCACTGTCCCATTAATAGAATATTTTACATAATTGTTCATCACGATAAATCTGCCCTCGCCAAGGCCTACTTCCATGGTATAATCTCTAATGTTCTGAGGATCGATAAGTACCTCAGTGCTATTGATTTCATGGTCATAGCTAATGAAAGTGAGTACAAGAGGGATCTCAATTATTTTGCCTGGTTCTACTTTCAAGTATCTCGGTGTATTTGGGCTTGTGACCTCGATAATGCCCCGGATCCCGTAGCTCAAAGCTATTGCAGGATCTTTTAATTCTTTAATCAAAAAGAATGGTACTGACACTTCTTTTTCCTGCGCGGTTTGGCTGAAGGTTTGGAAGATTGCCATTGTTACGAATAGAGGTATTATAAGTGACAACAAGACTCCGTTTTTTACAATAGATCTTAGCTGCTTGACTAGAATCATGCAAAAAATTGACAAAAAGTTTATTATCAAATTTTTGGTACAATCCATGTGCAAAGGTATTTCTATAGGGGGAAGAATCAAAAGCGCGTAAGACTCTGGGCGTGGTCTTTCTATTTCTGATGACTTCTCCCATATTTCAAATGTTTATCGAACCCGAGGCGTTGAATTTCAAGGTAAACTCTTATGGGATTCTAGAGGCACAATCCTCGCCATATTATCCAAACTTGAATGGTTCAAAGATTTTATTCATAGGATGCATCGATGAAGACGATTCCGCATGGAACATTTCAGAATTTGACTTTAAGGAGCTACTGTTCTCAGAAATTGATTGGAGTATTATTATAAACAGAGCCGATCTTAGATTTAAAACAAACGAACAATTAAAGATCGAGGTAATTGAAGAGAAAGATGGAGTACTATATCGACTAATCATTATAATCAGCGTAGTCGGAGGAAAACTTGATGGAAAAGACATTCTAGAAAATCGTACTAGAAGAAAAATCTATGAATTCATTAATCTTAAATCCTGGAGCATATCTCCCTCAAATCATGAGGAACCATGGTTTTAGCCCCAATCAAACTCAATACCATTTAGCAACTCTTGAACTTCACAACTATATACAAAGCTTCCGAGTGAAAAATCATGTTTTATATTATCCAAACAAAGAATCCAACGAACCAAATATTAACGAACTAAAATCCAAACTCCTTAACCAAAACGGAAGCACTAAGAAAATTCTTGAGGCTCTATCAATAGAAAATGCGATAAAACAATCTGAGCTTATTAAAATGACCGGCCTTCATAGAAATACAGTTTATAAACATCTTAAGAGACTTAAAGATATTAATTACATAGAGAAAATAAGAGAAAGAGATGGCAGTATTATTTATAATGCTAATAAAGAGAGTACTTTAGATTCAAATATTCTATATAACGTTGATATGAAGAGCAAACGTATAGAAAATCGAAAAATCTAATTGTCGCTAGACAGGGTAAGCATTATGTGGCTAACAATTTCGGAGAAACCGATCATAAGGGAAAGACGATGATCGATGTCCCCAAGGTCGATCTCGAAGTCACAGGATTGAGGGTTTCGAGGCTGGGGTTTGGGCCATTCGATTTCGGGGATCCCTTCCCCCATATTCGTGCTGAGGAGGGCGGCTGAATCTGAGGAAAGCCTACGAGCTGGGGATAAATTACTGGGATACATCCAATGATTATGGAAGCCACCCTCACGTCGCCTCGGCTCTGAAGCTGCTCCCGACGGAGGGGTCGTCATTTCGACCAAGACGTTCGCTATGAAGGACGAGAATAGATTTTCTTGACTTCACTATGAACTTTAGAACATGAAAAAACGAATACGATGACTACATGATTCGAAAAACTTGAAGTAGAATATCTGAAATAGCTTCCTCTAAAAGATTACGTAGCATGCAGGTCATTGATACTCTTCAATTTTGGAAAGATTGCGCGAGATGAGCCAAGAAAAACTAATGAAAGGGAAAAATTATACTAGATCGAATCCATAAATAGATACATTTTTATGTAGCGTTACATTTTTCTGTTAAATAACTTGCGCCGCGATATAATCATAATTAAAGACCCTGAAGTCGCGAAGCTTTTCGCTGACGAAACTAGACGTGAGATACTGCACAATCTTAGACATCATGAACTTTCAACTGCAGACTTGGCTAAGATCCTTAGAAAGCCCCACTCAAGCATAATCCATCATCTTAAGCTCCTCCAAAATGCAGGACTGGTTGAAGAGACTAGAGTCGAGAAGAAGAGAAATCTCGTGCAAAGCTACTACAGGAGCACTGCCAAGAGGTTCCTTATCTCGTATTCGCTTTCGGATAGTTTGGAAGCTACAGAATTCTCCACTTGGCAGAAGGAGCTCCATAAGAAAATAATGGAAGCAATCGAAGTCTTTGGAATAAAGGTCAAGCCAGAAGATAAAGAAAAAGTTCTCGAATTGTTAGCCGAGTACCATTTAAGAGAACAGAAAGCTTTAGAGGAAATTATAGAGCGGCAGAGAGGGGCTATCAAGTTTGAGAAGCCGGTCCAAATAGAAGCCGTCAAGCTCCTCACCCATCTCAAAATTATCCGAGATGAGGAATATATCAAAATTCTGAGAGATCTTGACGAGCTACTGCATCCGAATCCATCGGTAGAGGGAGTCAAAGATGGATGATCTTGAAAAGAGGAATCCTAAGATGTCTTGGCGGAAGACCTTTAGAAACATAAAACGTCTCCTCGGCTACATAACACCCTATTGGCAACTTAAAGTGACGATTGGGTTGATCATAATATCAACACTACTTGAGATAATCTCCCCATCGATAATTGGAGGGGTAATAGATCTTGTCAGTTCAGTTAAATCGGGCGGAAGCGTGCCTAAAGTGGAGGGTTTAGAGGCATTCATCTATAACATATTCACACCATTAGCATACTCTTTATCTTCAATCTTTAGGGTAGATGTAACCTTCGCCCTCCTCGGGGTTCTATCGGTGGCTATAGTTTCAGTAGCCTCATTAATAGGTGTCCTGAACTATCTTCAGAGGTATCTGCTCGCATATGTTTCGCAGAAAGGATCCTTCGAGATTAGAAATGATCTCTACAATAGTCTACTAGAGCAATCATTCAGCTTTTACGATCGTGAGCGAACGGGACAGCTGATGGCTAGGGTTACAGGTGATGTAGATGAAATACAGAGGTTCTTCGGTTTCGGATTAAACCAGGTGATCGCTTCAACCCTACTGTTCGCTTTAGTGTTCTTATCTATGTTTTCCATAGAGGTCAGACTGACATTAATAACACTAATCTTCCTACCTATGATACTCTACACAACATTCAAGTTCGCATCGGAAATAGGAATAATCATTGCGAAGATTCGAAACCAATTCGGAGTCTTAACTTCAGAAGTTCAAGAAAATCTCATGGGAGTAAGGGTTGTTAGAGGATTCGCTCGAGAAAGGTATGAGGAGGAAAAGTTCAGAAAAGAATGTGAAAAATATTTTAGTATAAATATTGAAGCGGTCAAAAAAAGAGCGTTCTATCTACCATTAGCCACCTTTATCTCATCTCTAAGTGTAGTCTTCATAATCCTTTATGGCGGAAGTCAAGTAATAAGCAGAGCTTTAACAATAGGAAGTCTAGTCGCATTTTATTATTACGTTGCACGGTTAACTGGACCGGTAAGGATGGTAGGATTCATTACAGCTATGTTCCAACGCGCAACCGCTGCTGCAGACCGCATCTTCGAAGTCATGGATGCGAGACAAGACATTGAAGACAAGGAGGGAGCATTAGAACTAGAGTCTGTTGAGGGGAAAATCATCTTCAAAAATGTCTGGTTCAGCTACGATGGAAAGAACATGGTGCTGAAAAATATTAACTTGGAGGCTAAGCCAGGAGACACGGTAGCCATCCTCGGTGCGGCGGGTTCAGGTAAAAGCTCCATCATCAATCTCATCCCAAGATTTTACGATGTAACTCATGGAAGTATAACAATAGACGGGATCGATATCAGAGACGTGGCAGTGGAATCTTTGAGGCGTCATATCGGCACAGTTAGACAAGACCCGTTCATCTTCTCGAAGACAATAAAAGAAAATATAGCTTACGGAATTGAAAATGCTCGGCAAGAAGATATTGAAGCAGCCGCAAAAAGGGCACAGATTCACGATTTCATTGCTTCTCTTCCTAAAGGCTATGATACTTTGGTAGGTGAGAGAGGAGTTACTCTTTCAGGAGGGCAGAAACAGAGGATCGCCATAGCGAGAGTACTACTAAAGAACCCCAAGATCTTGATCCTTGACGATTCAACATCGAGCGTCGATGTGGAGACAGAATACGAGATCCAATCCGCCCTCGAAGAACTTTTCGTGAATAGGACGACCTTCATCATAACGCAGAGACTTTCTTCGATCCGCAAAGCGAAGTATATCGTGGTTCTAGACAAAGGAGAGATTGTTGAAGAAGGCACTCATGAAGAACTCATCGCCAAGAAGGGTATATACTATAGGCTCTACCAAACCCAACTCGCAGCGAATGTGAAAGAGGAGCGTAGGAGGGCATCATAGCTTTGGGAATGGGTGGAGGCGGGCATTTTCACAGACTGATGAGTGAAGAGGAAGAGTATAGCAGACGAATCTCGGATACAGTCCTAATTAAGCGACTGATGAAATACACTCTAAATTTCAAAGGTAAAATCGTTGTGTTGTTAGCTACACTAATTGCAGCTACAGGCCTTAACCTTTTACCACCAGTCCTATTCACTATCGCGGTTGATCGATACATCTCAGCCTTTGACCTTCAAGGTCTAAGCCTATTGAGCATCGCTTTTATCGGTCTAATCTTCTCGATCTTCCTAGCCCAATACTTTCAGAATTACCTAATAGAATGGCTTGGGCATAGAATGGAATATGAAATCCGAATGAACATGTTCCGTCACCTACAGAGACTATCAATTGGATATTATTCGGACAAAGAGGTCGGCAGTATAGTCTCTAGAGTTACGAATGATGTGGAAAAGATCACGGAGTTAATTTCTTCGGGGGTGACCACGGCACTAGCCGATATAATAACCTTAGCGGGCATAATCGTTATTATGCTCTTGATGAACCTCTGGCTTTCAATCATAACGTTTACCGTCATCCCAATGGTTGTAGCTTTCATGTATTTCTGGGGACGACGAGTCAGAAAAGTATACCGAGAAACGAGAAAAACCATAGCCAGCGTCTCTGCCAGGATAGAAGAGAGCGTCAGCGGTATAAAGGAAATTCAAGCCTTCTCAAAGGAGAGAGAGACTCAAAAAGAGTTTCAGAAAGCTAATGTATCGAATATGCAAGCCAACATAGAAGCTGGGAGAGTGATGTCTGCTTTCTGGCCTGCAGTCGGCATCTTTGGAGCAATAGGGAACAGCCTGGTGCTATGGTTCGGAGGATCAGCAGTCATGTCCGGAACTTTAACGATAGGTATCCTTTTCGGCTTTATGGCGTATATAAATAGGTTCTTTATGCCTATTCAAGACCTAAGTATGTTCTGGAACTCTGTGCAGTCGGCGATGGCTGCGGCTGAGAGAGTCTTCCTTCTACTCGACTCTAAGATTGAGGTTAAAGAGAAAACTGACGCCGTTACTCTTCCACCGATAAAGGGTGCGATCTCCTATGAGAATGTGACGTTTAGCTACGAACAAGGTCAACCTGTCCTTAAAGAGATCAATCTTATGATAGAGCCAAAGAAGACAGTCGCCTTAGTAGGACCCACAGGCGCTGGAAAAACGACCATGATCAACTTGCTCTATAGGTTTTATGACCCTGACAGCGGAAGAATCACAATTGACGGCTATGATTTGAGAGATGTCAAGTTGGAGAGCCTAAGGAGCCAAATGGCTATAGTTCTTCAAGACCCGTTCCTGTTCACTGGATCCGTAAAGATGAATATCAAATACGGCAGGCTTGACGCAACCGATGATGAAATCATCGCAGTAGCAAAAGCCGTTGGAGCACATGATTTCATAGCCTCTTTCCCTAAAGGTTACGAAACTGAGGTCGGGGAAAGGGGAAGCAGGTTGAGCCTCGGTCAGAGGCAGCTGATAACACTTGCAAGAGCGCTTATAGCAGATCCCAAGATATTAATAATGGATGAGGCTACATCAAGCATAGACGCTTATACAGAGCTTATTATCAAGCAAGCGTTAGAGAAGATTCTGAAAAACCGGACCTCTATAGTGATAGCGCATAGGCTTTCTACAGTCATGAATGCTGACTTGATAGTAGTGATCGATGAAGGTAGGATCGTTGAGAAAGGAACGCATAAGGAGCTTCTTGAATCAGGAGGATTATATAGAAGACTCTATGAAACTCAGTTTAAAGATACGATGAAAGTTGAAGACTTATACGCTGAAGCCGATCATTGAAACTCAAAATTATTCAAATATTAGCCTAAAAGAATCATCGAACCCTTATATTGAATTAATGATTAAGAACTGTTAAACTATTAGAGAAAAGGAGAGGTATTTGAGTAAACCTAGAGTTGCTTTCAAAGCTTGGCTTCAAACAGAAGAAGGGTGTATTTTCGGTCCTGGAGTATATAGACTCTTGAAGAGTGTTAAGGAAACGGGAACGCTTAGGCAGGCTGCTGATTCTTTAGGGATGTCATATAGATTTGCTTGGGGATTAATAAAAAAGACTGAGGCGAGATTAGGAGAACAGTTGCTGATAGCTCATAAAGGGGGACGATATGGAGGAGGAAGAACCGAAGTCACTGATACGGGTTCTAGGTTTCTGGAAGAGTTTGCTAAAATTCAAGAGATAATTACGGACGTTTTAAAAAGCGGGTTACAACTTACGGATGTAAAATACGAGAATATCATGGAAGGGGCTATCGAAGATTTATACGATTTAGATTCAGAGTTGGAAGTAGTAGTGAAGCTGAAGGCTGGCTCCATTATGAAGCTAAGATTATCAAAGAAGGTTCTAGAAGAGAAGAGATTGATTAAGAATTCTCAAGTCATAATTAAATTAACATCGATAATCAATTTTATAGAACTCAAAGACACAGAACCCCATTCAAACTAACTGTTCTGCTCGAGAATTTCAAGATACGGTCTATATTTCTCCTTTAAATTTTCCCCTTTCTCCGTGAGTTTGTATTTGCATCTATTCAAAATGTCGTTGTTTCCCTCGATTCTCAGTAGCAAATCGGTTTCACATAGATCTCGTAAATGATGGTAGACGTTTCGGACTTCGTTGTGGTTGAGATATGTGTGAAAATTCTTTTTTAGATCCTGCCATATTCCATAACCATAGGATTCTCGACCGCATTCTCCATTATGACAAATGATGGCAAGAATCTTCATCTTTGTAGCTCCTGTTGATCCCTTAGGCTTCGGCATCGAATCTCGAAATATTTATAAGATCCATATATATATATTTTATCTATGGGTAAAATACCATCTAACTAGATGGTTAAACACACCTGGAAGAAAAAAGATAAAGTGAAAAAGGGATGGAAAACTCGAAATATAACATCTGCCCAAAATGCGGGAGCCAAGATCTAGTAGTTGACACCGAAAAAGGAGAGGAAATATGCAGCAGATGCGGACTCGTAGTTTTGGATTATATGTTAAATAGGGGACCAGATTGGAGAGCATTTACAGATTCTGAAAGGGAAAAAAGACCAAGAGGAGGCTCGGTCGAATCCCTAACTCTATATGATAAAGGGCTCACAACAAGATTCGACGTGACCAGAGATGCTCATGGAAGACGTTTAACTATAGAAGAAAAGGATCGGATGAATAAGCTTAGGCTTTACGATACTAGAAGTAAAATGGATGATTCTTGGGCGAGAAATCTGAGCATCGCCATGTCTGAACTCGACAGGCTATCAGCATTATTGCACATTCCGATCAACGTAAAGGAACATGCAGCCCTCATATACAGGAAAGCCCTCCAACGCGATCTTATAAGGGGACGCTCCATCGATGCCTTCGTCGCAGCTAGCATCTACGCTGCTTGCCGACTAAATAATCTACCAAGAACGCTTAAACGGATAAGCCAAGCGAGTACACGGGAACATTCCGAGATCGCGAGATCTTATAGGTTGCTCCTCAAAGAGCTAAATTTACGAATGCCCATTGATGACCCAATGAAGTTCATACCAAGCATAGCCGCTAAGCTTAAGGTTAGACACGATACTGAAAGGGAAGCCATCAACATACTTCATAAGGCGAAAAAGTTTCAAGGTCTTTCAGGTAAGGATCCAAGGGGTCTCGCCGCAGCAGCCTTATACATGGCCTGCATCGAAAATAATGATAAACGGGTACAGAAGGATGTTGCTTCAGCCGCTGGAACTACGGAAGTCACATTGAGAAATAGGCTCAGAGGATTAGAGCATCTTCTCAAAACCGTTCAAAACCCTGAAAAGATTAATATCGAGTTTGAATGACTCAATCACTTTTTTTAATTAGCTCTTTAACCGATTTTATATATTGTTCGTATTCCGCTTTCCTACAGATAGAGCAAAGATATCTAATACTCTTCAACGACTTTCGCTTACTTATTTCATTTATCTTGATCTCGGATTCTTTCAACTTTCTTCCACAGACGCAACACACTTTCTCCGACAACTTTGAGGATTATAAGTTGTCTCAGCTGAAAACCTTTTCGGCCAGAAACTCCTGAAAACAATAATGTCAATGGGTAAGGTAAAGGTCTGCTTTTAATTCAGATGAAAAAGATCTAAGCTACATCTAAAAATAATGATGGGTTAATAACCAGATAGTATTTATCTATTCGAAGAATCGTTGATTAATCATAATGATCGATCGTGAAAAAACTAAAGAGATGATTTGGCGAAAGCGACATCTATTCTTAGCAGTGCTTTTATTCCCGGTGATAGGAATGATAACGGCATTAATCTTAATTTTTAAGAAGATGCCGATGAACCTCATACCCTTAAGCTTAATAATGGTACTTCTCATTCAGTATACTATGACAGTCTTACTAATAATGCATAGATTTATCAAGCTTCTCAAATATTCTTGATCTGAAAGATACACGGCATCAACTGAAAAACAGATCTTAGAGAAGTTTTTAATTGATGATAAGATTCTATTGTTGAGAGAAAATTGAAAAACATCACAGTAGAGCTCGATGACGATACTTACAATTATCTCGAATTCCTCGAGAGGATGAGATTCATTAGAAATAAGGAAGAGGCGCTCCATAGATCTCTTATACTTTTCAAGAAGCTTTCCATGCATGATTGGCTAAATGACGTGTACAGGATTGGAGAAAGCCGCATATTACTAATAGATCGAGGCATGCTTTTAGACATATTTGAGCTTTTAACCGAATTTGAGTTATATCGCGCGGGTTCAATGACAGCTTTAAAAAGAAAGATCCTTAAACCAGAATTTAGGGATATTGATCTCACAAAACCCTCCAACTGGCTTATAGTTCTCAAGGAACTTGAAAATTTTGGATGGGGCACATTTAGCAGGGTTGAGAATGAAATAAAGATTGAAAACTGTGCAGTCCCTATTCAGTATCTTCGAGGCTACTTGGAATCGATGTTCAAAGTCAAACTTGAAGAGCATAAAACACAAATCGAAGGACTGACGGTTCTGATCGCTCAAAAACAAAGAAAAGAAGAGTGGAGATGATTAAAGGCCTGACCAGGGGCATCGTTTGTAGGGTCCAATAACAACAGTAACCACTGTTCCTAAAATGCCTTCTAAGGTAAGTTCCTTTTCAAGGAAAGAGTTTAGATCCTCCATCTTCTCGAAGATAACCTCGAACATCAGATCAACATCTCCACTGGTTCTATAAAGGACCTGGACATCAGGTATTTTTTTCATATGTTCAATTATATCTTGGAGCTTTGATGGCTGAACCTTAAGCCCAATAAAGGATTTGATTGCTCGACCAAGCTTATGATAGTCAAGGATGATGGTGAACCTTTGGATAACACCTTTATCCATTAAACTATCAATTCTATTCTTGATTGTAGCTTCACTGACCCCTGTTTCTTCAGCAATTGACCTATATGTTCTTCTAGCATCATCGACTAGACATTTTATTATCTTCATGTCCAGGGTGTCTATCGACATTCTAATTAAGAGAATTAAATATACCATCTTTAAAAGCGTTTTCATTATTTTTAATTGGACTAAAGATTTTAAATATAAAATTTTAATATCTTTAATCTTTTTTAACAAATTTTTCATATGATAATGTAATTAACAGAATTTAGTTAAAAATAAATTATTGATAAATATGAAATTTATATTTATAAACAATAAGAAAATTTTTCTTCAGCATTACCATCAAAATATGGCGATAAAGCTGAAGAAAAACCATATAACTTGATGCAAATTTAAAAAAAGATTATAGAATTTTTAAAATATTAAAGAAGAATACTTTATCACAGGTGTATCGTATGGAGAGTGCAATTGATAGAATACCTTCATCCCTTTACCGGGATCTCTCGAAAAAGTTAGTCGATATCGTGCTTGGAACTAAAGACAGAGATGCAGTGCCAGCTGATTTAGCTAAGAAAATAATCTATCTGTGGCGTCAAGACCAGTTAGCCTCTAACGCGGGTATAAAAACCCTCCTGGAAGCAGCCCAGCTGGTTGACGTTCAATCGACTGTTAAGCTTCTTGAAGAACATGGTTTAAAAGAATTAGCAATTATGCTCGAAAACTTCTAGTAAACCATCGATCTCCTAACTCCTTTTTTTAACTAAATTTTTCTAAGCCTCTAATCAACAACAATATAAATTAGGACTAATTATTATCACTTAGAATGGTAACAAGTTACACTATGATAAGGGTTCTCCCAGCAAAGGATGAAGAAGTTTACAACATCATAAAATCATTTCCAGAGGTTAAGGAGATTATTCAGACATATGGAGAGTATGACATCATCATAAAAACAGAGCTAAACACGTTGGAAGAATTGGACAATTTTGTATTCAATAAGCTTAGAGCGACGGAGGGCGTGGCTGTAACTACTACCCTGATAGAGGCTAGACCTAAATTTAAGAGGGTGGGATAATATCTTGGAGAAGTTTCCCTCCATAGTAGAGGACGTAATGAGCAGTCCAATTATAACAATAGACAGTGAATCCATGGTGAGAGACGCCGCATTAATTATGGCAGATAGACATATTGGCAGTATAATAGTAATCGAGAGAGGAGAGGCTGTTGGAATAGTGACTAAAAGAGATATGCTTGAGAGGGTTGTGGCACCTTGCCGAGATGTTTGCACTACAAGGATGAAAGAGATCATGTCATCTCCTCTCATCTCCGTTCCTCCGAAGGTGGGAATACTCGAAGCTATGAGAAAGATGAGGGAGCATAATATAAGCAGACTCGTAGTCAAAGAGAATGACAGGTTGTTAGGCATTATTACGGAGAGAGATGTCATACGCGCAATGAATATTGCTTCACTCACATCGTTTACAACTATTTTGAGAAAAAAATGAAGACTATGATATTAAAATCTTGGTTAGATTCTGTTTAATATTTCCGAAAGCTTTTAATTAAAAAGCGCTCCAATAAATTGAGCCACTTTGATGAAAAAAGTTACAATAATTACCCCTCCCGAATATGAAAGCATCCTTTTAGAGAGTTTAGGCAAAGCCAGCATCACTCAGTTGAAAGAGGTGAGCGATCCAGAATTCGATAATCTTAGGAAGGGGGAGGAAAAAATAGAGAATTATGGTGCACTTTTCAACGAGCTTCAAACACGTTATCAAAAACTTGTAGAATTAATAGGAGAGGATTTTAAACCATCATCTGTAATTGTCGAGGATCTAAAGAGATTTTCGTTGAATCCTAGAGAAGAAGTAGAGCATTCCATTAATGAATTGAACCATCTCATCGCGCAGTTCAAAGAGGTTAAAGATAGTTATGACAGAGAGACTAAACTGATAATTGAAGAACTTCAAAAAGCCGTCGAGGAGCAAACATCGGCTCTTGAAAAAGAGAAACAAGATATACTAGGAGAGAAAACGAGGTTAGCTGAAAGATATGAAGGATTGAAGGCAAGGCTCGAATCCGTTAGAGCGTTAGAACCTGAACAGTTAAAGAGTTGTTTCGCAGCAGGTGTAGCCAAGAAGGAGAGTACTGAACGACTCCAAGAATATTTGGCGAGGAACCCTGACATATTCTCAAAAACGGTTGAAATATCGAGCAATGAAAATATTATATTTGTTTTTGGATCAGAAAAGGGTAAGAAGTGGGTTGATGCTCTTTTCTTAGTCTTCGAAGTGAAGGATATCTTCGATGTTCTGAATCCTAGCGACATCTTGCTAGTTCTGGATCCTGAGAAGAGGAGAGAAACTATAAAGAAGTATCAGGAAGAGCTAAACAGATTAAAGGAGGAACAAGCTAGAAAAGAGGCCGATAAAGCCCTCTATTCTAAAATAGATGAGTTTGATGAAGAAATCTTACACCTAGAGGAGGAGCATAAGAGAGCTATAGAGAAGCTAAAACAAAGTTACGATGAACAGTTGAAGAAGACAGAGGCTAAATATAACGAGAAACTCGATGAATTAAAGGAGCACCAAAGTAAGGTTTTATCCAGGATTAGCTATATGCACGAGATTCTCAGAATTTTATCTAATCCTCAAGCCATCGTTTTAAGAACCAAAGTAATAAGTATTTTACAAGGGTGGGTGCCTGAATACAATATCCCTACCTTGCAGAAAATAATAATAGAAGTAGAATCTAAGATAGGGGAGAAGCTTTTTGTACAATTTGAAGACATATCACATGAAGATCATAACGTGCCAACCCCCCCGCCAGATATAAAGCCTAAATTTCTGAAGCCGGCGTGGACTCTGACGACGTTAAGGGGATGGCCTTCAGCCCGTGAGGTCAACCCTGCCTACATTTCTATCTTCTTCTTCAGCTTCCAGTTCGGTCTTATGTTTGGAGATATCGGTCAAGGAGCGATACTACTGGTTTTAGGCTTAATACTTACTCAAAAATATAATCGAGGAATGATGTCTAAGCTCGGCACCCTTTTCATACCTATGGGAATCTCCGCAATACTTTTCGGAGTACTATATAATTCGTTCTTTCTAATCGAAGAATTTCTACCTTACCATGCGATCATGCCAAATCCTGTAGAGAAAACGACTAGACTTATGTTTCTAGTATTTCAGATAGCTGTTATAGAGATGATTGTTGGATTAGCATTAGGAGCGATAAATGAGCTTAGATCAGGTCATAAATGGGGTGCAATAGGAGAGCACGGTCTAGGGATGATCCTGTACATCATAGGACTTTACTTATCGGCATACGCTTTCATAGTTGACAGTAAATCTCCAGTATATGGAAACTTTATGGGAGTTCTAAGCTATTGGACATTTTACATCATGCTCTCTGGACTGATTTTATCCATGATAGAACCGATAATTGCTTCAATATCTCATGGAAGATTTGGCATGGAAGTCTTCGGTCAAGGTATCGGAGGACTTCTCATGACCTTTGTCGAAGGCCTAGCAAACCTCTTTTCTTTCCTTCGAATCGCAGCTTTCTCTCTAGCCCATGCAAGTCTAGCCTTAGCTGCGCATATAATGTCACACGGTATCCTAGGAGCAGGTGGTCTCGTAATTATGAATGTCATTGCAATGACATTTGAATTGATCTCGAGCTCAGTGCAGTCTCTGAGACTTCTTTACTATGAGTTCATGGGCAAATTCTTCCATGGAGGAGGCGTACCCTTCAGACCTTTCACTATCAGGAGACAGAAATAAATTGGTGCATTTATCCAATATCCAAATTTTAAATTTAGAAAAATATATATGCTCAAAGAAATGCATCTAAGGAGAACAAGGAGGCAAATGAACATTGACAAAGATTTTCAAATCTAATAAAATCATAGGAGGTAATTGACATGGCTGTCGACTTTATACCTGGAGCAATAGCCATTACTGCAAGCATAATAGCATCAGCTTGGCTTGTCATCCATGGATCAACAATCAATGCTTCAGCAGAGGTTGAAAAAAGGAGCACGATATGGGGGGTACTCCTCAACGTTATCGGTTCTTTCATGCTGGTTCTGAATATCTTTTTCATTATATTATTAGTAGCCGGAGGTGAAGCGGAAGTGATTCCAACCGAAGCATGGCGTCCTTTGGTAGGAGCATTGACCATGATCGGTGCAGGCTTCGCAGCCGCCCTGTGCATCATGGTGGCGGCGAAGGCAGGCTCAGAGATGTTAACTCAGAAGCCTGAACTCTCGATCTGGTCTCTACTTTTCGTAGCTCTTGGAGAAGGACTCGCCATCTACGGGTTGATTGTAGCTATATTGATGGTGAGTGGATAATCCCTCTCCATAAAAACCTTACCCATTTTTGATTTTTAAAACAAAATTAGAATACATAATAATTTAGAGATTCGAAGACTCCTTTATAAGAATAGAATCATATGAAATGGGGTATAACAAGATATTTGAGAATGTTCTCAGGAGATATTCCTTGAGCTTTGCTCCAAGACATCCCGACTAGGTCATCCTTCTCGATCTCGCAGAAAACGAGGTAGGCCATTATCACGTTAAATCCAAAGTCGTTCATTGAGCGCCCTCGCTTCATCGTTCTATATATCTGTTGTCTTAATCGGCTTCGAACAAAAGAGACATCCTCCTCATATATCGGGGACAGAATCTCTGTGTATGGTTCGCCTAATCCGATGATAAATTGTCTAATATCCTTAGACTCGATGAACTCCTTCATCTTTTCAATGTTAAATTTGAAAGTCGTAGGAAATAGACTCTGAATCCTTCGAGTGTCTTGAACCATTTCTCGCTGCTTCAAAGCTATAAGAAGATTCTCGATATCGGTCTCAAGCTCTACTATCCGTTTTACGAGAGCCCTATCTGGAGACGGGAGCCTTTCAACCAACTTGAGGATAGTCAAGGCATAGATATTGTTAAGACTGAGCTCAAAGGGCCATAACTCCTCCGTCTCTTTATATAATGGGAGGCTTTCAGAAAGGTTTGAATATGGTGTGCCATGGAGATGTTTCATTATCTCCTCAATCGTCTCCTGTTCTACAAGATCCTTGAAATCCTTTACATGGTAGGGTTCAATCGGTATGAGAGATTCAAGGATCTGTTGAGAGGGGGTGCCGCCGAAGCTTCCTCGGAGTGTACGCTTAAGATTGAGAACCTCAAACCTCATGTAGTAATAGGCCTGTAGAAAACTAGCGATTTTCTTCGGGGTTATATCGATGATTCTCGAGATTCTCTCTATGAACTTGCGATAAAACACCTTCTCGAGAGCAATTGAAGCATCTCCAGAAATCTCTATAGAGATCTCCCCGTAAGGCGTCTCAGATATCCGGGCTATAAACGCGTTGAGATTCTCAGTCTCGGCTAGTCGACGCATCTGTTCAGGGGATAGAAGCTCGGAGATTAAAGCATGACATCTCACCACCGCTGAGGCATACTTCAATCTTACGCTCGCCGCCGTGCCAACGCACCTCCTATGAGTTTCACCCTCACGAGCTCCTCAAGGCTCTCCTCATCAAGCTTATCTTCAATGAATTTTATGACTTGCTTATAGCTTGGAATGATTGTGTTCTCAAGCGCGTTTACTTTTCGATTAGTCTTCCCAAGCTCATCAGCAATCCTTTCCACTCTAGCCTCAAACTCTGCAGTCTGGATCAGCTCCTCAAGGATCTCTTGAACCTTCTTTGCCGCATGGCTCAACGTTACATCAAGCTCAGCGCCGACTTGAGGTTTAGACAGAAACTTGACATAAGGATATCTAACACCCATGACACTCCTTGGCAGAACCTCAAGTTCAAGCCTTTTTTTAACAGCTCTCACCTGGCTCTTAACCTCGGTTGGTCCTAGAGAGAGATATGCTGCCGTCAACGCCCCATAGGCATCCCTCAGATTCTGTAAAAGCAACTTACGCCTCCCTCTCAAAACTTCAAGCGAGGTGCTCAGCTCCTTAGCTAGATGATCCCTTTTGAGCTTGAGAAACTCGGTACCCCTCTCTATGAAGCTTATCCTCCGCTTGAGATCCATGAGGTAGCCCTTTGTGGGTCTGACACCGCTCATAGAGGACAATTTTATCCTGCTCGTCTATACTTTGGATGAAACTCTTTGATGTAGGCTTCTCTAACCCTGATAAGATCCTCCTCAGGAAGCATAGCTAGGAGATCCCACGCAATATCCAGAGTCTGCTCAATTGTCCTGTTTTCGTAAACCCCCTGGTTCACAAACTTCTGCTCAAACTGGTCTGCGAACTCGAGCCAAGTCCTCTCCCTCTCACTTAGACCGACAACACCTACAATCCGTACAAGTCCTCTGGCTCGCGTACCCTCAGCATAAGCCATGTATAGCTGGTTCGAGACGTCGCTATGATCCTTTCTAGTAGTCTTCTCCCCTATGCCGTCCTTCATAAGCCTAGAGAGGCTCGGCAGAACATTCATCGGAGGATAGATGCCTCTGAGAGCAAGCTCCCTTTGTAAGATGAGCTGACCCTCAGTTATGTATCCTGTGAGATCTGGTACTGGATGCGTGATGTCTCCTCCAGGCATCGAAAGAATAGGCATTAGAGTGACTGAGCCTTTTTTACCCTTTATTCTTCCAGCCCGTTCGTAGATTGTGGCTAAGTCACTATATAGGTATCCCGGGTAACCCTTCCTCGTAGGTATCTCCTCGCGGGCTATGGAAATGCTTCGTAAAGCCTCAGCATAGTTTGTCATGTCTGTCATAATCGTGAGGACGTGCATATCCAGGTCGAAAGCCAAATACTCTGCTATCGTCTGGGCTATCCGAGGAGTGACTATGCGCTCTATCGGAGGATCGTCAGCTAGGTTAAGTATCATAACAGACTTGCTGATTGCACCTGTCTTCTCGAACTCCTCTTTGAAGAATTCAGCCTCCTCGTTTTTTATCCCCATTGCAGCGAAGACTAGGGCGAACTCCTCTTCCTTTCCTGGGATTGTCGCCTGTCTGGCTATCTGAGCGGCGACTTGGTTGTGCGGCAGACCCGACTCGCTGAAGATCGGGAGTTTCTGACCCCTCACAAGGCTATTCATACCGTCGATTGCCGACAATCCCGTCTGGATGAACTCGCTTGGAACATCCCTAGCAGCTGGATTAATAGTCCCCCCGTTAACATCCCTCTGATCGGTGCTTAGAGGGCGTGGAAGCCCATCCAGAGGGGCAAGGCTGCCGCTGAACACCCGGCCTATCAACTCATCTGATACTGGAATCCTCAAAGTCTCGCCTGTGAAACGAACGCTAACATTAAGATCCATGCCACTAGTTTCACCAAAAACCTGGACCATAGCGTAATCCTTAGAGACATCTAGTACCGAGCCGGATATTTCATAACCTGTAGGGGTAGTTATCCTTACGACTTCGTCGTAGGCAACATCTTTTATGTTCTCTATAAATAGGATTGGTCCTCTAATCTCGGTAGTCGTCTTATAGACTACCCCTGCTTCTTCAATCGTCATCTAACCTTCACCTCGTAAGTCTCTGCGAGTTGACTAATCTGCTTCCTCATCTCTATTCTAGCCGCATCAATAGGTTGCAAACCTTTCCTCTCCTTAAGCCTCATAAGCTCTGAGACTATGCCAAGCTCTCTAATCTTCTCAATAGGTATCCCTTGCCTTATTATAGGCTCAGCGAGGTTATAGAAGTCGATGATGACTTTGAGGAGGGCAGCCTGCTTCTCAGCCTCACAGTACCTGTCAACCTCGTGGAATGCGCTCTGAACTAGGAAGCCTTCCCTCAAAAGCTCCGCCAGAAGCAGGATGAGCCTCTGCTCATCAGGCATAGCCTTCTCTCCTATGATTCTGGCAGTCTCCTCTATCTCGGCAGCTTCCTCCAAAAGCTCAAGTGCTTTAGCCCTAATCTGCTCCCAGTTACGTTCATACTTCGACCACCATTTCGATGCGACAGTCATATACCGGGTGAAGCTTCTGAGCCAGTTTATTGCCGGAAAGTGCCTCCTGAAAGCCAGCTCGCTGTCAAGAGCCCAGAAGGTTCCGACGAACCTCAGAGTGTGCGTCGTAACAGGCTCACTGAAGTCTCCGCCGGGAGGAGAAACGGCTCCAAGAAGGGTTAGACTTCCGATACGTTGATCTGATCCGAGAGTTACAACCCTACCCGCCCGCTCATAGATCTCCGCAATCCTATCTGCAAGGTAGGCAGGATAGCCGCTTTCAGCTGGGATCTCCTCAAGGCGACCAGACATGTCTCTGAGGGCTTCAGCCCATCTCGATGTCGAGTCAGCCATCACGGCAACATCGTATCCCATGTCGCGGTAATATTCTCCAAGAGTGATCCCCATGTAGATGCTCGCCTCCCTAGCTGAGACAGGCATATTACTTACGTTAGCGACAATAATTGTCCTCTCTATCAAGAGGCGTCCACTCCTAGGATCAGATATCTCAGGGAAATGCGCGACAACATCAGCCATCTCGTTACCCCTTTCTCCGCATCCTATGAGGATTATTATGTCAGCATCGGCCCATTTGCTAACCTGCTGCAGCATCACGGTTTTTCCAGTGCCGAAGCCTCCTGGAATGCAGGCTGCCCCTCCTTTCGCAACAGGGAAGAACGTGTCTATGACTCTCTGCCCAGTCATCAGAGGCATCATTAATGGAAGCCTCTCCTTAACAGGTCTAGGACGCCTCACGGGCCAAGTCTGCATCATTCGGAGGCCTATGGATCCTGTTCTAGTCTCAACGGTGCCGACAACATCTTCAACTGTGAAGTCTCCCTTTTCAATAGAAGTTATAGTACCCTCAAGTTCAGGGGGCACTAGAACCCTATGCTGGAAAGACTCTGTCTCTTGGACGACGCCTATGATGTCTCCTCCACGCACCTTGCCCCCTACCATGACCTTAGGCTCAAACGCCCATTTTTTTGTCCTGTCGAGTGGAACGATATTCGTGCCTCTTGAAACGAAGGGGCCTGTCAACTCCCATAGCTTCGATTCTGAACGTTCGATGCCGTCGACTATAGTACCCATTACTCCAGGACCTAGCTCAGCGACTAGCGGCTTCCCCGAATCTAAGACAGGCTCACCTGGCTTCAGGCTGCTCGTAGCTTCGTAGCATTGAATATACGCTTTATCTTCGCTTAAGCGAACTATCTCCCCCATAAGTCTAAGGCTACCGATCTCAACGAGGTCCCCGATCTTCGGCTCTGCTTCGAATTTAGCAACGACGAGGGACCCGTTGATTCTATCTATTGATCCTTTCAGCGACATCTTTAAATCACTCCCAAAATTTTAGCGACTTCGGACTCGGTCTTTCTCCTAGCTTTCAAAAGCCTAGCGTCAAGGGTGTTGTAATATATTTTTGTCTCTTCAGGGTTTCGTATGATTACGCCTCCGATAGCGTCGATGGTTTTAGCGTCAAGCCTGATGATTACATCCCCTACGTATTCTTTCATCTCTTCCTTGATATCAGCCAAGTTCTCCTTTAGGAAAGCATAGTCTCTTTTATTTACAGATACAATGAATTCTTCTCCGCCTATAGCTGAGATGGCTTCGATAAGCAGCTTCTTCAGGACCTCTCCATATCTTATTTTCGTATCTCGTCCTTCAGCTATAGCCTCTAGGCGAAACATCGCCTCATCGTATAAGGCTGAGAGGACTTCTTCTCTAGCACTCATCAGGGTTCTTCTTCCTTCAAGATTCGCTTTACCAATAATCCTGTCTCTAACGGCTCGAAGTTCGGATGAGACAATGCTGAGAATCTGTTTCTCTGATTCCGCTTTAATCCTCTCGCGCTCTCTTTCAGCAGCTTGCAAGATCTTCTTGGCAGTCTCTTCCGCACTCAATAAGGTTTCATTCCTCTTCGCCACAGTTCTCTCTATGAGCTGAGCTTCTAACTCTATAGAGGGGGAACTCATTTCGGAAGCACCTCACTTAGTACGAAGCTGATCGCCTCCTCAATTTTTTCTCTTGGAACATTCTTTACAGCCTCCGCCCTCTCTTTGTATTTCTCAAGGATCCTAGCCGCCTCTTGTTTAGCCTTATACTCTTCAGTTTTAATGAGATCCTCGATTCCATCTCCTCTTTGAGCCATGATCCGCCTGTTCTCTGCATCATCCCTAGCTCTGGCGACCATCTCGTCTGCTTTTCTTCTAGCTTCAGCGATCTTCCTCTTCGACTCCGTTTCCGCTTCTTCAAGTAGCCTCTGAAGCCGTTCCCCGATAGATAACACTCTCTCCATATCTCATCCTTCACAACTCTAATTTTGCTCCAATCGCAAGAGAAACGATCTCTTGGAGCTCCTCTATCCGCATCCCAGTCTCCATCGTGAGATCAGGGATTAATGTGAATACAGGGGTTATATCTCCCTTCCTCATCACCTGCTCCCTCAAGGGCAGGGTCTCCTTAGCAAACCTCTCTGGAATAATGATGAGCTTAAAGTTTTCTTCCTCGATTAAACGTTTTAGGGTTCTAGTGACAGCTTCCGAGCCGTTGGCTTCGAAGCTAACAGCTCCGATCATCTCGAAACATGATACAAATGGTGGCGAACCTATAACTGCAATACTCATTTCCTAAAACTTCATATCCTCGATTTTAAAAAACTTGTGTAGATTTACAATGAAGGAACTAATATCAACTCTCTATATTCTATGTCTACTACATATGCCTTGATAGTGGAAGTGCGAAAGGTTTTAAATGGCCATGAGTATCTGATAAGCATTGTATATACTCTTAACCTTTACAATCTTGGAAATTTAGCGTCCCCCTGAAGAGTTCTAATCATTATCCAAACATATTTTTAATGAAATACGTGTCTAATGAACTCTTCTAGTGGATTGGTTATTAGAGCGGGCCAAATTCCGAATATTATCGACAAGGCGCTCAGCATTAAAAGAGATATCGCTATAGTGGCTGGAATATTTTTTATCTTCTGAATGTCCGAGGGTAGTTTACCGTAGTAGACTCGCCATATTGCTCGAAACTCATAGGCCAGAGTTATTACGGTTGCAAGGGTCCCGGCTATAATAGCTATTATTAGCTCGAGGCCAAAGTTTTGAAAACCCCTCAAGAAGGCACCTGTGAGAAGGATGAATTTGGACTTGAATCCGACGGCAGGCGGTACGCCTCCTATAGTTAGGAAGCCCACCAAACTTGCAATTATCGCAGCAGGCATCTTTTCAGCTAATCCTCCCAGCTTGCCCATGTCCCTTGTTCCAGTTCCGTAGAGAATTGCACCAGCTACGAGAAACAGGAGGGCTATTGCAAGCCCGTGACTTATGCTATACGAGAGCGCACCTAGAACGCCATATTCGACGTAGGTGAAGACTCCAAGAACACAGTAATTCATCTGGCTCATACTAAGATAGGCGACAAGGCGCTTCGTATCTCGCTGAACAAGCGCCATAATTCCAGCGTATAGGATTGTGAGGAGCGCCCAGAGCTCAAGCCAGCAGCTAACTCCATACAATACTTCCTTAAAGGGGAGGACCAATCTAGCTAGCGAGTAGGTAACGAGTAGAACCGAGGTCGCCCCCAGCACTGCACTCACGGGGGCTGGCGATTCGGAATATGTGTCTGGAAGCCAGCCATGAAAACCGAGGCCTCCTATCTTAACGAGGAGGCCAAGGGTGATGGCTATGCCTATCCAGAACCCTGTGGAACTGTTTGTTATCTTCGATAAGTCAGCGATCTCGAAGCTTCCTATAGACCAAAAGGAGCTTAGGATCCCTATCAGCAGGAACCCCCCGCCGACATGAGTCCACAGGAAGTACAAAAGGGATGTCCTCTCACGATTCCCATATCCAAATATCAGAACAAGTAGCCATGAGAATACAAGGGACAGCTCGAAGAACAGGTAGTACTGGATCATGTTTGTGGATAGTATGGCACCTGCTACGCTACCCGAATAGAGAACGAAGAAGGTGTAAAACATGGCGTACTTCCCATTACTTTCCTCGATGTCCTTTTCTCTCATCCTCCGTTCCATATACGTAAGTGAGTAAACAGCGGCGAAGGAGAATACAAATATCAAAGTGAAGAGCATAGGGAGGCTCAACCCGTCACCTAGAAGGCCGAACTTGAACTCTACAGGGGGGAGTGTCCACATGTATTCTTCGATAATCCTTTGCTCCATCACCATGGGCATTAAGAAGATGGATATAACGGTCACGGACATCAAGATCGCCACTGATAGCCATCCGACCATCTTTCCGATCCTTCTGCCTAAAAGGTATATTATGGGGGAAGACCCCATCGTTACCATGATCATCAAGAGCAGAATATTACCGGTCATATTTTTCACCATGTTAAATACTGATCATTTGCTTAACCGCCTCTATTAAAGGGTCTAGAACCTGCCCAGGGTAAATTCCTAGTAAGATCGAGAGGAAACAGAGGATCATCATTGGTACTGTCATCAGCGCAGGGGCCTCTTTCACCCCCTTCAAGTGCTCAGGAAAGGGACCATAGAAGATGCGTCGCATGTTCCACATGGTATATCCTACTGTGAGGGCTGTCGAAACGATGGCTACCATAGCTATCACTAGCTCAATGGATGGTGAAAGTAGGCCTCGGCTAAATGCCCCGGTGTAGATGAAAAACTTGGATACAAATCCAATGGTAGGGGGAATACCGGATATGTTCATGGCACCTATTAGAAAAGCTATCGCTGATATCGGCATCTTGGCAGCAAGACCACCCATGGAGCTTATATCTCTGTGACCACTTTGATGCATTATAGTACCAGCTGTAAGGAATAGAACAGCCTTCCCTAGCCCGTGGCTAATGTAGTGGAGCATTGACCCTGCAACTCCTAGCGGGGTGACGCTCGCGATGCCAATGAATATGTATCCCATCTGGCTAATGCTGGAATACGCGAGCATACGCTTAATATCATTCTGCGCCATCACCATCAGTCCGCCATAGAGCATAGTCACTAGCCCCCAAGACATGGTCAAGACCGTTGCGCTTTCTAGGACACCGCGGATGGGGACGAGAAACCGAACTATCCCGTAGGCTGCCAGACCTATCATCGCGGGGCTAAGGAGGGCACTTATAGGCGTGGGGGCCTCGGCGTGAGCGTAGGGCAACCATATGTGTAGACCAAAGGTCGCCAGTTTGACGGAGAAGCCAAGGAGCATCATAACAACTATAAAGCCAGCTGTTGGTGTTCCCTGAAGCTTGACGAGATCCGAGATCTCAAAGCTGTGCACCGTCGCGTAAGCTGTAAAAACTCCCGTGACAAAGAGCACGGCACCAACTATCGACCAGAGCAGGTACATTAGAGCTATCTTCTCCCGCTCTCCCGTCCCGTATATGTTTATCATGGCCCAAGAGGGGACTATCATAAGCTCGAAAAAGAGATAGAATTGGAAAAGATTTGTCGAGAGTACAACACCCATCATACTGGTAGCGTAAGCGAGGTAAAGAGCGTAGTATGTTGCATGCGCTTTCTTGTTCTCGCCATGATACTGTTCATGGATCGAGTGCTCCATGTAAGGAATGGAGTAGACGACTATTATCGTGGAGAGGAGGGCTACTGTTAGTACGATAGGTAGGCTGAGGCTATCTACTAAAAGCCCGAACCTGATCTCCGGCAGCCACTCGATATACTCCTCAAGAAAGGTATTACTAATACCCGGTATCAGGTAAATGAAGAAGAGGGAACTTAGGGAAAGGGGAATGAGCGCCACCCATCCCACGTTTTTCCCAAGCTTACGTCCGAGGGTGTAGACAATAGGCATTGATATGGCCGGAGCCAAGAGAGCTAACCAAGTTAGTCCGTACATATTTCATCACATCATCCATAACATTCCAATCAGGAGTATGATCATGAGTATGACCAGATAAACGATGTTGTAAGATAGCAAACCTGTCTGAACTCTTTTAACCTTATGATAAATGGCAGTGACCGCAGAGGGGACACCTTGATTAATGATGCTTTCCATGCCATGTATTTCAAATACTCCGTATAGTAGATTGCTCGCGGCTTCGAAGGCGCTTGCCACCGCTCCGCTAATCCTATCAATAACCTTCGTCTCAACCCAATTAAACAGCAGCTGTTTCATCCAGAGCAACCCATCCACAAACACTCGGTAGTATGAGGGGTTCATGTACCACCTGTTCCATAAGAAAGTGTGAACGCCTTTCAAGATAGGAGACCTGGATACGAATAACCAGGAGTCAATCTTTCGCGCTATGTAGAAAACCCAGCCGAAGATGCCGCCCATGAGCAACGCGGCCGCAGAGAGGCTAACAGCCATAATTTTAGTTGAGACCTCGACATGCTCCATATGGACTGGGATCTCCATATGCTCAAGCATCATCTCAAACTGCTTCTCGATAAACATCTCGGGAGAGAAGCGAGGAGCGAACAATCCTACAAGCCCTAGGATGCCCACAGCCAACACTAGAATGACTAATATCGCGTAGGGAACCCACATAACGGGACTGGCTTCGTGGATATGGTGAACTGGATGTGCATGGTGTTCTACACTTTCAGCATCTTGTATTTCCTTTTTTATTAAAGATCCTCCATGATCACCTCCTGAGGTTGAGGGCCCGTGCTGACCAGTGATGCTTCTCTCACCAGGCTCTTTTTCTTCGTGCCCTCCATGTTCTAGATTCTGGATGAATTTACTCGAAGGCCCATAGAAGGTCATGCTAATGTAACGTATGCTGTAAAACAAGGTCATAGCGGCTGTTATGACTGCCACTGCGAGGAGCGTTAGAGCCAACGGTGTCCCTGCAGTTAGGGATGCCAAGAAGATGGAGTCCTTGCTCCAGAAGCCGCTCAGGGGTGGGATGCCCGCTAGCGAGAGCGTCGCCAATAGCATTAAGATGTGGGTTATAGGCATGTACCTCTTCAGTCCGCCCATATTCGACATGTAGATAGTCTCAACGGTGTGTATGACTGAGCCAGCGCAGAGGAAAAGGGCGGCCTTGAACAGGGCGTGGCTGACCAGGTGGAATACTCCTCCAGTGAGACCGGCTACGTAAGCTCCTTCGCTGAGCCCTGACACGCCTAAGCCAAGCATCATGTAGCCTATTTGGCTGACGGTTGAGTAGGCCAAGACCTTCTTGAGCTCCAAGGCGACCATAGCCTGTGAGGCTGCTAGAAAAGATGTGAAAGCCCCTATGCTTGCGATGGCTATGAAGTAGACTGTTGCCTCCTCGATATGAAGACTATAGGCTCCAATGTAGAATATTGGGGATATTCTAGCAACTAGATAGACTCCTGCCTTAACCATCGTTGCAGCATGTATCAAGGCAGAAACTGAGGTTGGGCCAGCCATGGCTTCAGGTAACCATTCATGGAGCGGAAATTGAGCGGATTTACCTATCGGACCGCCTAGGAAAAAGATCGCCGTCATTGATAAGAGTCCTGGGATAGCTGAGATAGCCCCAACCCATTCTGGCGCCTTCTCTATGAGCTCAACAAAATTCAAGGTTCCAGCATAGTTGAAGATTATGAATATGGCAGCTAGGAGGAATACGTCGCCTATCCCCGTCACAACGAAGGCTTTCATGCCAGCATGGGAGGGAGGGTACATCTTCGTTGGCGGAGGCCCTCCGAGCCATCTCTCTTTCTCATCCCTGTAGTAATATCCTATAAGACCATAGCTGCATAATCCCACCCCTTCCCAGCCTACAAGAAGTTGAAGGAGGTTGTCGGATAGAACTAGGAGAAGCATATTCCCTATAAAGAATAGGAAGAAGAACCAGTATCTTGTAAGATTGGGGTCTCCATGCATGTAGCCTATAGAGTAAACCACGATCAAAAATGCAATGAAGGCTACAACATTGCATATTAATATGCTTAGAGGATCGACTAGAACGCCCACTTCTATAGGATGCCCTCCAGGGAGCTCAATCCAAGTCGCTATCTTAATATCACCTGGATACTCTCCTGAGAAGAGGTTGGGGATCAGGGTAGCTGTTGAAACTACTGCTCCAAGGGCGAATAAAACAGCAGCATAGTCTCGAACCCTGTTACTTATCCGTCCTAAAAGAGGCATGAGCAGTGCACCGATGATTGGTATAATCCAGCTGAACCATGCTCCTGGAGCCTCGAGAATGACTTCTAGGGGTGTCAACAGATCGACCTCTCAGATATCTCCTTTAACTTTTCTAATTCATATAAAGGATTTACGTTTAAAGTTCAAGAAAATGCCTCTCGAACATAACTTTTTAACCCATTTACAAGGGCATTAGACGCGCGTTCAGCATGAATCAATATCGGTTCAGGCCAGATTCCGAAGAGTAGCCATGATAAGGGATACCAAGACCATCAACTTGGAAGCTTCCTTAACATTTTTAACCTCATCAGATGACTCGGTGATAAGGGTTTTCATGAAGCGGAGATAGTAACCCATCGAGAACGCGCTATTCAGAACACCTAGGATTAGAAGCCACCAGTTACGAACCTCGGCGGATGATCCGAAGAGTATGAATTACTTACAAACCCGTTAGTCGTAGGTACCCCTCCGAGCCCTAGGAAAGATATGAAGAGGCTTAAAGTTGTATACGGCATCATCTGCCCTATACCTTTCAGCTTATTTATGTCCCTCGTCCCAGTCATGTGGACTATGGAACCCGAGCTCAGGAAGGCAAGCCTCTTCATAAGAGAGTGATTAAAAACATGTAAAAGCATTCCTAAGATCCCGTAAACTCTTCCAGAAGAGAGACCCACAAGCATGTAACCGATTTGAGAGATGCTGGAGTAGGCAAGCATTCTTTTAATATCTTTCTGTAGAATAGCCAGTATATTCGTAAAGGTCATGGTTAAAGCTGCTAAAATAGCGATAGTTGACTGGAATATTGAGGGTTCAAAGGTTATGAAGAAAACCCTCGTTAAAGCGTAGAGACCAGTTTCTATCAGCAAACCTGAAAGCATGGCGCTGATAGAGCTTGGAGCCTCAGGATGCGCATCAGGCAACCAAATATGTAATGAGACGACCGCGGTTTTTATTCCGAAACCTATCAAAAATGTTGTGAAGACTAAGAGTAGCCAGAGATTTAACGGTTGACCGCGGATTACGGCTGATACTTATGCGAAGTTAACGGTTCCAGCCATTCCATAGAGAAACGCCATTCCGAAGAAGATGATCGTTAAGCTAGGCGCCCATCACAAAATATTTTAGCCCTGCTTCAACTGGTTCAGGATGGTCTTTTCTGAATGTGACGAGTTAAATCCTTTTTATAAGTTAGTATAGTATCGTAGCAGAATCCTGACTAAGTCTATGTCTGAGACTATTCCAATGAGTTGATGCTGATCATCTATAACGAAAGCGTGATCAATAGAGTTTTCTATCATTTTTTCAATCACTCCTCTAATTTTTTCATCCTTTTCTAAAGTCAAAGGCTTATGGAGGCTGACTTCATCTATGCGTTTATCAAAAGATACCATTGAAAGGTGTGCTAACTCCTCGAGCTTCACATACCCTATAAGTTTGCTATATTCATCAACAACTGGCATAATTCTGAAAGATGTCTTTGAAAACTCCTCAAAAGCTTCCTTTACGGTGATCTCGGATCTAAGGCGAATAGGATTTGGAGTCATAACATCTGAGACTTTGATTTTGTCAAGCTCTTTTGGTTTTGCTCGTATCACTTTATAATAGAACCGCTCTAAAGCAAGTTCCTCCTCAACAGTCTTCGTTAAAGGCTGGACAGGATAGAATATTGTTGAGCTTACTATAAAGTAGCAGATTACGGTGGCAAGGATAACGGGTATCATGGACTCTGTTCCAAAGGCTTCAGCAATGAATATTATGGGTGCCAATATGGTTTTATGGACGCCTGAGGAGAAAGAAGACATACCCATCAATATGAACAATGGAAGAAGTTGAGGTGCAAAAATCGAGCTTACTAAGGCACCCCATGCTCCGCCAATAATTATTGTCTGGTATAATAGCCCTCCGGAACCTCCAAAGTTCATCGTGACTATTGTACAGATAGGTTTTAAGAGGAGGATCAGAATTAGAGACGTGAACGAAGCATTACCTAAAAACGTTATTAGTTGGTGTCCTGGACCCATCGAATTGGGATCGAGAAAGCCTATGACGCCTAAGATAGTTCCTCCGATTAAAATCATGAAGGGGTATCCGCCCCTCGAAAGCATCTTCTTGGAGGAAGTCTCGCCTAACCTGTATGCATTGGTAAACAGATAAACAACGCCTCCGGTAACGAAGCCGAAAACCATTGAGACGGGAAGGATAAATAAAGGAGGCTCGATTACCTCGAGATGTATATTTAGAAGGGGAGGGGAATTGAGCACCACGGAGACTAGATAGGCAGAAGAAGAAGCTAGGACCGCGTTTATGAATGGTTCGATCTCTATGTCTCTCCTATAAGGAAGCTCTAACGCGAACAAAGCTCCCGCTAGAGGAGTCTTAAAAGTGGCGGATATCCCTGCAGCTACTCCAATTAATAAAGCCTTGCGAGGCTCGATCTTTGATTTAAAGATCTTGGAAGCCCAAACGAGTAGACCTCCACCTAGAATCGCTGAAGCCCCTTCAGGACCAGATGAACCTCCGAAGACCGCGGTCGATACTGCGGAAGCAGTTTTTACGAGGGATTCTTTCAAGGTTATTCCATAGGGGGTGAGATGGTAGGATTCTAGAATAGTATGGAAACTGCTTTTCGGGGTTCGATACCAAGCTAGGAGGTGAATGAGAAAATATGAGAGAGCTAATCCGGTTATTGAGAAGATGAAGTATAAAGTGGGTGTTTTAATAGCGTCTTCGCTGAAGGCGCTCCACCCTCTAAATATTACATGGTTTATGACGGAGGCTGCAACCCCTGTTATTATTCCTCCAGTTATGGGAGTTAGCCACCAGAAAAAGCTGGAGCGTTTCAGACTTCATCAACCCTTATAAATCAATGAGCATCATAAGCGAATACTAAAGAAGGGGTAATTTAAAGATTGAGCGGGAAGATAGAGAAACCGAAATGGCTCTACACAATTATCCCCTTCTATGCCATAAACAGTTCGGCGGGCAGTTTTATACGCCTCCTTATCCTCGATTTAGGCGGAAGCGTTATCGATGTTAGTTTAGCCGTATCCGCATACAATATAGCTCTTATACCTTCAGCATACATAGGAGGAAGATTCGCAGACTATCTTGGGAAGAGAAAACCTATCCTAATTTTTTGCTCCCTCGGACAACTGCTTTCACTAATCCCCTTATTCTTCTCTACGAGCATTCCAGTAATAACTATTCTATTTGCTACTTTCTCATTCTTTTACTCTTTCGCCCCACCTATCTTCAGCCTCCTCTTAATGGAGACGTATCCAAAGGAGAGTTGGGGCGATGGAAGCGCATACTCGTTCAGATACATGATCTACGGGTCTGTAACGGGGCTTACATTAAGCGTTGCGACACTCCTTTTTCTACCTCTGAGGACCATGGGTTTCTTGCCAGTATTATTCTCGATCACAACACTTATCTTGAGTCTTGCTTTAACTAGAAACCCTCAAATAACTTTGGAGAGGCGGGCTATAGTGTTCAGCCCTGAAGCATTCATAAATCGTTTGATCCAATTACCAGTCATCATTTTCAGGATCCCAAGAACCCTGGATTTCAGACATCTAATAAAGGAGCTGAAGCATGGACTCACAAGGGATGTTCCAATAATCATGTTAGTCAGCACTTTCTTCTTCCTTGGGGCGAATCTATTCTTCACTTCCTATACTCCATTTCTAAAGTTGAATAACCTCTCTTACTTCGAGATTGTCGGGCTAGACCTTTTCATCACAGTTATCAATGGATTGGCTTCTTCAAATCCCTTTAAAGAGATCAGTAAAAGAGGGGATCCTGGAGTTATCGTAGAATTCCTTACCCTCAGAGCTATTGCCTTCCTTTTTGGAGCTATAGCTAGCACCTATTTCACCGGTAGAAGTATCTTATATGTCACCATACTCATCTACTTACTCTTAGGAATAGCCTACACGAATTTCACGATCGGATTGAACGCTTTACTCTATAGATGCCTCCCTTCAGGGAAACATGGTAGCACTCTAGGCGTCTATAGTTCTCTTAACAGCGTCGCAATGTTCCTAGGCTCTATCCTCTCTGGGGGCGTTTCATTCTATTTCAGTTATTCTTTAACGTTTCTCCTCTCGTCCTTCTTTCTATTATCTGCTGCAAGCTTCTTCGAGTGGCATTTCAAGCCTAGGAGATACGAAGAAGAAGTTTTGTAAACTTTTAACATCGTTAATTATGCCATCAAAGAATTAATTTTCAACTTATGATTTAGGTTATCTGAGAATCCAAATTGCAATAGACAATATAAGGGCCTTTCTCAGAGTTTTAAATTGAGACCATTGGCCTCTCTAATTCGCGAAATGAAGAGGAGGATATCGGAACTAGAGAAGAGGCATCGTAGCATCCCTTTTACTGTCTTAGAAACAGAGTTTCGGAGGAGACCTATAACCTTAAGCCTTTCAGAGAAGTCTGATGAGCTGCCTAAATTATTTAGGGGATCGTTTCTTCATGCTTCCGTCTCTGAGGAAGATTTCATTATCTCAAACCTTCCAAGGATAAGATTTGATTCTGAGACATTCAAAAAGATTGAGGATGTGGCTTACCGTATGTTTGACATCGAAGAAGTTAGAGATGCTCCAAGGATTCCCCATTACAAGCCAGATATGTTTGTAGAAGCGGGGCTAGAGTTCGTAAAACACGGTAGAACCGTAGCTACCCTTACTCCCTCGAAGCTTTACATAGATAAAGAGTATGATAAGGCGGAAGATCTTGCAGAAGCCCTCATCAAACACGTATATTCGGTTGAGATTAAGCCTAGTCTCCTCTCAAAACTGATTGCATTAATATTTAGGAAATTTAGAAAAACTTAAACATGCGTAGACGTCTCTATCTAGACTGTTTTTAAAGCTCAAATATTCTTGTAGCGTTCCTTCCCATGATTAGTCGTTTATCCTCTTCTGGCAATTTAAGGCACTCAATCTTAGCCTTCTCCTTTTTGAGGCTTAGATAAGGATAATCTGAGCCGAAAAGCACTCTTTCAGCCCCCAGTCTATTAACAGCATATTGGATTAGTCTAGGGTCTCTCACTCCAGAAGTCTCGAGAAAAATGTTCGGGTGTTTTTCGGCTACCAGGAACGCTTCTAGAGAGCATCCTCCCATATGGCCCATAATTATAGTTACTCTAGGGAAAAAATCAGCCAGTCTTGCAATAAGGAGCGGAGAGGATAGAGGGCTTTCTTGAGAAGAGTGGATGTATACAGGCGCGTCTAGCTTTTCAGCAGCCTTCATCAAAGGCTCAAGGAGGTTAATATTACCAATATTATATTTTTCACTCTCTGGCCTTAGTTTAAATCCGTGGAACTGTCCACAGCTAAATAGTTTTAGAATGTTGTCTATTCTCCTAAACTTTCGAGGATCTATCCAGATGAGTCCTATCAAATTAGAGTGTCTCTCAACCGCCTTTCCGATACATGGCATATATTTAAGGCTTGAAGACATAGGCACCACGACAGCCTTATCTACCCCATTATGCTCAAGGACTTCAAGGATCTGTTCGGCTGATATGCCGACCAGCCGTTCTTCAAAATCTCGTTCTCCGTATTTTCCAAGGTGCATATGAGCATCAATTAACATGATGATCTAATAATAGAAAAACTTGAAATTGAAGATTATCGGAGCCGAAGTTCTATGTAATAGTGGTCCACTAATCCTTGGAAGATTAAAGGTTTGATGGTTCCCCTTATTTCCTCAGGTGGAGCATCTCCCCCCCAAGATGCGATGTAAAAACCATCGAAGGCGTGATCCCATATTTCATCCACCTCAACCAGAATCAGGGTCACCATTTCTCCCTCGATCTTCATAGTTATCTTTTTCTCATCCATTTTAAACTCGGTGACATCGTAATGATGTTTCGTTAAAGCATCTCCAAGACCAATATTTAGGACGAGGTCTAGGCTTCCCCTTGATCCTTGAATATTTAGAGTAGCATTCCATTCCGCATTATACTCGAAGCCTCCATGTGATCTGCCCGCGTCACTCACAAACATGGAGCCACTGAGAGTGATGGGTTTAGGCTGAAAATAAACCGTTATACTGTAAGTTACTCCGATTATCAAGACTGCAATAACCAGGATGATGAATTTTCTTTTCATAGCCGTCTATTCAACTCAGCAGTCAAATCCTATAATACTACAGTTTAGAACAATCGTTTCATTCAGTTGTAGACTTTTTAAATGCCTTAGTCAACTTTTCATGGTCTTCCCTGCTAAGCCTCCAACCAATCGCTCCAAGATTATCCTTTAAGTGTTCAAGCTTGGACGCCTTCGGAATAGCGACCACCCTATCTTGCGAGATCAGCCAGTTTAGAGATACTTGGCTAGGAGTTTTTCCATATTTCTCAGCCATCTCATCTAGAACATTATGCCCCCACCTAGCTAAGTCGCCTTTAGCTAACGGCGTGTAAGCGATAAGGGTGACATTGTTCCTAATACAGTATGGCAGGAGTTCTCCTCTAGGAGACTGATGCTTTAAACTGTATTCGACCTGGTTAGCTATTAATCGCTCATCCTTCAAATAGGATTGAGCTTCATCCATTAGAGCAGCTGAGAAATTACTCACGCCTATGAATCGGGTTAACCCTTCCCTAGCAGATTCTTCAAGCGCTGTCATAGTCTCCTTCAGGGGAATGGCAGGATTCGGCCAGTGGATAAGATAAAGGTCAACGTATTCAACGCCTAAGCGTCTTAGGCTTCCTCTAAGAGCATTTTTGAGATCGTCATGCTTCAGATGGTCCTTCCAGACTTTCGTCGTAATGAAGAGGTCTCTCCTCCTGAAGGGTTCCACCGCTTCGCCTACAATCTCCTCGCAGTGACCTCCACCATACATCTCAGCCGTATCTATATGTGTAAACCCTAATTCTATCGCTGATCTAATCACTGAGACCCATAAATTATCTAATGACCTATCAGCTGAATGACTTCCCCCCATCGTCCAAGTTCCTAATCCGAGGACAGGTATCTCTACACCATCATCCAGCCTCTTAAACTCCATGAGTATCCCCTCCTAAAGCTAGGTTGAACCATTTTAGACTGGTAAATGTTTCATTCCGACGGCTGATGAATCAGATTACGAGAAATTCGCTCTATATGCTTACTGAGACGCTGCCTCCCAATCTCGGCAGTAAGTTCTCCCCTCGTGTTTTCTATAACTGATCTGGCTACATCCATTTTTCTCCTTAACCCCTTCAACATTAACTGTGCTTCCTCCATCGATAATAGGTTGAGGTATATCTCCTCCATGAGTTCGAATTCGAATTCGGCTTTAACATGATCACCAACTCGGAGGCTATCTAACACGCTTCTTCGGAGCTCTCCGACGACGTCGCCGAGACCTAGAAGGTAGTTTTTAAACGAGACCCCGATCTCTTCCGGAGAAGGATAGGTCGAGGAGCCCTTGAGATGATGGAGTATGGAGGCTTCAGCATACTCCTCCCAAGCGGATTGAACATCGCCTAATCCATTCATTTCGAACCGTGCGTCTAAGGAAGAAACTTCGTCTAATAATCTCTTAGCTTCATTTACCATTTGCCTAGCTTTTGAGACATCGCCTTTATGGATCAGGAGAATAGCCTGCTTTGACAGGATCCTCGCCTTATTCGACTTTGAAGCCGCCTCTTCACGAACCTTTTCGTATTCTCTGAACTCTTCTATAGCCCTCTTCACCAGCTCCTCGAGCAATTTAGACCCTGCCTGATAGGATTTCCCGAAGCATGTTCGCTGTCAAGTTTCCTCCGCTAAGTATTAGAGCCACCTTTTTTCCTTGAAGCCTATCCCGGATCTTGAGACCGGCAGCGAGGGGGGCTGCTCCCGCTCCTTCAGCGATAGTATGCGCCTTCTCGACATACATGCGGATAGCGTTTTTAATCTCCTCCTCTGAGACGAGGACGAAGTCGTCTACTTTTCCGCGCATGATCTCTAGAGGGAGCTCGAACGCCCGCCTAGTCGCTAAACCATCCGCAATAGTGTTAGCGGAGTCTGTTTCGATTATCCTTCCCTCCTTCCAGCTGAGATATACGCTTGGAGCCTTTTCAGCCTGGACCGCGATAACCTCAATGCTAGGGGCTATAGACTCGACGACGGTGCTTATCCCCGCGACTTGTGAGCCCCCTCCAACCGGAGCTATTATGGCATCCAAATCTGGGAGATCTTCAATGATCTCAAGAGCGATGGTTCCAACCCCAGAGATCAGATGGGGCTCATTTCCACTGTGAATATAACGGTAACCGTAATCCTTCGCAAGCTTCTCAGCATTGAGCCGGGCGTCTTCAAAATCCCTCCCTTTAGCTATTATCTCACCCCCTAGATTTTTTATCGATTCAACTTTATCTGGATTCGCATTCTCTGAGACGCATATGTACGCCTTCACTCCGAAGAGCCGGGCGGCATAAGCGATAGATTGACCATGGTTACCGGTTGAGGCTGTTATCACGCCTCTGGACCCCTCCTCCGGAGTCAATTGAGATATCAGATTTATGCCTCCCCTGACCTTGAAAGAGCCTGTAGGCTGGAAGTTCTCATGCTTCACATATGCTTCGAATCCCAGGATCTTCGATAGGCTCGCGTAGTAGTGGAGAGGGGTCTTAGCCAAGTATGGAGCGATCCTCTTCCTAGCTCTCAGAATATCCCTAAACGTTGGCTTCTGATACAATAGCCATCTTTATAGGTTAACCATCCCCTTCCTTATATCTTTACAGCATCTCGAATTTAGAGATCGTTAACCGTTATATCCTTCAAAAATAGGTACACTTAGAAGGAAAGGCGTAAGCAATATACCTAAGGAGACTGTTTATATTTTAACGTCGGTGAGCCGGTGGGCGGCTTCCGAGCTTAAGGCTTGAGGAAACTCCATCCACCAGGTGGGGCCGCGACGCTGCAAGGCGTAGGGTGAGAGCCCTGGCTCCGGACAGAAACGAGACCTCCTCTCGCAGATGTGATGATACGCCTGAAGCGTTGAAGACGCGAGGGATCGGTTGAGACGACCGACCCAGCGGGGTGAAAGGGCAAATAAGCGCCTGTGAACTCCCGCCTGAGGCGCGGGTAGCCCGTTCAGCTGAATGCCGCCTAGAACAGAAGATGGGTTACGGCCGGCACACCGACCATCTATAAAGATTTTCCGGACAGTTTCCTCAAAACATGGATCAAGATGTTTTCACTTACTCTCCTAGAGCTTGAACCTCGGGGCCTTGTTGTATAGTTCAAGGTATATCTCCTTGAATGCGTTGAGAAATGCGTCAGCCTTATCTGTTGTCCTGTAGAGGCTTCTCTCCTCCTCTTCAAACCGCCTCAGATATCCTTTGAATAGCAGGAAATCGATGTGCTCCTCCCCTATCTTTGAGTTCAAGCTGCATCTATGGATTATGCTTGTGAAAGTTCTTGGGCTCCTGCAGAAGGTTAGGATCTCCCAGTAGATCTCGTAGAGTGTCCTCTTACCCTTCATCTCATTCTCCTTCGAGAATCCTGTCTAGCTTCTTCTCGGCTTCAGCGGAATACATGAGCCGATGGTCCCAAATCTTTATGTATTGTTCGAAAAAGGAAGGGGAGTAGACGCCCACTATGCCGATGATTACGCATAGGATGGCCCCAGATGTTCCTGTCAGCAAGTTCAAGAGCGCGATTGAGCCCATGCTTAAAAGATTGAATGCAACTATAGAACCTAACAGCAGGAAGAAAGCCCCCGTGATCCTGCTTCCCAGCTTTAGCTTTTCGATGGTCGACTTGTTATCCCTGTAGAATGCCATGTTTTGGACGATGAGCTCCGTTACCGCCTCACCGTCTGCTTTCTCGGATCGATTCTTGAACTCATCTCTGATGTCGTCGAAGCTGTCAAATATCTGGGCGCTGAGCACGAGCCACCGGATTGCGAAAACAAACCCTACCAGCGCTAGCTCAGTCATCGCTACCTGTGGTAGAAGGATATTTCTCTCGCCGATCATGGTTAACATGGCGTTCGCCCCTACGGCTACTCCGAAGCCCATGGCGAGAGCTGCTCCCACTATGTTGATGAGGATGAGGGTGTTAAAACTACTCATCTCTTTGTTGAACCTGCCGAGAGTTTCTGTCTCCATCTCATTCACCTCTGAACGGCTTTAATATGTACATGATATATAAGACAGTATGAAATTATGTTACATACTAATATTATATCGTGAAAAACTTATGGTATAACTAAAAAATGATTTGTATATTTAATATAAATTAAACTGTAAAGTATAGGAGTGATTCTATAATGTGTAAATATATCATTTTTTCGGGTTACTGCCGTTTCACATTATTTGATTGCTTCTCCTTAAGCTGGATGGCTAGGATTAGGCTTATTATAAGCATAGTCATCCCTGTCAAGAAGGCTATAGCGTAGCCTTGAGGCCCGTCCGATAGTTCAACAACTCCAGACATTGTTACCGGTCCGATGAGACCTCCTAAATCCAAGAACGTTCTGTAGGCTCCGATGCCCATGCCTCTTGCTCTCTCAGGAACAGCGTCCGCTACGAAGGCGGGAGTTGTACCGTATAGGATGCCCCAGAATAGTCCCTTCGAGAACATTAATGGTATGAATGGTATTAATGACGCTGGAAAAGGAAACATCCCTAACGAGACAGCGCCTATCGTAAGGCCGATGGCGAGGGTTTTCCTCCTCCCAATCCAGTCTGATAAGTATCCTCCTATCAGGTTTCCTATTACAGAGCCGACTGTGCTCGAGGCAACCATGAATCCGTATTCGGCGAGGCTCATTCCAAGAACCTCTGTAACGTAGATTGGGAGTATCGTAGAGGAGACACCATTGTTTATGATCATGCTCAAAAGGGTAATGAGGCAAGCGGCTATGACTGTTCTGTTTAAAACAAGCTGAAAGTCTTCTCTTGAAATATGTAGAGAGGCTTTACCCTTCGATTTCTCCGAGACCCCAGTGCCTTTTATCTTTAAAACGAGCAGTAAGGTAGGTATGCCAAGGACCATGCTTACAAGAAAATTTATTCTGAGACCGAAGGAGGAAGCCATTATGCCTCCTAAGGATTGTCCTAGGAAGCTTCCTATGCTCTCGACTGCTTGAAAGAAGCCGAGGGCTCTACCCCTCTTCTCTGCTGGATAGAGGCTTGCAACATATGACATTCCTATGCAGAAGAATGAGGCGTCCCCCATCCCCCAAATCCCTCTGGCGAGGATGAGTATCCAGATATCATTCGTGAGATAGCAGGTGATGGCTCCGACTATGGCGAGTACTCTCCCGACTGCCATAGGCATCTTTGGGCCAAATCTGTCGGAGAGCGTCCCAACTGGAAACTCGGTGAACATTCTGAACATGAAATATCCTGAGGCGGCTAAGCCTACTAAAAGTAAGGGTGCGGAGAATTGGTCTCTAACGAAGGGGGCGAAGATGGGGAAGATAATGCCTCCTGAGAACATTGTGACTGTTCCGCAGGCGATCATGAGAAAATAGTCTCTTGACGCAGACTCCATCTTCTACGGCATGCCTCTCTACACCACATCGAGGAGAAATATAAAGATAAGGTTCAGAAAACGAGGCTTAAATTTGGACTAGTAATTGTTGCGAAAAAAGGCTTGCCTTTCTTCACTATTAATCTAATCCATGCCAACTAATGCAGCTTCTTAATTAAACTAATTAAGCACATATTAAATGAGTAAGGATACATCTAGGACACTTGAGGATGGCGCTCGTGCCAGTCGGTAAGCGATTGGTAAACCTTCGCGACAGCTATAATAGAGTTTTCACTGAAGGGGCTGCCCATGAATTGCATCCCTGTGGGGAGACCTCTCCTTGTGAACCCGTTAGGAATAGAGATTGCTGGCAAGCCTGCTAAGTTGCCGACCGCCCCCATGATGTCTCTTGCAGAGGGGGATAGGCTCCTAAACTCGGTGTCTATAGGAGTCGCAGCCCTACGGCTAGTTGGGGCTACTACAGCATCGTATGGGGCTATGAGCCTTCCTACGGCTTTGCACGCTATTCCTCTTAAGCGCAGGGCTCTCAAGTATTCTGTGGCAGGGATCGCCATCCTGGCATAGGGGTAACGGTCTTCCGGTGCGGTGAGCTCAGAAGCTTTGCCTGAATCGATGAACTCTTCAAAGGCGCTGGCTGACTCGACGTTAATGATAGTTCTAGCTATCGCCTCATAGGGCATCTCAGGTGGTTCTACTTCCTCAATAGTGGCGACTTCTTCAAGATCCTCTAAAGCCTTATGGAAGTTTTTGGAAACATCCTCTTCAACCCCTTCCAATACGCCTTTAAAAAAGGCTAGTTTAAACTCTCTTTCAAAGTTTGGAGCCTCGTATTTGAAGCTTCTCGATGTTGAAGGATCAGCTGGATCAGGCCCCGCAATGTGCTCGAGGATTATTCCACAGTCGTCAGCCGTCAAGCAGAGAGGCCCGATCTTGTCTAGAGTCCATGATAAGGGCATCGCCCCGAACCTGCTAACGAGACCGTATGTTGGTCGAAGACCCGCTACTCCACAGTTGTTAGCTGGGCTTAGGATGCTGCCCCATGTCTCAGAGCCTAAGGCGAAGGGGACGAGCCCAGCGGCTACAGCTGCACCTGATCCGCTTGAAGAGCCCCCTGACCATGTCTCTACGTTCCAAGGGTTCCTGCATGGGCCTGTGAAGGACGCGTTAGGCTGGCGGTACCCCATGCCCCCAGCTAGCTCTATCATAGCTAGTTTAGCGCAGAGGATGGCTCCAGCCTCTTCCAGCTTCTTGATTACTGTGGCATCATAGTCGAAGACCTGGTTCTTGAGCGGCGCCGCTCCCCATGTTGTGGGGATTCCTCCAGAGGTGGCTAGGAGATCCTTCACTCCGAAAGGTATACCATGGAGAAATCCCTTGTATAGCCCGTTTTCGATCTCTTTTTCAGCCTTAGCTGCGCTTTCAAGCGCTCTTTCCCGAGTTACTGTGACGACCGCATTGTATTTGGATCCTAGCTTCTCAAGCCTGTCGAGGAAGAACTCGGTTAACTCAACTGGGGACGCTTCCCCTGTTCTAACCATCTCCGCGAGTCGCCTAACGGGTATAAAGGCAGGCTCCGTAGTTTAATCCTCCTTCTCGAATGGTTTGAAGGTGGTGGAGGGTTCGTCTGAGTATTTTAGTTTCAGATTCCTCATTGCTACGATGGCTTCAGCTATTGCTTCGACACCCTTCTTAACTTCTTCGTGACCCTGAGTATCTAATCTTACGCCATACTTTTTTAGTGTGAGTTCTAGGAGATCCTGTGCAATCTTTTCTTTACTATTCATCTTCCCCACATCGTCCTCGTGAAACAGAAAAATTTATGAATGTTTGAGAAAAATCAGAGGCTCCTCGGCTTAGCAATGACCTCTCGAACAACCATATCGAAGATGTTGTGAGAATAAGCAGGCTTGACGACTACCGCTGTGTCGGCACCCTTCCCAGTTCCAGCTATCGCTATGACATCTCTGTCGATAGGGATCACGCCTGCATCAGCAGCCATGGCTGTTATCTCCACCACAACCTTCATCCCCTGTCCGAAGAGGCGGAGGGTCTGAGCCATGATGCCCGCAGGATACATCGTGTCGAACTTGACTTGGATAGCCCTGTTAACCCCGCTGAAAGAGTGGGCAGCCACGACGACCCTGGCTCCAGCCTGTTTAATTTTCTCCATCACATCCGCTGGCATCTCTTGGGTTCCAGGCTCTCTCATCCCGGTTACATGTGGCACAACTACGAGGTTATACCCCTTAAAAACCTCCGCAGCCTTGAGACCGGTTGGACCCCTCGTGCTCGCCACGATAACATCTCTGATCCCGAGCTGTTCAGCCCTTTCCTTAGCGGCTTTAAGGGTATCCTCGGTGTTTGCTTCCCCAGGGTTCGTAAAATATAGAATGGACTTGTTTTCACTCATGGTTTTCACATAATAAGAAAGAAGATTGGTTATTCTTTACTTTTATGGAAGTCTTCTTAAATCGGTTTAAACCGATTTTGGCGTACATCTTTAGAGTCGGTGCGGGGTTAGGAATATTCCTCGAGCCTTTTTTAAGGAGAGCTATTAGATAATCATGTTTAAAGATGTGTTCGGCTTAACCTCCCATGTTTAGTAGATTAGATAATAAATTCTTTGGCAAAACAATTCTATGCCACATTTTATATATTTGGATTTAAGATTCCTCTGAAATGCAGGATTGAAGGGGTTTAATTGAGCAGACCAGACAGCAAGAAGGCAGCATTAATCGTCTCGACGCTAGCTTCCTTCCTAACACCTTTCGCAGCCTCGTCATTCAACATAGCACTCCCGACGATCAGCGCGGAGTATTCTCTGGACGCTGTCTCTGTAAGCTGGGCTGCTCTATCCTATCTGCTTTCATCAGCGATGTTTCTGATACCCTTCGGAAAAATCGCAGACATCTTTGGGAGGAGGAGGATCTTTCTCTATGGAGTATTCCTGTTCGGATTGTCTTGTCTACTCCTAGCCATCTCCCCATCTGGATTCTACCTCATAATGCTGAGGGCGCTACAAGGAGCTGGAGCTGCCATGATATTCGGCACAAGCGTCGCCATCCTAGTATCCGAATATCCTCCAATCGAAAGGGGGACAGTGCTTGGAATAAACTCCGCATCCGTCTACATCGGCCTCTCCACGGGGCCGTATCTTGGCGGCCTGCTTACAGGATTTTTCGGGTGGAGGAGCATCTTCTACATGAGCATCGCCATCTGCATTACGATTATTGTATTCACGATCCTCAAGCTGAAGAGGGATAAACCAGAATCTTCTAATGAAGGCTTTGACATAGTAGGCTCGTTTATCTACAGCCTAACCCTCCTTGCCCTCATGTATGGTTTCTCTATCATCCCCTCAGAGCAGAGCTTGATCCCCATCTTTTTAGGGCTGTTAGGGTCTATGATTTTCATATGGCACGAATCCAGGATAAAAAACCCTGTGATGAACATAACCTTATTTAGGCATAACAAAACCTTTGCCTTCTCCAACCTTGCGATGCTGATTAACTTCAGCGCGACTTATGCGATAAACTTCCTCCTCAGTCTCTACCTCCAGTATTTGAAAGGCTTGAAAGCCGAAGAGGCTGGTTTGATCCTCATCTCGACACCCGTCGTCCAAGCCATTCTTTCCCCGTTAGCAGGAAGGCTTTCAGACAGATTCCAGCCTGGCAGAATAGCCTCCGTAGGGATGGCGATCACCGTTCTAGCGATCTTTCCATTAACCTTCATTTACGAAGACTCGTCAATCGAGTATACAGTCACCTGTCTTGCCTTAATGGGAGCTGGTCTAGCCTTCTTCTCCTCCCCAAACATCAACGCCATAATCAGCTCAGTTGGCCGAAGCCTCTACGGCGAAGCCTCTGCAACCTTTGGAACGATGAGGCTTCTGGGGCAGATGCTCAGCATGGGGATCGCATTAATAATTTTTTCAGCCGTCATCGGCAGAGCAGAAATCACTCCTCCCCTATACCCTTCACTCATGATCAGCATAAGAATCGCCTTCATGATCTTTTCTATACTATGTATTGTAGGGGTCTTCGCATCATTGCTAACAATTCATTCTAAAAAAGTAGAAACGCACATATTGGAACCTTTGAAGAATGAAGGGGAGACCAGGTAGACGGCTTGATGCGAACCCTACGAATCTTTATGGGTTAAATATTGAACGCCACCTATGAGTTGTACACCCACAAGCCTCGTAACCCTCATCGATCTTCTTCAACGCATCAAGGATAGCCTCCGCAGCAGGTCTCCGCCAACGCTCTTGAAAATCTCTAAAAGCTTCCCTCCCCTCCCACTTGATCGAAACCACACCCTCTCCATAGTTGGAGACTAGTTCGAGAGCAGCGTAACATGCACCGATCTCTCTAGCAAAGTATACTTCGGGAACCAGATTCATCGTCACAACATCTATCCCTAAATCAGTATACCTAACCCTAATCTCGGCAGGGGACTCTAGTCTGGGCCCCTCCGAGACCCCTACGACGCCTCTGCTGAAGACCCTCGGGAAGCCCGCTTTCTTCGAAGCTTCAACCAGTAGCCTGCTCAGATAGGGGCAGAAAGGCTGGTGGAGCCTATACGCTATAGGCTCGACTTCTACGCCTTTCTCAGCTAAACTTCGGGACAGGGATTGGGCACGATAAACAGTGTAGTCGACAAAGTCGTCTGGAATCACAACATCTGCAGGGTCTAGTAGCCTGTTAGTCGACCCGCATAAGGCTGTCCCAATAATCTTCTTCACGCCAGCCTTCATTAAAACGTAAAAAACCCGCTCTCCAGCGCTGTTTGGAATCGTATTCTTGATCTCCTTAGTTATACCATGGAAGGGGACAAAAAGAAATCTCAAGTCCTCGGCTGATGCTAAGCTGAAGGGGGCTGACGGCCCAAAAGGTGTATGAAAAGCAACCTCATCCAACTCCACTTCAACCCCTTCGAATAGTTTTGGGAAACCTGATCCGATGAGCGACGACCCGCCTATGACAGCCGTGCCCACTTTTGGAATCTCTTGGATCACCATTGAAACCGACTACACCTGTTCAGGATATATGGTTTTCACCCCTCTAATAGAAGGATAAAATAGGATAATTCTTGTTAGGCAGTGTATGAGGCTGGCATCCAAGGGACTACTCTCAAGGAAGGTTCCTGCAGGTTATTTAGCACGGCAGCGTTGAGGAGAAGGGGCGTTATCGACTCGATCCATTTCGAGTTTTCTAAGGGTCCAACCCTGAGAGGTCTGAGGTTGGGGATATCCCTCACAAGCTTAGAGACTATGTTGACAGCAAGCTCGTCATCGCCCGCGATCAAAACATCTAGATTCAGTACCGAGTCGATGTTGCTTAAGTAGGCTGCCGGAACCGTCTGGAACGCGGAGACTACGGGTGTAGGCTTTACCAAATCTTGAACCACCTCCGCGGCTGAGAGGTCTTCACCGATGCCTAACTCCTTCGCTGAGATTGTGGCGCAGCGGAAGAGGCCCCTCCTCTTCTTCATAGCGACGACTGTTGATACGACCACCTGATCAGGATTCATGTACTGTCTTAGCTCTGTGAGCGATGATACAACAGCTTCAGGAGGCAGAGTAACAACGATTACCTCAGATTCTTTGATTGCGTCGGCGTTGAGTTTGCCTATTATGCCCCCCTTCATCTCAGACTGGTAGAATCCTCGAGCAATCTTTTCCAGCTCTTTAGCTGTCGCTTGAGCTTTCTCAAGCGTTCTTGAACCTATAAGGATATTGTGTTTTAAAGCCCATCTAACCGTTAACCCCCTTCCCATATTTCCAGTTCCGCCTAGAATCCCTATCTTCAACTCTGCCACGACCCGTTATCAAATACTATTGAGAAATATGCACTCGACGTATTTTTACTTATTTATAGAAAAAATTGGAGAAATCGTCATTTTAAACAAGGCTTCATAGATTTGGTTTATAAAGCATAGAGCGGGAGATTTTTTGATGCTTTCCACATCAATGCTTGGGTTTGTCATATACTCTGGAATGCTAATCATTCTCTGCGTAGGTTTCTCAATGACTTATCTAATGGAGAAGTTTCCCAACTTTGCTCATACCTCTTACGCTTCGATAGGTACGATAATCTCGTACACTATTGTTCGGCTACTCGGATATAATCCATATCTCTCCGCACCGATCTCTTCAATAGTTGGAGGGTTATTAGGCATAGTTCTCTACCTTCTCATCGTCAAACCTTTACAGGAGAAGGGTCGGGGAGGAATAGAGCTCATCTTTGCAATGTTCGCCCTCTCAATAATCCTCTCAGCAATCATGAGCGTATTCTCGTATTGGGTTTTAATTACCTACAGGTTTAGGACGAGTGGTTTCATATTAGTTGAATACGATTTCAGCATATTCGGTTATCCAGGAATATTTTTTGTAGCACCCCTTCTTAGTGTAATCTTGGTTGTGTCCCTGCATCTCTTCTTAACCCGCACAAATTTTGGAATAGCCATTAGAGCGACTGCTGAAGACCCTAAACTGGCAGCATCCTTAGGCATCAATCTGTTTCATGTTCACCTATCGTCATGGTTTATTACAGGAACGATGGCGTCTCTCGCAGGTTCCTTGCTCCCGCTGTGGTTACCCACGAGTTTAGGATGGTCTGACGCTCTTCTAGTAAGCGTTTTAGCTGGAAGCGTGGTTGGAGGGTTAGATAACATCTATGGAGCAGTCATAGGAGGGATATTGGTGTCAGTAGCGCAGAAAATGGTACCTAGCCTGCTAGTCGGATTGCTTGGAACATGGATAGCAGGATATGAACACCTTGCACCAATCCTGATCATAGTAATTGTCCTGATGGTCGAGCCTAGAGGGCTGATAGAAGTTTTAAATGAGGAACACTCAAGGTTATGGAAGGTATGGAGAAGATTATCCTATAGGCGATCCAAGTTGCGATCCTAGTTTAAAATTCAGAACTTATAGGGACTAATTGATATGGCTGGCTCTGTTCGATGCCCAAATTGTGGAAAGATATATTCGGATGAAGAGTATAGCAGAGACAGGTTCTGCAGAGTCTGCAAAACCCTACTTGAAAGATTAGGAGTTGACCATCTTGAGCTATTTCCCTACGAACCGTATCCTGCTCAGATCGAGTTCATGGAAGATGTTCTTAGAGTAGTGGGCTCCCGAGGCGTTCTGTTGGCTGAAGCTTGTAACGGTTTCGGAAAAACGGTTTCAGCACTCTCCAGTCTTCTACCGCTTGGGAGAGGCATCATCTATGCCACGAGGACTCATGAACAAGTCCGGCAAGTTTTGGCGGAAGTTGAGATGATCAACAGTAAAGCTGGAGCAAGTTTCACTGCGGTGAATCTAGCGAGCAGAGAGCATTTATGCCTAAACCCTGAATGTAGGGATCTCCCTCACAGAGAAGCGGTTGAAGTATGCCGAATCCTCAGGGAAGACGATGACTGTCCATATTCATCAGAGGTTGAAGACCTTCCAAGAGACCTGCCGAGTGTGATGAATCCGGAAACCCTCGTTAAGACGGGTCGAAAATTTAGCTTGTGCCCGTATTTTCTTGCCAGAAAAGCCTCCAAAGATAGTCGAGTGGTTGTGGTACCCTATGCCTATGTATTTGACCCTCATGTTAGAGAGAGTAGCGGGATACCACTCATGGATAAGATACTAGTACTCGATGAGGGACACAACATCGACAGAGTCGGGCAAGAAATTCTCAGCGACACCTTGAACGCGAGTCTTATTGAAGCGGCAGCTAACGAACTAAAGGCTGTAGGGAAGCCTCAACGGCATATGCGGCGACTTTCAGACTATGTGAAAAGACAGGTCTCAAATGGGGATTCAATGATCGAAAGTGGGAAATTCGAAAGGGATCTCGAGTTAACCCTTGGAGCTGAGATTTCAGATTTCATTGACATTTACTCAGATACAGTGAATCAGATTAGAAGTTACAAGGTACAAAGGGGGGAGACTCCCATCTGCTATCTGAACGGGATCCTATCTTTCCTCAGCCTCGTCGCGTCTAGCCGTAAGGAGCAATATATTGCACTATGTCAGAGAAACATCTATGAGATCGAAACTATAGAATATAGATGTTTAGATCCGAGCCTGGCTCTAAGACCAGTAATCGATCAGGCGGCTGGAGTGCTTATGATGTCGGGAACTCTATCGCCGATCGACCTTTTCTCGAGCATAATAGGATTAGAAAATGCGGAGGTTAAGAGTTACCCCCCTATACAGAGTTCGAATAAGATTCAGATGACCATTGACGCCAGCGTGACAACTCGGTTCAGGGATCGGAGCGAGGAGATGATCCTGAGGATAGGTCGAATTATAGCGCTTGACCTTTTGGAGGTGCCGAACGGTGCTTTGATCTTCTTTCCTCAGAGAGAATTAATGATGGAATGCCTCGATTCGTGGGGGGTAAACGGCATCCTAGAGGTCAACAAAGGCAACCTATTCTTGAGCGGAAAAATCCTATTCATTGAAGGGAAGGATGCTCGAGAGAATAGAGAGGTTGTTGAAAAATATAAGAACTCTGTCCTAACCCATAGAGGATCCGTCCTCTGTTGCGTCTTCAGAGGTCGCAACGCTGAGGGATCAAACTTCCCCGACGAGCAGGCTCGAGGGATCTTTCTCATCGGGGTTCCCTATGCAAACTATGGTGACCCCATAGTCAATGCTCAGATAAGATACTTTAATTCAAGGGCGAAGGGGCTCGGACGGAGATGGTATACTATGGACGCCTTCAGAGCGGCTAACCAGGCGATGGGCCGGGGCATAAGGGGTAGAGACGACTGGTGTCGTTACTGGCTCCTCGACGATCGATATCTTGAGAATATTGATCTCCTCTCTAAGTGGGCGGTAGGGTCGTCACCGATTATAAGAGGTGTCGAAGAGGGTGAGGTTTTATCGCGTATCCGTTCTCAAACTGAAAACTAGAAAAAGGAATCAGTTTAAAGAATTATCTCGGCTCATAGACGGTTAACTTCGAGACGATGTTTAACACAAGCTTATAGTTATCCTCAACATAGCAGAAGGGTTCCATCATGAAGGTTATATCTCCGAAGGCGGCTACAGTGCCCCAGTCTTCGGCTACGACTATGGGGGCATAGATCCCAGCCTTCTCCGCTGTAGACGAGTAGGTCGTACTTGAGGACCAGGCAGCTTGACTGCCTAGAGAATGGATGTGAGTAGCGGTGAATAAAACTATGGTTTTAAGATCCCTAGTCAGGGAGGTGTTCTCAAAATCTTTAATGTAGATGTTCCTGTAAAGCCCGTAATTCTCATCCTCATTGTAAAGGTAGCCTTTAGCGAAAGATATTCCGAAGCCGTTGGCTATAGAGTTGATCGGTCCCAAAAGCTCAGGAATCTTCTGATATTCAGCAGAGGGATCGAAGAAGAGGAGGAGGGTTCTCCCCTTCTCAACGAATCGCTTAATCTGGAGGATTTCATCCATCGTATATGGCTTAGTTGGGGCTGCGACTATCAGTCCAGATGCTTTATCCAATGTTAATACGACATCATCCCAAGAAGAAAGGAAGACAAGTGAGAGTCCCCTCTTTGCTAACTCGGCGGCTAAAACGTCGAACTCCCATTCTGAAACAAGGTTTCCGTGGGAGAGATCCACTATCACGGGGGAGGAAGCGTTTGTAACTGAAATTACACTGATCGAATTGTTTAACGTTAAGAGTCTTCCCGTATTCTCCGAGAGAGCTAACGAAGGAAGGTATAGATAATATATCGCTGGAGGGGGATTAATCATATTCAGAGCGTCGACGCTGATCCAATCAAGCCGGGTGTTTGAGCCTTTAGTTGATGAGCTTTGAGTTTCGCTGGAGTTATAGCGTTTTACTTCGACTATCTCATAATACTTTATGTTAGCCATTTCAGCTGCTGTTTCAACAGCCTTTTGAAACGAGCCTAACTCGTCTATTAAGCCTATCTTTAGAGCCTCAACTCCGAGATAGATGCCGCCTCTCCTCAATTCTTTGGGCCCGATCTTAAGTTTATCGCCTCTATTATTTTCAACAGCAGATGCAAAGTTTTCGAGAGCGCGAGAGATGTTAAACGGGAATAGGAGCCTATTGAAACCTATCACCTTCAGGGCTCCAGTCTCTATTAGATCCTCCGAGGGGATTAGAGTCCCCGGAGCTACACCGATAACTCCCACGTTCCCGATAAGGGAAGTTGGTAGCGCGTAGAGGTAGTCAGCCGCCACCGCGATGTAATATCCCCCAGACAGTGCAGAAGTTATTGACGCGACAACTGGTTTAGATTTTTTCAATTCGAGGAGATCCATGTATATCTGTTCAACGAGGTCAGCGTATCCACCGGGAGAATCGATCCTAACTACTATAGCTTTGATACTCGAATTGGTTATAGCTTCATTTATTGCAGAGATTACAATCTCCGCGTCTTCAGCATCGAGTACGGATCCTTCGATCCGTATTACTCCAAGCAGATTTCTTGGAGCCAAGATCTCTGGGGCTCGCAGATAGGAGTATCCGAGAGCCGTGAGCAATAAACCACTTAATACTAGGATTGTGACTACGATGACTTTCCTAATTGAGAGACTTGACATCGAAAACAGCCTCTAACCTTAACATGCCTACAGAAGGGATAAATTGTTTGGGATAAAATAGTTGAAGCGCGATTTTTCTGGCGTAAAGATTAAGCTGATTGAATAGCCGTTCTGACGAAGGTTAAGCCTCTCAATTGAGAAACCAATATATAATTAATTTAGCCGATTTAGGTTGACTAACATGAAGGGAGAGGGATTCAAAGCCGTATTGTGTGGAAGAATTATAGATGGTAGAGGAGCTCAGCCGTTAGAAGACGCTGTAATCCTCGTTAAAGGTGATAGAATAGTCAGAGTCGATGGTAAAGAGAAAATAGAGATGCCCC
>JAGTQU010000070.1:789-3907 GCA_018396695.1 Candidatus Bathyarchaeota archaeon | reverse complement strand
TCTTTTTATTATCATACTCATTTTTAATAGATATTTTTTCCTTAATTTTATATGTATAAACTATATTTTCATCTATTACATAGTATTTGTAAACATTTATTATTTCTTCATTGTTTAAATCTTGCCTTTTATTATATAGGATTGGTTTAACTGCTTCTTCCGCAGCTTTTTCTATGTCCCCGATAGAGGAAACCATTACAATTTGTTTTTTCTCAAGATCTTCCGGCGCCATTATTGTCTCGACGAGCCTATTTCTCAATTTTCTGTTGATGATAGTTATAGGGCTAATAGGAGGTCTTCTCATGAGAAAATAGATTAGAACGGCTATTGCTACTGTCGGTATTGGTAATATTAGTATTGACGCAGTTCTCATATTCTTTACCGTTGTCGTTACTATATTTGTTCCAAGAAGGTTGAGTTTCCATTCAGCTGGGACACTTTTATATATTCCAATTTTCTGTTCATCTGTTTTCTGTAGAGAATCGAATTCGATGCGATTACCGGAATAGTTAAAAATTAACTTTAGTTCTGGCTTGAAGACGTGATTTATCGTTTTTCCGGCGATTGTGGCGTTGACGAATATCTTAGGAGTAATCGTATACGTATATGAGTTTAGGTTGATTCGTGTCTCCCTTTCTATTGTCTGGATCATTGAATCTATCTGAGTTATATTGATGAGTAATAATTCTTGGAAAGTCGATGATCCCTCCTCTTTTAATTGCATCAGAGTATATGACTTCTTCCAAGCGTCTTTTGCTTCAAGTGTCGCGTAGACCTCGCATTTTAGGCTGATGTCAGAATGGTCCGGGTCGGAAGAGAAGAAGTAGCTCAAGGTTATGATGACATTCTTTGCTAATGGTATGAAAATGGGCTCGCCTGGAGGTATTAGCGTCCTGTTATCGTAGAGAACGCTTGGCTTGGCCTCCACAATATAACTGTAAACTGCTGAATTCCAGTATATCGAGGTGGGGACGAATATATTTTCCTCTGTAGGAGTCCTCTGAAACGTATAGAATACGTAGGAGTCTATGATTAGAAACGTGGCAAGCAGGATTAAAAGGAATTTATCAAGGGTTTTCAAATTCAAAGGATCTTTCCCCTCACCCATCATTTTCTAATTCGATAATATCTGAACCTTGAAGATAATCTCCATTGATGAAAAGCCCCTCTATGCTCATTTCAACCTTTTCATCAGTCTCGAATCCAGCTGATAACAGGCTATCAACTATTGAAGCCCGTTCGAACTGGACCTTGAGGCCTAATATAGTGTCCCCATCCTCATCATATTCAATGGCCGCATCTTCAGCGTATATTGGATTAACTAATTCACTCCGGTTATAGGAGATTATCCTTATCGTTGTTGGTTTCATGCTGTGAATGTCGAGATTTTCCTCTAAAAATATATGACAGGTTATTGGGTCCCCCCCGCTCGTGAGTTTCAAGGTGTCTGGCCTGATGTCTATTCCTGCAGTATGGGTTTTTTTCCACGTGCCTGAAGTGATGAAAGCGATCACATCCTCAAGGTCGCTGAACTCCGTAAAGCTACCGCTTGACATTAAGGGAGATAAAACGTTGGCGCTTGATGCCAGAGTGATTAAGAGAAGAAGCATGCTTGCCATGCTCATTACTGGCATCTTTCCCTTTCTCCATTTGATTAACCCTCGTCGACTCCTCTTCTTAGACTCTTGGAGGAGGCTCCTAAAGATGTTGAGGCTGAATGCTAGGAAAGGAAAGGCTAAAAACAGAATGAAACCTATGGGTGTGAATATTATGTGGGTCGGGATGATCTCTTCGACCTCTCCGATGACCATTTTATAAGGCGTCATGAAGGGGTCAGGGGCGTTGTTTGCATCCCCCTTCGTTCGGAAATATGTCTCGCCTTGGAAATGCTTGACCTCCACGACCCTGTGAGTGAAAGCCCCTTCAGGGCGGTCAACTGTTATGATGTCGCCCACGCTGATGTCCTCCGGAGCCGCTTCGCCGACCAGTATTAGGTCCCCGGGGCTGAGGAACGGCTTCATGCTTCCACCCTTTATGGTTAGGGCTTGTTTATAGCCGATGAGCGAGGGATACATCCTGATAAGGTTCAGGGAGATGAAACAAGATAATGCCACCGTTAACGCGACGGTAACGATTAGCTTCAATTTACTCATTTTAGGTTCCTCATCGAAGGACTCGTCAGAAAAAAGGGGGGAGCGTTGAATACATCATTAGTCATCAGCTCATGAAACCTTGAACGTTATCAGCTCGGTCTCGTAAAGCACCGTTATTGGGTTGGGTAAGCTAGGTAATCCACCCCATGCTGGATGTGTTCCGGAGACCCCTACATCTTTCACGATTACTGAGACCGTGTATGTACCCGGAGTAAGGGTTGGATACCCGTGCCAATTGCCTGGGTTCCCGCAATCTTCCTTTGTCAGGCCGCTCAAGGTTGGAATCATCACGTTTGCTTTTCCGCTGGCGTCGGTCTTTACGAGGGCGACATCGATCCATTCCATGGGATCGCTGTTCGTCTTACGGCCGAATATTCCCATAGCATTGTCAGGTATGTCCGATCCTGTCCACCACTTTCCGGCTTGGAATGTGACCATGTACCAGTTGCTACCTTTTAATCCATTTAGTATCAGAAGCATCTTCGGAGGCGAATAGCTGTCATTGTATATTAGCTGTCCCCAGGCGCCGTCCCACTTGATCTTCCAAGTATTCGGATCTTTCTCGACCAGCAGCATCGATCTTTCGAAGGGTTTCGACTGTACGCCGCCCGTGTTTCCCTTCCATACCTCCTGTAACGCTGTGATGATCATCTTGACGACGATCCTGTCTCCCTGGTACTCGTTGTCAGCGTCCTCCTCGAATTTGAAGATGAATTTTAGATAGTACTTGGTTGAAGGCGTCAGCTCCGACGTTTGAGTTACAAACGTGAGAACATCCCACTGCTTGCAGTCGAGTTCGCTTAACTTCAGATGATGATCTCCATTGTCATAATTACTTTCTAAACTGTCTAGTATATCTTCCCACCATTCTCCTGATCCGGTTCCTGTCCCGAACCATGCTCCAGTTATCTCAACGTATTTATCGAGGTCATTTACGGTCCCGGTTGGGTCTGCCGCCTTCTCAG
>JAGTQU010000070.1:0-744 GCA_018396695.1 Candidatus Bathyarchaeota archaeon | reverse complement strand
CGATCAAGGATTTAGCAGGAAGGCCCATCCCGTCCGCAGGCTTCATGTGTAAACTGAAAAGCAGCTCCTTCCATTCACCCGGCTTCCAGTAGTCCGGTGTAGACCATTCGATTGGCACACCATCATACCAATTATTTTCATAATCCAGCTCCAGATCGAGGACCCCGGATGTGAACGTCAGCTTAGCAAGCTCCACATCGCTGAAGTACGCGAAGCTGCCGGCGCCTACAAGGCTGCTAGCTAGAATAAGCATAGCAACGCTGATGACCAAACTTCCCTTCTTCATTTCCCTCATTTTCCTTTATCGGGGAGCTATCATCGCCTCGGGCACCCGGCCCTACGCTTTAACGGGGGCTGATCCCCTTTTTAGTCCCCCGGCAGGGGCGAAGCCCCGCTACGATTGTTTAGTCCTTTCTAGCCTCCTGCAGCTCCTTCAGCTTCTCCCGTTCCCGCCTGAGCTTCTCTATGCATGCCTCCCGGACGAAGGCGCTCCTGCTCGGCCAGTAGCCCAGCTCGCCGATGAGCTCGTCTATCTCCTCGGCGATCGCAATCGGAATAGATATAGTTGCATAAGCAACATTATCGCTTTTCAAGGAGACACCTAGGACGACCCCAATCGCAAGATTTACTATGAAATATAATTATATATAATTATCTATAGCGCATTTTCAAACAGATCTAAAAACATAGCATATATAGAACTGGTATAAATATCCATATTTTTAACCAATATGTGCAATAGCT
>JAGTQU010000071.1:455-3868 GCA_018396695.1 Candidatus Bathyarchaeota archaeon | reverse complement strand
ATCATATCAAGATGTGAGGATGCTTTGTTCTTTCCATGGTATGAACCCGTGTTGTTTCCTATAGCAATATGAATAGTTCGATAGATCTTCTCATCAACTATTATACTCCCATGTGTGTACTGAGCGCCAGGGTTACACCCTATTCCCAATTCTGCGATACGGTCTTTTTCTCCTGTATTCGCATCTAAAAATTTTGTGAAATTCTCCTCACCCTTCTCTGCTTTATATCCGTTGACTTTCCCATTTTCAAATGTAAGCCATAGCGACTTAGCTCTTCCAAAGCCCGTTATAGTTATATCATCAAAAAAGATTTTTCCATTTGCAGTGTCTTCAATAGGGGCAATAAACACCTCTCCAGAGGGTATGTTTAATCCTACATCTCCATTCGATATATCCTCGTCTGAGACTATTCCGTCGTCGACAAGAATTCTCCTACCTTTTATACTAAATGATAGGTCTGTCCCATCTGTTGCCTTGATTTCCACTATATCGTGCCCTAAGAATGCTTCATAATAGTATCTGCAAAGTTTCATCATCTTTTCTGAAAACGATTCTATTATGCTATTGAAGAAGATATTTCTAAAATGTCTAAGAGGTACACCAAAGCCTTTTGCAGTTCCTGGTAAAGGCCATCCAAAATATAGCCATCGCACCCTTCTGTTGTCTAGAATTTCTCTTAACTTTTGAATGTTAGGTGCGTCTATCTTAATTTTATCCTTCACATCTATAGACCAACTTGGGTTATCGTGCTCGCCGATGAATATGTTGACATCTATTGTTTCTACGATGGCTTTAGTAATTGGGTTGATCTTGCTAAGAGACTCTTCTGGGGTTAGTTGGTAGCGAAGCCTTGTTCTCTCATCACTTTGGTAAACTAAGGTTGTATAGGCTCCAACCTTCCAACACTCCTCTTCAACTATTTGAGCGAACTTGTAGCATGTAGGGTCTGTTGGATTATATATTATCCTGACTGACTCAAAATTTCCATCAGGCCTTTTACCTACCCTAAGACTTTGATTGACAACCTTGTTTGCTAATTTTCTCATCATAGAAGTTTTAAGACCGTCCATGTTTAAAGCTCGAAACAGCTTCGCTTAAAAGCGTTTTTAACTTTTTTTATCTCTTTATTAACGGATAAAGATTAAATAACATTGCTAAGTACATAGTTGCAGGGTTAATATGGCAGATGTTGTTGTACTTGATGACAAAACTTTTAATGGGAGTATAAAGGGTAAGAAAAATGTTCTTGTCTACTTTTGGGCGCAGTGGTGTAACCCCTGTAGACACATGTCTCCCATTGTTGAAAAGCTTGCCAAAAAGTATGACGGTAAATTGTTGGTTGGGAAACTGGATGTTGGAACCTTCTCTAACATTTCTGCTAAATACTCGATTTCCACCGTCCCCACGTTTATGCTCTTTAAAGAAGGTAAAGTGGTAGACTGCTTAATTGGGGCCGTAGGAGAGAAAGGTTTAGACGGTATGTTGAAAGAGCATATAGATTAATCTCTTAACCTTTAAAGATCAAGAAGGAACCTAAAGACGAATCTTCCGTCTTTCTTTTTTATCTCCATTAAATGATATGTCACCGCTTTTACCTCTAACTTAGGGCTATGTTTGCCATAAGTGAATGGTTCGCCGAGAGCCTTACACTTTATTAAATAACCTTCAGCTACTTCCTCTAATCGTACCTTAATTGACCTAGCCAAAAACTTACCTGTCACCGCGTTCACAAGAACTTCTTCAAGAAAATTGTAAAGGAGAGATTCAAGATCGAATCCTTTTACCAGAAAGTCGTAAGATTCGGACTCTGAAATCGTCATCAAATCCACCATTAAATCAATAACTGAAAGACCTGCTTTCTCGAAGCACTCCTCAGGACTCTCCCCAGTAACCTCTATATAGGCATCAGAGACATGGTCAAGAACTTTATAGAAAGAGTGCATCTTGAACCAAAATGTTGAACATAGTATTTATATTTAAATAATTAAAGATGTGAGGATAGAAAAAGTATGAGTGCCGGGATGGCAGAGTGGACCAATGCGCAGGCCTTGAGAGTCTGTCACTCCTCGCGGGTGGCGTGGGTTCAAATCCCACTCCCGGCGCCAACTAAAAGTGGCTAAATATTCATGTTCTTAGGAACGCATGAACCTAACGACCTGGCGAGAATTCAAGAGATAATAAAGCCATACAGCAAGTATGCCGACCTAATCCCTGCTTTGGAGAGAGGAGTCGGAATGATCTATTCTCCAACTTTTCACTATCAGCCGTTCTTCGTCAAGTTCAAGAACGTGGAATCCAAAATGATATGAGAAGGCTGGAAAGGGGATTGGGAACTGATAAGTCTAAATGACATATTTTCTATGCGGTGATCGCCTGTTTGGCCAGTTCTTCCCTTACTGCTTTTTCCATGGTTTTCTTGCACAATGCAGAGTCCAGCATCATGAGCTTTTGCACTATTTCGTTCTCCTCGTTCAACTTGTAGAGCTTCGACTTTCCGATTTTCCTGGTCTTATTCACGACGCCAAAGTTCTCTAGCTCCTTCCAGTACTTGAAGAAGGTCACCCTCCCCATTTTCAAGTTCTCTATGATCTCGTCCTTAGCATAGTCGAACAGCCTGTTGTCTAAGAAGTCCACGATTTTACTGTTTCCCAAGCATCTGACAAGCAAGGTTTCTTCCATTTCGATTACCATGATGTTCATACCTGCATAAGTATTTAACGCGCTTCAAGATTAGGGCAATGGACTTGGGACAAGAAGACGTGAAGGAGTTGGTAGAGGAAGCTGTGGAGTTAAGTTCGCTTAAAGATTTTTTCTACGACCTCTTCAATATTTCTGCGGGCGTTCTCGATTTGTTCGCTCACATTGGTACTGATGGCGAAAACTCCTTTTAACGAGTCCATCAGCCTCTCATCTCTCAACGCTTTGGCTATGCCATCGATCTGACCCCTTAACCTCTTTAAGTCACCCCTTTTCAAGTGATCGGTGACCTTTCCTAGGTCCGCGCGCTCCATAAGCACGACCACATCTCTTATGTCAGCCCTTCTTCCAGAGTGAATCTTAGAGGCTATGAGCAGTTCTTTTTCAGGCACTCTACACTTGACCACCATCTCCATACCTGCAATGTCAGCGACAACGGAATGTTTTCTTATGTAATCGAAGCTCCAGGATGCATTTGTTGCCCTGCAAACCAGGCTATCTACAAGGAGGTCGACGCTTATCTGAAGGTTGTCTACCCTCTTTAGGTAACTTATGAACTCTCCGCCATATACTTCGTCGAAACCGGCCTTCTCAATTTGCTTTTCAAAACCATTCTTTTTCAAGACTTCCCCGAACCTTCTTAGCTCTTTTCTTTGAATGACTATGTCTAGGTCTACTGAGAAACGATGTCGAGCTAGACTGCTTACAGCATAGCC
>JAGTQU010000071.1:0-445 GCA_018396695.1 Candidatus Bathyarchaeota archaeon | reverse complement strand
ACGAAATCTAACCCTTCCTCCGAGAATCTTTCAATGATCTTCAGGATTTCGTTCTCCCTTTCTATAAACTTCATAGTCATAACATCGCCATCAGAAGTTCGTTCTCGTCTCCTTGTACTTGACATTCAACCCCAAATCGTACGCCTCATCCAACATTTCCAAGGCTGGCTCATACGCGTAGATGTTATTCCTGCAAAATTCTATGGTTTCTTCCAACGGTGTTACGTTAAACCCCTCGACATCCACTGATCTGAACCTATCCTCAGGGTATAACACATAGAAGGAACCGAACAAGGTTTCTTTCACAGAATCGCCTTTGGCATAAGACGCTTTTCCCTTAGATTTGAAGTAAACCTGCCACTTCTTTAATTCTCTTCTCCTGACCTTCAAATGGATTGGGTAGAAAGCGAAGGAGCGGTCGACGTTATATCCGCCTTTGGTCCAG
>JAGTQU010000069.1:2135-4092 GCA_018396695.1 Candidatus Bathyarchaeota archaeon | reverse complement strand
GTTCCGCGGTGGCCTGTTCATGACATCTTCTTCTACTGGATCAACGCTGAGAGCGATTGCAGGTCCACCATCGGTAACAAGGTTGATCCATAGGATCATCGCAGGGAGCAGAGGTATAGGTAAACCTGTAAAGATGAATAAGGTAAGAAGGAATACTTCATCAAAATTCGCAGCTATCAGGAACCGTGTGTACTTCCGAATGTTATCAAATATGATGCGGCCTTGCTCCACAGCGCCTACAATTGTGGCAAAATTGTCATCAGCCAAAATCATATGAGAGACTTCCTTCGTCACATCCGTACCTGTTATTCCCATCGCTATACCAATATCAGCGTTCTTGATCGCCGGCGCATCGTTTACCCCATCTCCAGTCATCGCCACGATATGTCCTCTCGCTTTAAGAGCTTTCACAATCTTCTGCTTATGTGCAGGTGACACCCTTGCGTAAACAGATACTCTATCGACGATCTTTTCAAAACGAGAATCATCCATCTCTTCCAGCTCTTCCCCGGTGAGCACGAGACTCCCCTCTTTCAGTATCCCAATCTCCTCAGCCATCGCAGTCGCGGTAAGTTTATGGTCGCCAGTAATCATAACAGTCTTTATCCCCGCCGTCGCGCATCGACGGTTTGCTTCAATTGCTTCAAGACGGGGTGGGTCAAGAAGACCTTGCAAACCTACAAAGGTTAGATTGTTCTCGAGGTCAAATTGTTCAATGTTAGAGAGTTTCTTATACGCCATTGCAAGAACCCTTAGACCACGACTTGCCATCATTTCATTGACTTTGAGAAGTTCTTGGCGTTTAGCATCAGTCAACACAACCTCTCTTCGGTTAGAGTAGATGTGAGAGCTCTTTTGAATAACGATCTCAGAAGCACCTTTAACATAGGCTATATATTCTTCTCCATCCATCTTGTGAATCGTCGTCATTATCTTGCGTTCCGAGCTGAAGGGGATCTCTTTTACCCTAGGGAAACGTTGTTCAAGCGTCTCCTTGTCGATCCCTGCTTTCAGCGAAACTACGATTAGGGCACCTTCCGTCGGGTCGCCTAAAACCATCCACGAGTCCTGAAAATCCTGCTTTACAAGCTTTGCATTATTACACAACGCTCCGATCTTGAGAAGGGGTTCCAGCTCCTCTTTCTCTTCCCGGCTTAAGGGAAAGCCTTCGATCTGAAACTCTCCTTTTGGATAATAGCCTGACCCTGAAACGTCAACAAATTTATTCATATAGATTTGTCGAACCGTCATCTCGCCCTTAGTTAAAGTCCCTGTTTTATCGGAACAGATCACCGTCACAGAGCCTAAAGTCTCCGCTGATGATAGTCGTCTTATAATAGCTCTTCGCTTAGCGAGCACCTGGGCGCCTAGAGCTAGGGTTACGGCTGTGATCGCAGGCAACCCCTCTGGAACCGCAGAGATGGCGAGAGAAACTGCGATCATAAAAGGCTCAGATATCCTAGACCAGAACTCTTTACCCGCTTGTATACTTAGTAAAATAAAGATTGAGACGGAGACTACAAGCACAATTTTAGCAATAGTTTTCGAGAAGCGATCCATCTTTTCTTGAAGAGGAGTCACAGATTCTTTCGCTTCTTGAACTAGTTCAGCTATCTTACCAAACTCAGTTAGTGATCCTGTAGAGATTACTACGGCTTTGCCTCGACCATGAACTATATGAGTCCCGTAGAAAACCATATTCCTTCTGTCAGCGACAGGTGTTGAAGGATTCATAATATTCGTGTTCTTTTCTACAGGAGTCGACTCTCCCGTCAGAGATGCTTCTGAAGCTCGTAGCTCAGCGGTTTCTATTAGACGGGCATCAGCCGCTACTCGATCACCCTCTTCTAGTACTAGGAGATCTCCTAGAACAACCTCTGTTGAAGGAACCCTCTTTTCTCCTCCATTTCTTATTACCCTCGCCATGGATGACGTCATCTTCTTCATAGCTTCAAGG
>JAGTQU010000069.1:0-2073 GCA_018396695.1 Candidatus Bathyarchaeota archaeon | reverse complement strand
AATTGTTAGGGCGTCGACTGTTTCTCCGAAAGAAGCAGATATAAAAGAAGCAATGATAAGCATTAAAACAAATATGCTCTTAAACTGGCGGATCATGATCTGGAAAGCGGTTACACGCCTCTTTTCAGAAAGCTGATTATACCCATATTTCTTAAGGCGGTGGTGGGCTTCTTGCTCGGTCAAACCATTAGCTCCTGTTTCAAGTAAGCTAAAAACCTCTTCAACCTCCATGGCATGGAAAGGTTTAGATGCTTCGGAAGAGAACTCGTCGATGCTTTTCATTTTTACCTAGGACTATTAAGGATTCCATTAAAAACTTTTTATACTGATATTTTCAGTTTGAAAAATTCTTAAACCATATCTTTTTAAAGTTGATCTAAAGGATAAGAAAACTATGTTTGAGGAACTCCTCGTGAATCTGCTGATACTAGTGCTATCTCTATTGGTTTTAACCAAAGCTAGCCATCTGACAATAACAAACGCAGTTAAATCTGCAGATGCGGTTGGAATAGGAAAAACGACAATAGGTTTTATTTTATTGGCATTTTCAACATCCATGCCTGAACTGCTCGTGTCAATATTTTCTGCCTTAGAGGGAAATATTATAGGTTTGGCGATAGGGAATGTTTTAGGATCTAATATTGTAAATGTATGTTTGATTCTTGGCACTTGTATTATTATAGCCACTTTTTCTAAAACTAGGAGAAATTGCATTGATTTCACTTCTTGCGTAGCCGAAGAGGAGATAGGAAGTCTCTACTTTGGACTCTTCATGGCATCAATAATACCATTAATCTTAATTTATATAAAAGAAGCCAGTCGCTATGTTGGAGCCATTCTACTTGCTCTTTTCATTTTTAACGCTTATTTTATGACTAAAAAAAGGACTTCTATATATGAGGAAGTTTCAGAGAAGGAGAAGAGAAAGATTTTCAGATATGTTCTTTTTCTAATTATAGGCATAGTTGGAGTGATAGGTAGCTCATACTTCTTAGTTGATTCCGCTGCCAACATTGCTTTAACCTTAGGGGTGCCAAGTGTGGTAATCGGTGCAACAGTTGTTGCCTTTGGCACAAGCGTCCCTGAACTAGCTACAAGCATCGAAGCCTCAAGGTTAGGTCATCTTGATATGGCCCTAGGAAATATTGTAGGAAGCGGTTTCATCAACCTTACGATCATCTTAGGTGCAACATTAGTTTCTTCCCCCTTTACAGTTAATATTGCGGCTTTTTCTGAACTTGCTATATTCTCATTGATAGCTAATCTATTCCTTTGGTATTTCATATCGAGTAATAAGACCAGTATAAAGGAAGGGGTAATCTTGGTAGGGTTATATGCATTATACTTGACGACCAGCTTCGGAGGTTATAAACCTTAAAATTTTGGTTTTCATTTATGATATTTACTTTGCTTTAACTCTTTCAACATCCCACCTGCTCATAATTAGTGAGGCGAGTTCAGGCTGCAAAACATACAAGGTTTTAGCTTCCCCTCTAGGTATGAAGATACGGAACTTGAACGTCCTCCCCATGGTTAAGCTTGTCTCAAAGAAGTACTCTGGGCTCCTGAGTTGCTTTTCCTCATATTTCTTATTGAACTCCTCTATGGCGGGTTTGATACAATTCTCAATAAAATCATCGTTAGATACACCATAAGGAATAGTCAAAGAAAAAGTATATTTGATAAAACCTTCATGAGTGCAGTTAATTATTCTGCTATTCATCACTTGAACATTCGGAACCATAAGAAGATTGAAGGATGGAGTATATAGTTTCGTATAGTTTATCGAGATCTCTTCCACCTGCCCCTCAACATCACCTATCTTCACATAATCCTTTATCTTGAAGGGGCGAGCCACTATAACATAAAACCCTGCGACTATGTTATTGATAGTCTGGGAAGACCCGAAGCCTACTGCGGCTCCAATGAGAGCTGAGCTCCCTACAAAGATAGTTGTAGGCAACTCATAAACGGTGAATATGATCGTTGAAAGAACCAGTAAGGTCAGAACCCTTAAAATAAGCCTCAGAGTGTTTTGAATATGCGCATCTAACTCGAGTCTTTTACCGAGTC
>JAGTQU010000003.1:12569-83528 GCA_018396695.1 Candidatus Bathyarchaeota archaeon | reverse complement strand
GCCTATCTAAAATGCTTCCCTTATTTTTAAGACATGTTTCTAGTCTGAAATCTTGAAAGTTAATCTTCTATAAGGCATCGATAAATAAGCTTCAGAAATAAGGCAGAAAAATAGTTATTTTCTATTTTTAATTAATTTGTTGCATATTTGTATAAATTTTCTCATTTTAAAAAGGCGTTTTTCTCGGTTTTTTCCAGAGACGGATATGAGTTTTGTCTAAATTATGAGAGAGCATCTTAATGAAAGGTTTTAAAGGGTTCGATGAATAATTATCCCCTTATGGTATTTCGCGTTAATAGTTCAAAAGTTTATGATGGGATCGATAATCTGGTTCATCGTTCTCTTCTTAGATGTACAGGTCTCACAGACGAAGATTTTGCGAAACCATTAATTGCAATAGTGAACTCATGGAATGAAATTGTGCCTGGGCATATACACTTAGACGGTCTTGCTAACCTCGTGAAGAGGGGTGTATCTGAGGCAGGCGGGGTTCCATTAGAGTTTAACACGATTTCAGTTTGTGACGGTATCGCTATGGGGCATGAAGGTATGAAAATGTCTCTTCCAAGTCGAGAATTGATCGCTGACTCCATAGAAGTTATGATTGAGTCGCATGGGTTCGATGCGATGGTATGCCTCACTACTTGTGACAAGATTGATCCCGGTATGATGATGGCGTCTGCGAGGTTGGACATTCCTACAATATTCTGTCTAGGAGGACCTATGGAGGCACCTTATCCAAATAGAGGATTATTTAAAGATCATAAAATAACGGTGCAAGAACTATTCCAGATCCCCAGTTTTGTAAGATCTGGAAGATTGTCTGAAGAAGAAGCTCAATATCTTGAGAAGATATGCTGCGCAGGACCTGGAGCTTGTGGAGGTATGTTTACAGCTAATTCGATGCAATGTTTTATCGAGGCTATTGGGATGGCGCTGCCTTATATGGCGACGGCTCCGTCCACGAGTACTTTTAGAAGACAACTAGCTGTGGAGACTGGTCGTATGATTATGCGTCTTCTTGAGAAGGATCTGAGACCAAGCAAAATAATGACTGAAGAAGCTTTCAGGAATGCTATAACAGTTGACATGGCTTTAGGGGGTTCAACTAATACTGTTCTTCATATTCCTGCAATCTCTCATGAACTTGGATTAGATTTTGATTTAGAAGTTTTCGATGAGATCGGTAGAAAAACCCCTCATATTTGCAATATGGCACCGGCAGGGGAGTATAAAATTGAAGATTTGCATAATGCTGGAGGGATACCGGCGGTATTAAAGGAGCTTGGGGAATTAATTAATTTTGAATGTGTCACAGTTTATGGTAAACTATTAAATGCTATTAGAAATGCTTGTGTAAATGATAGAAATGTGATTAGACCTTTAAATCAACCGATACACAGGGAGGGGGGGATTGCGATCTTAAAGGGAAACTTGGCTCCTGACGGCGCGGTTACAAAAATAGCTGCAATGAGTCCTAAAATGTGGTTTTTCAAGGGGGGAGCTCGAGTCTTTAATGGAGAAGAGGATGCTGTGAAGAATATTCACTCAGGTAAGATTCAGAGCGGTGATATTATAGTGATTAGATATGAAGGCCCTAAAGGAGGTCCAGGGATGAGGGAGATGCTGGCGGCAACAAGCGCTATTATTGGTTATGGTTTAGAAGACTCAGTTGCGTTAATAACTGATGGAAGATTCTCAGGAGCCACTCGCGGACCATGCATAGGGCATGTTTCACCTGAAGCAGCTGAAGGTGGGCCTATAGGGCTTCTTAAAGATGGTGATGTGATAATTTTAGACATTGCTAATAGGAGGCTTGATTGCGAATTATCTGAGGCTGAGCTTGCGAGAAGAAGGAAAGACTGGGTTCCTCTTGAGCTAAATTTAAGGAAAGGATATCTTCCAAGGTATTCTAGGCTGGTGACTTCAGCATCTAAAGGTGCTGTATTAAAATTCTAAGATTTTTTATTTACTTTTGCTAAGGAATTCTTTGACGTCGTATAGTGGGGTCATCTTAGAGGCTTCAAGTGGTTGAGAAAACTTTTGCTCGATGTTTTTTCGATGTAAAGTATTCATTGTACAGAAGGGTATGATCTTCTTATCAGGTGTAGCATAGTGGATTGTGCATCTATTAATTCGCTCTACGTCGAAATTATAGGGATCCATGAAATGCATTGAACCAATAAGTATCATTTTATGATGGAGTTTGCTAAGACTCTCGTAGGAGCCTTTCCATATTACTGGAAGCAGATATTTACGCAGCATTCCAAAGTTTATGTTTTTAAGTGCACTTGCTCCAATCTCCATTTTCGCCCTTGTTTTATGACCTTCGTCTACAAGTTTTGACGCATGTTTAAGAGTCTGAAGGAAGCCATCAACATTCAAATATCTAGTTATGGGTTCAGCTTTCTCTTTGTCTATAAGCAAATATGTAGCCATTCCACAATGAGGATGAACGCTGAAGTCAACATAGCTTCGATCCTTCAGTTTTCCTATGAAACGGGTAAGCGGGATCACTGTGGGAATAGGATACCAATCGTCCCTTGTGATGAGTCTATCCGTCTGTTCCTCAACTAATTTCATGAGGTCAGGTATAGTTATTCTCATCCTCTCTCTCTCGCTTCTGTTTATTCTCCCGGTTATACTGACTGGTTGAAAATTGACTCCTCTTACAATATCTCGATTTTCTATCGCGAATCTTATTATTTCTCCAACTTGATTATCATTTACTCCTCTAACTAGAACTGGAACTAGCACCACACTTCTAAAGCCAGCTTCTTTAAGATTAGCTAAAGCCTTTAATTTGATTGGAAGTAGATCAAATCCTCTAGCAACAATATATGGATCAGCATTCACTCCATCAAACTGTAAGTATATTGTGCTCACACCAGAGTCTTTAAGAGTTTTACAGTATTCCACACTCTCTGCAAATTTTATACCGTTTGAATTAACCTCGACATGTTCGAATCCGAGTTTCTTAGCCATAGAGACTAATTCAGGCAGGTCTTCTCTAACTGTTGGCTCTCCACCGCTGAATTGGAGTGCAGGTGGTGGAACAGGTTTACTCGATCTTAAGTCTTCCAGCATCTCTTTTATTTGCTCTTTTGTTGGTTCGTAGAGGTATCCTGCTGCTCCTGCGTGAGCGAAGCATATTGGGCATCTCAAATTGCAACGATTAGTGACGTCTATTATAGCTAAGATTGTATGCGAATTATGTTCTGGGCATATTCCGCAGTCATATGGACATCCTCTATCTACTTTTGTTCTAGGATTGTCGAGCTTCACACCGATATTTTCATACATCATCGCTCGTTTATACTGATCATAGTCTTCCCAGTAAACGTCGCTGAAATGTCCGTGCTCTGGGCATGTTTTTTCTAAAAAAACTTTATTATCTTTCTCAACGATCATGGCAGGTATTAATTTATAGCATTCTGGGCAGAGGCTTTTAGTCTCTTTTAATTTGTTCAAACTGGACAGCCTTTTTCAAATCTGCTGATGGATTATTTTAAAATTATCTAATATTTCACCTTCTAATTGGTAGAAAAAGAAGATATTACTACCGATAGTGGTAAATATTTTAATGTTAACATCAGATTTGTTTACGTTGTCAACGTTATCAGCTAGTATGAAAGTTGAGAGAGCGCTTAAAGAGATTGGGCTAACTGAATATGAGATCCTTGCCTATCTTGCTTTAATAAACTCAGGTGAGCTAACTGCGGGAGAGATAAGTCATATTGCTTCCATTCCATATTCGAAAGTTTACAGCGTTCTAGATAATCTTGAAAGAAAGGGATGGATAGAGATCAAAGGAGGCAGACCTAGGCTTTACTACCCTCGCGCACCCTCTGAAGCCTTAAGAGCTGAAAGATCGAGACAAGAAAGCCTTTTTGAACAGTATCAGCAGCTTATCGTCTCAGAGCTTCAACCTATCTTTGTGCAGAGAAAGATAAAGGAAAGACCGGAGATCTGGATTATTCGCGGATCAGCTAACATTGTCGCTAATATAAATGAGATTATTGAGAGAACTAAAAGCGAGTTAATGATTGCTCTACCTAGGATTCCAAACCAACTATCAAAAGTAACATTTCAGATACTTTCTAAACTTAAAGATAAACGGGTCAATATTCTCCTGTTAACTACTAAAGATTCTATTAAACATTTGGATAAACTTCCTATTTATTTAGCTGAATTAAGAATTCGAAATGAGATGTTCGGGGGAGGTTTGGTATCCGATGAGCGTGAAAGTTTATTATTCCTTGGAGAGGGGGGGAGAGACCAGGAGGCTCTAGCTATCTGGTCGGACCATGCGGGATTAACCTCGATTGCTAAAATCTATTTTAAACATCTTTGGGATACCGCCGAATCTTATTAAACTCCTTCTATATTTCTAATTTTTTAGCAAGCATCTCACCATATTCAGACAGTTTGAAAGAGTAAAGGTTAGAGCGCCCAAACAGTTTTTTAAAACGATGAATCAATCCTTTTTCTGGAATAACCTTGAAGATAGCAGGTTTAGTAGGTTCATGACTAGCGTATTTTAATAATATTTCATTTATTTCATTAAGATCAAAATTTAATCTTTCTTTAAGATCAATGTTCGTCATATTATTGTTCGCTGATAAAGTTTCTAAACATTTAATAACAGCATATTCTTCTTTTATTTTTTGAATTCTAAGGTCTCTGTTAATTTTATCTAAACGGATAATGTGATTTAAAAAGACGTAAATGTCTTCATCCTTAGATAGATATCCTTTATCAGCGAATTTTTGTATCCAGTCTGCCACTTCAATACCTAAATCCGTTATTTTCCAGAGGTCAAAGGTATATTTCTCGTCATATTTGATCATCGCGGGTTTCCCACGTCTTTTATCTTTTAAAATCAACCCCGCTTTTAATAGTGAAACTAGGTATCCGTTTATCTCTTTTTTATCTAATTTCAAACCAATTTGGAGGAGTTTAGTCTCTATATCTAATGTTGTGATAGGCACTTTTTGTCCATGTTCAATAAATATTTTAAAAATTAGCCTAGCATTTTTACTCCTCAAGGGTTTAAAATATTGTTCAAAAACTGTATCGAGTTTTATATCTTCTATCGGCTTCTGATTTATCTTAATAGAGTTTATATTTTTTAGCATAATTTCAATATTCAGAAAAATTCTGAATATTAATTTTACGGATTCTATCTTAATAGCCTACATCACTTATCCAAAAAAATTAACTAAAGAAGATAAATCTCTACTAATGATATGAAAAAATATAGAGTATTCGTTACAAGACAGCTTTTTGATGAAGCAATAGATATCATAAATAAGGAAGCTGAAGTTGAGGTTTTTGAAGGAACCGACAATCCCATCCCAAGAGATCTTCTCTTAACAAAAATCAAAGATATAGATGGTTTGCTCTGCCTTTTAACAGATATTATTGATTCCGAGATGATTGAAAAAGCTAAGAGACTTAAAGTCATAAGCAATTATGCAGTAGGTTTCAACAACATAGATGTAAATGAGGCGACGAAAAGAGGGATCTATGTTACAAATACTCCTGGAATACTTACTGAAACAACCGCTGATTTCACCTTTGCACTTTTGTTAGCAGTCTCAAGAAGAATAGCTGAATCAGACAGATATGTTAGAATGGGCAACTGGAAATATGCATGGGGTCCAAGAATGTTTTTAGGTTCTGATGTGCATGGAAAGACGCTAGGAATTATTGGTTTAGGCAGGATTGGAAAAGCACTAGTAAAAAGAGCGAAAGGCTTTGATATGAAGGTAATCTACTACGATATCGTTAGGGATGAATCTTTTGAAAAAAGTTATGGTGTAAGTTTTCAAAATTTAAAAACCCTTCTTGAAGAAGCAGATTTTGTATCAGTTAATGTTCCTTTAACTGAAAACACTTATCATTTGATCGGAGAAGAAGAAATTTCATTAATGAAAAAAACAGCTTTTCTAATAAATACTAGTAGAGGAGCCGTAATCGATGAAAAGAAATTATACAATGCTCTTAAAAATAAGTTGATTGCTGGTGCAGCGCTTGATGTTTTCGACAAAGAACCTATCGACCCAGATAACCCTCTGTTAGAACTAGACAATATTATAGTCACTCCACATATCGCGAGTGCAAGTGTAGAAACGAGAAAGAATATGGCTATAATTGCTGCAAAAAATCTGGTAGAATCATTAAAAGGAGAGGAACCAGCAAATCTAGTTAACCCTGAAGCCAAAAAATTTAGACACTGAAAAATTAAACCGATTTTTTATAATCGATAGGATTATAATTCTTAAAAACAACTATTTCCCAGAAAGAAATGATAATAGACCTTCCTTATGGGGAATCAAAAATAGAGTTTTCAGTACCTTCTGAGAACATTTCATGGATTGTTGATAGGAAAACTACACAACCGTTAGATGATCCGATTTTGAGATTACGTGATCTATTGAAAAAACCGATGGTCGGACCGGCTTTAAAAGATTTGGTGGCAGATGCAAGGAAAGTTACTATACTTACAGATGATAATACGAGACCGACACCTGCGTATTTGATTCTTCCTATTATTCTAAAAGAGCTAAATGAAAGCGGGGTAAACGATGAAAGCATTGAAATTGTGATAGCCCTTGGGACTCATAGGAAAATGACCAGCGAAGAACTTTTGAAGAAACTTGGCAGAGAGGTAATCGAGCGCGTTAAAATACATAATTTCAATTCACATGATGAAAAAGACTTGGTGAACATTGGTAAAACATCAATGGGGTTCAACATAATTGTCAGTAAAAGAGTTTATAACTCGGATCTAATCCTCGGGGTAGGGAATATTGTTCCACATTGCTATGCAGGTTGGGCGGGGGGTGGAAAAATCGTCCAACCAGGAATATGCGGGATTGAAACAATAGAAGGAACCCATATAATCGCAGGAAAAACAAAGCCCATATTTGACATAGTAGGGAAAATAAATCATCCAGTCAGAAGATTAATCGACGAGATAGCAATCAAAGTAGGGCTAAAATTTATAGTAAACACAATTCTCAACGAAGAGGATAGAATTGTTGACTTTGCTGTAGGAGACCCCATCCAAGCTTTCAGAGAGGGGGTTAACTCCGCAAGCAAAATTTACTGTCCTAAAATACCTGAATTAGCAGATATTGTAATAGTCTCTAGCTACCCTGCAGATTTAGAATATTGGCAGGCTTCAAAACCCCTTGACTATGCTTGTTTAGGAGTAAAGAAAAATGGAACAATAATATTAGTTACCCCTTGTCCTGAAGGAATCTCAACTGTTCACCCAGAACTTAAAACCTACGGCAACCTAGATTATGAGAATGTATGCGAACTCTATGACTCAGGAAAAATAAAAGACAAAATAGCAGCTGCGGCCTTAATGCTTCACTCCCAGATCATGAATCATGCAAAAGTCATCTGTGTATCTCATGGGTTAACTCAAGAGGATAAGAAAGCTCTCGGCTTTATTCACGCAGAAGCCATTGAAGAAGCCTTAAGGAAGGCCTATCATATCCAAGGTGAAAAGTGTAAAATAGGAATTATGAAATGCGGAGACATAAGACCCGTATTAACTAGCTAAATTTTTTATTTTTAAGTATTCCTCACCTTCATAAGCTTATTTATCATTTCCTCCGCCATGGAGGTTATATTGTAACTTGCAGACCAGCCCCATTCAATCCTAGCATCTGAATCATCAATAGATTTAGGCCATGTATCTGCTATCTCTTGCCTGAAATCTGGCTCATAATCAACTTCGAAGCTCGGAATCCTCTTTTTAATCTCCGCGGCTAGTTCTCCAGCAGAAAAACTCATTCCACCGACATTAAAATCTGCGTGATGTTTCAATCTACTAAGATCCGCTTCCATTAGCATTATCGCCGATTTTAAACAGTCTGGCATATACATCATAGGGAGCACAGTATCTTCTCTTACAAAACATTTGTAACGCTTACCCTCAACAGCATAGTAAAACATTTCTACTGCATAGTCTGTAGTCCCACCACCAGGAGGAGAAGTACTTATTATTCCAGGCCATCGTAAACCTCTAACATCCAAACCAAATTTATAATAATAATAATTCGACAGCAACTCACCGGTAACCTTGGTAATTCCATAGATTGTTCTAGGCCTAAGGCTAATATCTTGAGGAGCATTTATCTTAGATGTTTCAGGACCGAATACAGCTATTGAGCTGGGAACGAATACCCGTGTTAGATTGAGCTTTCTAGAAACTTCAAGAATATTGTAAACTCCAAACAAATTCACTTCTAAAGCATTTTGAGGATTCTTCTCTCCAGTAGCTGATAAGATGGCTGCCAGATGAAACACAGTATCAATATCATAAACTTTTATAACTTCTTCAAGGTCAGTTCGATTAAGTATATTTAAAGATTCAAATGGTCCAGAGTTCAAAAAATTTTTAGAGGGCGAACGAATATCGGAGGCTATAACATTGTCTTTTCCATATCTTTTCCTTAACACTGGAGTAAGCTCCAGCCCTATCTGTCCCAATGCTCCAGTAACAAGGATTTTCTTCATCCTTACAGAGGTCATCATAAATTTTAGTCTTAACTTTCATATAAATAAAACATTGCGTATATGGAAAGTCTAATAGCTTCCAATAACTATACTCTAGCATGATTAGAATATGAGAGACCCGACCAGCTTCTTTAAAAAAGAGTATCAAAGCCTAGTCGAGAATAAACTTGATTGGTCGCCTAGAATGTTACAAGGACCCAGCGAACCAAAGACTATGGTAGATGGAAGAGAAGTCATAGTCCTCTGCTCAAACAACTATCTAGGACTCACGACTCATCCTAAAATAAAAGAAGCTGCAATCGAGGCGATTAAAAAATATGGAGTAGGTTCAGGAGCAGTGCGATCTATTTCAGGAACAATGGATCTCCACGTAGAATTAGAGAAGAGGCTTGCGAGATTCAAAAGAGCCGAGTCATCATTAACTTATCCAACAGGGTTCATGGTTAATTCAGGACTTATACCACAAATTGCTGAAAAAGATGACCTCATAATAAGTGACGAGCTTAACCATGGAAGTATAATAGATGGTACTAGACTAAGTCGAGCCGAAAAAATTGTATATAAACACAATAACGTCGAAGACCTTCAACGTGTTCTTGAAGAAGCTGAGAAACACGAGCCAGCTTATAGGAGAATATTAATAGTAACCGACGGTGTCTTCTCAATGGATGGAGACATCTCTCCCATAAAAGAGATATCGAAGCTTGCAGCCAATCATGGAGCCACTTTATATGTGGATGATGCACATGGAGAAGGGGTACTTGGAGAAGGGGGGAGAGGAATAGTCTCCCATTTTAAATTGACTCATAGAGAGGTCCACATCGAGATGGGTACATTCAGCAAAGCCTATGGAACAATAGGGGGTCATATATCTGGATCCTTAGACCTAATACGATTCGCATGGAATAAAAGTAGAACTTGGCTGCTAAGCTCCTCTCAGCCCCCACCAGTAGTCGCAGCTACAATCGCTGCGATAGATGTTCTTGAAAATGAGCCTGAACATGTGAAAAAACTGTGGAAAAATACAGAGTATTTCAAAAAATCGGTTCAAGATCTGGGTTTTGATACAGGCATGTCGCAGACTCCGATAATCCCAATTATTGTAGGAGATAACGAGAAGGCGAAAAGCTTCGGCGAAGAACTTTATAAAGAAGGCATATTCGTCGTTCCCATAGTCTATCCTATGGTCTCGAAAGATAAAGCGAGAATAAGAATACAAATGAACTCGAAACTATCCTTAAAGGACTTGGATAGGGTCATAAGCATTCTAGAAAAGGTTGGAAAAAAACTCGATATAATTCAAAAAAACTAGATTAGAAATTCAGTCATCAATTTTCTTCTTTTCTTTTTTAAAATTTCAGCACATATTTGAGGAGATAAACGTTTAAACTCGAAGCCTAAAGTAGATAACAATCTTTGAGAGTCTTTCCCCAATCTTGGCGCAATTAAGATTCCTCTAATTTTTCCTTTCTCTGCTAAATTAAAAGAATCTATATACCTCTTCAGTTGTAGAATTGCGTCTCGGTTAACCATGTCTTTCTTAATTTCAGCCACCGTTAGAACGTTATTTTTGTCAAAGCCAACAATATCTATGAAACCGGACTTAACCTTCTTCTCTGAGGTTAAAGGTTTGAATCCTTCTTCTAATAACGAAGGTTCATAAAGGATTGCCCTTTTCATATCCTCTTCGCTCGCGTAGAGGTTAAACTCTGCATCATCAGTTAGATCTATCAAGATTACAACAAGAATGTAAATAAATTCAACCTCTAGAACCTCTCGTTTGGTTTTCCGATAGGCTCTAATATGCAATCTATCCTTTTCAAGCTTAGTTTTAAAGAGCGCACCAGGAGGTTGCCAATTTACAGGCATAGATTCTTTTGGTCTATGAATTTGAATAGATCCATCTGATTTCAATAGCACAATACGTTCTCCTGCCTCTAATTTCGAACTTGCTCTCCCCTCATAATCTACAACACATTTACCGATAATAACAAGGTTAAGACGTTTTGAGATCCCAGATTTAATTGCAATATATGCTTCGTCGAGACTAGGATTCGATAAAACAATTTTATCTCTCTTGTCCAAACATGATCCCAAAAATTATCCAGGAATAACAACCGTCCAAGGCATATTCATATTAAAATCTAACAGTCTAAGATGCTCAGTAGCCTCCGATAAAACAAAAACTCCATGCCCAGGGAAAAGACGATCCGGTTCAAATTTTAATAGTTTTTTTATCGATTTTTTCCACTCTTGAATATCACAACCAGGACCATTTATCCAGCCAAGTTTACCTTGAGCTGACGCCGTGTCTCCTGAAAACAGGTTTTTACATCCATTTTTTCTGAAAAGCAAGCACATTCCTCCTGGAGTATGTCCAGGAGTGTGTATAACTTCAAACTGGCTATCTCCTACTTCGATGATTTCGCCGTCATTTAAGCGTATATCGACTTCTACTGACTTGAATTCAAGTCCTTCAGTCTTCGCCATAGAATACAGCGACAGTTCTTCAAGCTTCTCAATCTCATCAGCCTCATCCCTATAAGCAGCAATTTTACATCCCTTAGCTTTAAAATCAAAATTTCCTCCAATATGGTCATAATGGCAATGAGTGTTGAATAATATCTCTATTCTTTTATTTTTTAGACCCATTCTATCAATATTCTCAAAAATTTTGGAAACTCCTTTTCCTGCCCCTGAATCTATCAGCGCCAAAGTTTCTCCACAATCTACTAAAAAAACATTGCAATCGCCTTTAGCAGAGTATCCAAAACCGGCGCCTCCTACTAGATATATCTTTTCAGTTAATCTCATGATATATCGCCCTAATGATAACTAGTTAGAGGAAATAAAATTATTGATGGAGTCGTAGAAAAATTTGGACATTTTATTTAACCTTCGAAACTATACGAATCTTCGAACATAATATTTTAGAACGATAAAATTAATTGATTCATGCAATTCAACACATTTTTCTCTAGATCTTCGAAAAAATACGAAGCTTATTTGTTGATGCCTTATAGAAGATTAACTTTCAAGATTTCAGACTAGAAACATGTCTTAAAAATAAGGGAAGCATTTTAGATAGGCTCATTCTGATATCATAGATTCAAAATTACACATATTTTTAAGCTTCTAATGGGCTTTTTAATTACGTAGGGGTCTAATTGGAGAAAAAAGGAGAGACTAAAATAAATTGGATAATATGTCCAGAATGTGGATCAAAAATAGGTTTAATCGTCTCTATTGGAAAACCAACAATCATATCAGAGAAACAGGGCCCATCAGAGATATCTATAGTCTCATCTGTCGAGAGTATTACTGAAAAGCTTTCAACATTAGGAGTAGATTTATCCCTTATTGAAATAGAGGAAAGAGACGATTTAATCGTCATTACTCCTCGGAGATTTTTAGGAGATCTTTGGAGTCAAATTAATGAAATGCTTAAAACCTTAGGCGCCGTATGGATAAGAGAAGGTAAGCAGAGTAGGTGGGAAATTCATAAGTAAGTCTGTGTTTTTTGATTATTAATCAAGTTTAAAGCTACCTCTTTAACCCAAGTTCCAGTTTCAGGTATTTCTATGACTTCTTTCAGATATTCATTCCAATCAATATTGACGGCTTTCTTCCATTTTATATAGACTTTTTTTAAGTTTTTATACGCCTTTTCATGACGATAACATAAATCTGAACCCGATTCTTTTTCACGGTCACATATAGAGCATTTATTTCTCATCTAAAACTTCCTCTTAGTAGGGCAGTTCATATTTAAGCAGAATATCCATTCTTTTCTTCCTCTAACTAAGACTTTAATTATTGGAGCTTTACATTCAGGACAAATTTTCCCAGTTGGTTCAATACGGCCTTTTTGGGGTAAGGGATAGCTTGTAGTACATGAGCCATTCCGATAGTTGTTGCAACCTGCAAATCTTTTTCCAGTCCGATTGTTTTTTAGTATTATTATTTCCCCTGCTTTACAAGTTGGACAAACGCCTATACTTTTTTCTTTCCGTGTTAGTTTAGTTAGAGTTTCTCCAAGTTCTCTGCCCAGCGTTCTCTCATTTTTCTTGATCTCTAATAGGATTGGTTCAAGTTTCTCTATTGCTTTACTCACTACCTCACAAGAGTTTATTTGTTCATATTGAATGTTCTCAAGATCCATTTCTAAGGTCCGAGTAGTTTCAACAGATAAAATCTCTGGACAGTATTTGCTTAGTGTCTCGACTATTGAGAACCCTAAATCTGTAATTTTAAAAGGGTTATCTTCGAGGTATCCTCGTTTTTGGAGCGTATGGATTATCTCTGCTCTCGTGGCTTTAGTGCCGATATTTTCCTTTTCCATAACCCTAAGCAGCGAGCCATGATTAAACCTTGATGGGGGTTTTGAATATTGTTTCAAAGCTTTTAATGTTTTGATCTTTAAGATTTGACCATCTCTCAATAGAGGAAGTTTCTCATCTTTCATTTTGAAATAGGGTTTATAGATTTCTATCCAATTAGGTTCCAATATTCTACTACTTTTAAGATGGAAATTATACCCGTTTACTTCTATGAAAGCCGTTATATCTTCTTTTTTCGCTGAATCTCCAAAAGTAGCCATGAAACGTCTAGAGATTAGATCAAAGATCTTAAATTCGAGGATCTTGAGGTTTTGTGGCATATTTCCTGTTGGATAGATTGCAGGGTGAGCAGGGTCTTCTTTTATTCCATTTCTAGGGGCTAGGAATGGTTTGTTAAGAAGCTTTACAACATATTGATAATAATCTTTTTTTCTACCTAATTCCCTGAGGACCCCTCCAATGTTCAAAGATGGGGGGAGTTTTTGGCTAGAGGTTCTTGGATAGCTTATCAAAGCGTTTAAGTAGAGTTTTTCAGCAATTCCGAGAACTGTTTTTGGAGATATTCGAAACTGATAGAATGCTTCCTGTTGTAAATCTCCTATATTAAAAGGGGGCGGAGGAGGAAAGGTTCTTACAGATTTTTTTATCTCTATTATTCTCCCTTCCCGCCCTTTACAGGAAGATTCAATCTCCAAAGCTTCTTTTTCAGTCTCGATGGTTTCTTTCTCGAATTCTAATCTGTATTCCTTTCCATCGATCTCTACTTTTGCTTCTATAGTCCAGTAGGGAACTGGAACATGCGTCTGAATTTGAGTCTCCCTCTCTTCGATGAATCTAAGCGTTGGTCCCTGAACCCTACCTATACTTAGCGTCTTATAGATTCCTAAAACATTCTTGATTGATAGCGTTAGAGCTCGGCTGAGGTTGATTCCGAATATCCAGTCAATTTCATGTCTCGCTTTACCTGCCTCGATAACAGGGTAATCAAGGTTAGGAGACATGTTTTCCCATGCGTCTATCAAGTCGGCTTCCATTAGAGTGGAATATTTCATGCGTTTAGATTTCTTCAAACTCTCGGCGCCGCAGGCGTAGATGAGAATGTTGTATGCTATTAAACTGCCTTCTATGTCGTAGTCGCAAGCGCTCACATAAGCATTTACTTTTTTCGAGAGTTTAGCAATTACATCAATACAGTTTTTAGCTTTTATGTTTGGTTTTATAGCGTGAATTGGAACCCATTCAAATTTTAAAACTGGATATGACCAACCTTTTCCACTCTGCGTAAGAGTATATAAATGACCTAAAGCAGACACAATTATAAGCTCGGATCCCTTTCTTCTCGCTATGTAATAGGTGGTATTGTTTTCTTGACATGTTTCTGGTTTTCGCTTTTCATCTAAGGCTTGAGAGATCTTCTTTGCAGAACTTGGTTTTTCACAGATTATCAGCACTCTCTCGTTCAAACCAAAACCACTGATGAGATGAGAAATTTAACCATTATATTTGATATTTTGATTTTTTCGATTTGATAACCTTTTTGTTTTCTTGTTAGATACATCTTTCTGATAAATTGATATTAAAAAAGGAGAGGCTTGAAGAAATCGATAGAGCCTTTAAGCTAGCGATAGAAAAAAAAGAAGACTATGTAATCGTAAGGGAGATTGAATCAGGAAAATTCATACAATTCGCCATATTTGAATCAGGAGGAATTATTGTTATGGATATACCCTTAATAGAGCTTTCAAGTCTTGAGATAGAGGACCTGATTAGTATATTTGATGCTAGCGTTGCATGGGATCGTCAATCTAATGAATATGTTTCTATTCAGAAATTCTTTGACGTAAAAGAAGTAGATAAGATCTCTAATATTATAGAGAAAATATTTACAGAGGTATTCAATTTTCCTGAAAATTATAGGATTTCGATTGAAGTGTTTTCAAAATAAATAAAAAGTTATCTGGTTCTAGTCCAATCCCTTCCCAGAGTCTCTCTCGAGATAACTATCTTTTGAATGTTAGAAGCGCCTTCAGCTCCTATGCAGTAACTCATGATTCCTCTTAATCCCATTTCGAGAGGACATTCTTTAGAGTAGCCGTAAGCCCCAAACCAAAGCATAGTTCTCTTTAACACGTCTAAAGCATGATGTGGAGCCAAAAGTTTGCACATTGAAATATATTTGCTGCACTCTAAGGCAGTGAATGTACCCTCTTTATATTTCTTGTCGAGCATCCAAGCTGTTCTATATATTAGCGATTTTATGGCTTCATGCTCAGCAGCCATTTCTGCTAAGTCAAATTGTATCCCTTGAAACTTTGCTAAGGGTTGCTCGAAGGCTCTCCTTTCTTTTATATACTCTATTCCTAACTCTAAAGCCCTTTGAGCAGCACCTATACAGCTAGAAGATACTAAAACTCTTGCTGCATCGAAACCCTCCATTGTTAAGTAGAAACCTCTGCCTGTCTCTCCTAACTGATATTCATCAGGTATGTGAACGTTAGTCATTTTGAAACCTCCTGTGCTAATCGCCATTCTTCCCATATTCTCGAACCGCTTCGTTACCTCGACTCCAGGAGCATTGATGGGCATGTAGAAGGCAGTCATTCCTCTGTGACCTTGGGATTTGTCGCTAAATCCTGAGACAAAGTATCCTCCCCCCATCTCTTTACATTCTTCTGTCCCACTTATGTACGTCTTCTCTCCGTTTATAAGCCAACCATCTTTTTCTTTTTTCAGCATTGTTTTGAACCCTGCGACATCTGATCCTCCTCCAGGCTCGGTTACTCCGATGCCTATGAATGATTCTCCTTTAGCTGCTTTTCTTAGACAGATATCTCTTACAACGTCTGTGCAGTATTCATCTACTACGTAACCCCAGCTCGCTTGAACTAGAAAGAAGACGGGTATAGCAACTGAAATGTCTGCGTATCCAAGCTCTTCGGCAGCTATGGCGGTAGTGACCCAATCTGCTCCGGCACCTCCATGCTCTTCAGGTAGCGTCATACAGAGTAGATCTAAATCTCCTAGACCCTTTATGATGTCTTTAGGTATTTTATGTTTCTCATCATTCTCTCTCACTTTTTCGATAGGAAGATTCTTAGCAAGCCATTCTCTAACTGATTCTCTGAAAAGGTTTTGCTCGTCCGTAAATGAAAAGTCTATCATCTCGGATCCCGTCTAATATGTTATGGGAACCATTTAACTTTTAGTATTAGTATCGCAAATCCTTTCATAATTTGAGATATTAAAGTAAAGTCTTTTAAATAGATGAAAAGTTTACGAATCACGATAAAGATGAGTTTCTGGCCTAACGGGTATAGATGTTGCGTGTTCCTCTCCTTTGATTACGATTCTTCAAGCGCGACCATGTGGAGGACCCCGCTAGATGTAGTTAGTCAAAGTAGAGGAAGATATGCTCCTAAAGTCGCAATTCCACGTGTCCTGGATCTATTAGACAAATTAGATATAAAAGCCACATTCTTTACTCCAGGTTGGACTATTGACAACTATCCTGATTCTGTCGAAGAGATCAGAAGTAGAGGTCACGAGATAGGCGGTCATGGATATGCCCATGAAAGGATGACTGAGATCTCATATGAAGCAGAAGAATCGGTTTTTGAACGCATGATGGTTTCAATGGAACGCATCGGAGTAAAACCTCAAGGTTATCGCGCACCATACTGGCTTGTAAGTGATAGAACTATCATGCATCTTAAACGTTTAGGATTCAAATATTCAAGCAACTTCATGGACGATGATATGCCATATATGCTGAAATATCGAGGAGAAGAAACAGGATTAGTTGAGCTTCCAGTTGAATGGATCTTAGACGATTGGCCACAGTTTGACACAGAGCGAAGAAGCCCAGCGGAAGTTTATGAAATATGGAAACCTGAGTTTGAGGGTTTATACGAGCTTGGTAGATATTTTTGTCTTACATGCCATCCTCAAGCTATTGGACGAATATCAAGGTTGAAAATGCTTGAGAAGCTGCTCAGTGAGATGCAAGAGAAGAAGGATGTCTGGTTCGCTACTGGCGCAGAGATCGCTGATTGGGTAAAAAAGAAGTTAACTTGATTCATCCCTTTTTTCAAGGTTTAGGAAAATGGTTAAAATAGTCGTGACCGGTGGAGCAGGGTATATTGGATCTTATTTGATTAAAAAATTGCTCGAAAAAGGAATGTTTGTAGTATCGGTTGACAACCTATTTAATGGAGACTATCGGCATCTTGAGAAATATAAAGGAAATCAGCTCGAACTTGTACAAGGAGATATTCGAAACCTCAAGCTTCTTGAAAAAATAGTTGAGAACGCCGATTGCATTGTTCATCTGGCAGCGATCTCCACGCTTGACAAGTGTTATGAAAAACCTGAAGAAGCCGTATCCGTTAATATATACGGCACTTTTCAAATTCTTGAAGCTGCAAAAAAGAAGGGGGTTAGCAAGGTTGTTTTCTCTTCCAGCGCTGCAGTATATGGTGAACCAAAAATAAGTCCGGTTGATGAGACTTATCCCGTTCAACCATTAAATCTTTATGGCATCACTAAATTAGCTGGAGAGAAGCTACTTGAATCATATAGCATTACAGATGGTGTTGAGAGCATCATTCTCAGATTTGGAAATGTATTTGGGGTTGGACTATATACCCACTGGAATTCTGTGATTCCTAAATTTGTAAAACAAGCCTTAGATCATGTTCCTTTAACCCTCTACGGAGACGGTGAAAGCATCAGAGAATTCGTGCATATTGAAGATGTTACGAAAGCTATAATGCTCGCAATAGATTCTAAGGAGATATCTTGTGATAAATTTAATGTCGGAGGCGAAGCCGCAAGAATAAAGGACATAGCATTTATTGTTTCTGAACAAGTGAAAAAGATCGAAGGATGCGAGGTCAAAATCATTAACCTTCCGGAGAGGATAGGAGAAGCAAAGAAAATCAGTTTCAGAATCGAGAAGATAAAAGAGAAACTTGATTATAAGAGAGATTATACGGTGGAACAAGGCGTCTCGCAGTTAATAGACTATTACAGGGCGATTGTTAAAGGAAAGACTTGAATATTCGTCATTTGACGAGAATTATTTCGACATAATGCTTATTTTTCATTTTCAATATTCTAAGCTGATGTCTACTTGAACCTTTCAAGAGATGTCGCCTTGATAGGCGCTGGAATGACTAGATTTCATAATAAGATTCATGCTGACAAAACGAGCAGAGAGATCTTCCTAGAAGCAACCCTTGAAGCTATAAACTCTGTAGATAAAAACTTCGAGTTTAAGGATATAGAAGCCCTTTTTCTAGGAACCTTTTCAGGAGATTCCTTTGAAAATCAAGCGCACATGGCTGCTTTGATGGCGGACTGGCTTGGGATTAACCCTAAGCCTGCTATAAGAATAGAAGACGCTTGCGCAAGCTCAGGTGTGGCAATAAGCATGGGAGCTATGGCAATCGCTTCAGGATTATACGACATCGTCATGGTTGGAGGAGTCGAGAAGATGACGAGCCTAGATACCAATAAAGTCACAGATACTCTGGCGATGGCTGCCGATAACCTTTTCGAGGTTTCAGCAGGTTTCACTTTTCCAGGATTATACGCATCTATAGCGACAGCCCACTTCGCTAAACATGGGTCGAGATGGGATCAACTGGCAGCGGTTTCCATTAAAAATCATTACAATGGTTCCCTGAACCCGAAAGCCCACTTTCAAACTAGCGTCTTAGATGTTGCTAAAAAAATGGGAGAGAGTAGAGGGTTAACCTTCAAGGATGAGATGGAGTTTCTTCGATCTCCTTTGAATCCTGTTGTTGCTTATCCTCTTCGGCTGTTCGACTGCTGTCCGATTTCAGACGGGGCAGCTGTCGTTATCCTTGCTGAGGCGAAAAAAGCTAAAAGGTTCACTGATACCCCAATCTTTTTGAAGGGTCTCGGACAAGCTTCAGACACCATGTGTCTAAGCAACAGAGAAGATTTGACTTCACTTAAAGGGACTAAAATCGCAGCCCAGCAAGCCTACAAAATGGCTGGGGTTAAACCGAAGGATATTGATTTAGCGGTCGTCCATGATTGTTTCACAATAGCTGAAATTTTAGCAACGGAGGACCTAGGCTTCTTCCCTAAAGGAGAGGGTGGAGTAGCGGCTGAGGAGGGGCGGACAGCTATCAACGGTGATAAGCCTGTTAACCCCGACGGGGGTTTGAAAGCCAAGGGTCATCCAGTGGGAGCAACTGGAGCTGCCATGGCTTATGAGATGTTTAAGCAGCTGAGGGGCGAAGCAGGTAAACATCAGATCGCTGACGCGGAGATTGGTTTAAGCCATAACGTTGGAGCTTCTGGCGCAACAGTTACGGTTCAAATTTACGGGAAATGATTATAATGTCAGTTAAACCTTTCTCATTAAAATCTTTTAGAGAATACCTTTCCGAAGGCAAGATAATGGCTTCGTATTGTCCATCATGTAAAAAAGTTCATCTTCCCCCCCGTCCAATCTGCCCAAACTGCATGGGAAAGACGAATAAATGGCGGGAGCTGAAAGGGGAAGGGATCATTAAGGCTTACACAACTATTCATGTTCCGTTAACGAAAATGATGAGTCAGTCTCCTTACACTGTTGGTGTGATAGAATTTGATGAAGGAGGCAGAATATCTGGACTGATAACTAATGCTCGTGAAACAGATAGAGACTTAATAGACTTAAGAGTTAAGGCGCAGATAGTTAAAGAAGGAGAAGAGATAAAACTTTGCTTTAAAATCATTTCATGATCCTTTAAAACATGGTTTTCTTTTTTCGAAGAATGCTGTGAGCCCTTCTTTAAAATCTTCTGTCTCGAAAATCCTTCCAAAGCTTTTCGCTTCAGAAGCTAAATCGCTTTCATCCACTATACTAGAATTTATAAGTCTCTTAATTTCAGCTAATGCCACGTTTGGTCCTTTAGCTAGGCTTATGGCAAATCTTTTAATTTCTTCAGAAAATTGGTCAGATTGAACTACTCTATTAACCAAGCCTATTTTTAAAGCCTCTTCCGCGCTTAAGATGCATCCAGTCATCATCATCCATTTTGCATGAGAGGGCCCTACAATTTTAGGAAGGATCCTTGTAGCTCCCCAACCAGGTATCAGTCCAAGGTTGACCTCGGTCTGACCAAATCTGGCTTTATCTGACGCTATCCTAAAATCACACATAAGAGACAGTTCGCATCCTCCTCCTAAAGCTAGACCATTAACAGCGGCTATTACTGGCTTATTTGAATTCATGATCCGAAGAAATGCGTGGTGACCCTTGCTTGAAATAACCTTCTCCGCCTCTTCTGGAGATAAGTTTCTGAAAAAAGAGATATCAGCGCCCGCAGAGAAGGCCCTATCTCCTGCGCCCGTGATAACTACGCATCTTATTTCTGAGTCTCCCTCAACTTTATCTAACGCTCTTTCAAGCATTTCGAGCATCTCAGGGTTGATCGAGTTTAGTTTGTCAGGCCTATTCAAAATAATCCAATAGACACTGTCTTCAATCCTAGTGATGATAGGTTCAACTTCCGTCAATCTTCCCCCCCAATCTAGAGCTCAAATGGTCCGTAAGGAAGGTTTGCCCCTAGTTTCATAGCCGTATCTATGGAAGCCTGATCAGCTACCTCTTCAGCAACTAGCTTCTCTGCTTCTTCCCTGAAGATTCTTAGAAGCAGGTTTGTGTCAAAACCTTCGGAAGCTGCTTCAGAAACTGTGGGAGTCTCTTTATAGGTGTAGAAGCCTTCACCCGTTTTCCTTCCAAGTTTCCCTTCAGCGACAAGCCTCTCAATTAAAGGCGCAGGTTTATAGTATGGTCCAAAACCTTCTTCGAAGACTTTCAGTATACTGTGTATTATGTCTAAGCCGATCAGATCAGAAAGCGTAAACGGACCCATAGGCATCTTGGCTTTATATTGTATTGAAGCATCTATCTGCTCCTTGCTCCACAATCCTTCTTCTAAAAGTTTGGCAGCTTCGTTTATGTAAGTTATTAGAATCCTGTTCACAATAAATCCCGGCGAATCCTTCTTCACGATTACAGGTGTTTTGCCCATTTTTCTTGCAAGATCTTCTACGGTTTTTATTGTATCAAAACTCGTCTCTCGACCAGGAATTATCTCTACAAGCCTCATGACTGCTGGAGGGTTAAAAAAATGCATCCCCGCAAACCTTTGAGGATTTGCGATAGCTTCGGATATGGCTGTGATGCTTATACTAGATGTGTTTGTGACACAGATGACATCGGATCCTGCTATTGAAGAGACTTCACTCCAGACTCTTTTTTTAATTCCGAGATCCTCTGGTATAGCTTCAATTATCAAATCAGCATCTCTAACAGCTTCAGCAAGGTCAACTGAAGTTGATATTCTGTTTAAAGTCTCTTTTGCCATTTCAGCGGTAATCCTGTTTCTCTCAACCATTCTATTCAGATTTCTTTCTAAATTCTGCATAGCTTTCTCTAAAATCTCTCTACTGATGTCTCGGATCACTGTTGAAAATCCTGAAAAGGCTGCCACTTGAGCTATACCATGCCCCATAACTCCTCCGCCGAGGACCGCAACCTTTCTTATTCTATCTAACTCCATGAAACCTCAGAGGTATGTTATCGTTTAAACCTTAAAACTTTTAGATAGTTTGATAATAAGTGATTGGAAAGTACGCGATGTAGATGAAATTTGGAGGTTGTGTGATCTGGTAAAGATAGTCGTCCTCGTTAAGGACATACCGGACCTTACCGATATCAAGATAGGTCAAGACAGGAGACCAATATTAGTTTCGGTGAAAAGGAAAATAAATGATCTAGACAAAAGAGCGTTAGAGTCCGCAGTTCAGTTAAAAGAGAAATACGGGGGAGAAGTTGTAACCCTTTCTCTAGGTGATGAAAAAACCAGAACGACTATTCTTGATGCATTATCTTCAGGCGCAGATTCCGCTTATATAATAAATGACAAAGAGTTGATAGGTCTAGATGCTTTAACCACCGCTAAGGTTTTATCCTTTGCTCTGAAGAAACTTGCGCCATTTGATCTAGTTTTATGCGGTGAGATGAGTTTAGATACTCTATCTTCTCAGATTGGGGCTCGCATAGCTGAGATCTTGAACATCTCCCAAGTAATGTATGCGAGACGCATCGATTTAGTCGGTAATAAGATCAAAGTGGAAAGAGAACTTGAATATTGTGAGGAGGTAGTAGAGGCAGAACTTCCTGCAATCGTATCGGTGATTCGAGAGATAAACGAGCCTAGAATACCCTCCTTAATGAATATTATGAAGGCTAAACGAAAACCTGTAATTGAATGGGATTCAAAAACTCTTGGGCTTTCGGTAGAGGAATTAAAAAAGTTATCAGCGATAGAAATCTTGGATGTTAAGGCTCCTCTTGTAGAGCGAAAAAGAATAATGATTAAAGGAGAGACTCCTGAGGAAGTAGCTGAAAAACTTGTAGAAGCTCTGAGATCAGAGGGTGTGTTGAGGGATCTGCAGTGACAGGGATCCTAGTATATTCTGAAGATTTGGATCTACAGCTCCAGCTTCTAAGCAAGGGCAGAGAACTCTCCAATAACCTGGCGGCAAAACTCTACGCTCTTGTAATCGGGTCTAATGTCGAAGGTCATGTAGCATCTGTTTTAAATTATTCTGATGCGGTTATCACAATCGAAAACAAATCACTTGAACACTATGATGTTGAACTCTACAAAATAGGCGTAGTGGAGGCTGTAAAAAGGGTTAACCCAGACGTTATACTAATTGGCGCGACGAAATTTGGAAAAGAGCTTGCAGCTAGAACTGCAGCAGCGTTAGACGCAGGCTGCATGACAGAGTGTATAAGTTTGAACATCGATAAGGAAGGAAATCTATTAGCCGAACGTTTAATTTATGGAGGATCTTCAATAGCTCTTGAAAAAAGCAGGAGAAAACCCCATATCGCGGTTATTTCAAAAAACATATTCAAAAGATTAGAACCCTCAACAAAGGTAGCCGAAGTGCTTAGACTTGACACTGACCATCCTAAATCCAAGGTTCAAATCTTAGAAAAACGAGAAAAAAGCAAGTCGGATACCGGTCTTGAAGAGGCTTCGATAATTGTCGCAGCAGGGAGAGGGTTCAAGAAAAAAGAAGATTTAGATTTGCTACGTGAATTATCCTCTATTCTAGGTTCAAAAATAGGATGCACTAGACCTATTTCAGCTGATAACGGCTGGCTCGATGAATGGATAGGAATAAGTGGGAAAAAAGTTAAACCCAGACTTTATATAGCCTTTGGAATCTCTGGAACGATTCAACATGCCGCAGGCATTAGGGGATCTCAGATAATTGTCTCAGTTAACCAAGACGAAGCAGCAGGAATATTCGAGATCTCAGATTATGGCATATTAGGGGATCTTTACACTATTCTTCCAGCCTTAATCAAAGTTCTGAAGAAAGTAAAAAAGACAGAATCCTAGATTCTTACAATTTTTCAATTGAATAGATAGATTTATGCGCGTAAAGCATATCTGAATAAGGGGAGATTAGTGTCAAAACATGAAAATAGAGACCCTATAAACCTTCTTGGTTTTGGAGTCTTCATCATCATAGTGTCTTTAATCATCATAAATTTTCCAAATGTATTTAATGATCTATTCTCATGGTTTAGGAGTCTCGAGTTTGGGAAAATCATAATAATCCCAAATAGCCTAATTTGGCCTTTAATCTGGCTTCTCATAGGTGGGGGTGTCTGGAATCTAGCCTCTTGTGGGATAAGGCTGTTAACAAACATTAATAAAAGGAAAAGCATTTCAGACGGGTTTAGAGGTTTATTCTTCCTGGTATCATCCTTCTTTCTTAGAGAGTATTCTTATAATTTGATATCTTTTACAAGTTTATTATCTAGTCTGCTGATATCTCTGGGAACGCTGATCGTTTTATCTTCAATACTTTCTTATAAATACTTGAAACATAATTAAACAATTTCGAATAAGGATGGAAAATATGAGAGCCCTAGTAACAGGCGGAGCGGGTTTCATAGGAAGCCACCTTGTGGATCGGCTACTAGACTATGGATTTAGAGTCATAGTTTTCGACAATTTTTCGAGAGGAAGCTATCATAACCTGAAAAATAGTTTAGGCAATCCTCGTTTAAAGATAATCGAGGGGGATCTTCTTAATATAGAGCAGGTTTCTAAAGCCCTCGAAGATTGTCAGATAGTCTTTCACCTAGCTGCAAATCCAGAAGTAAGAGGGTGGCTTGCGAGTCCTATAGACCATTTTAAACAAAATATTGAAGCAACATTCAACCTTCTTGAAGTCATTCGGAAAAGAGGAACTTTAAACACTTTTATTTTCGCATCGTCTTCCACAGTATATGGCGAACCAGAGACTATACCTACTCCGGAGAACTATGCTCCATTAAAGCCTATTTCGGTATATGGGGCATCGAAGCTTGCATCGGAGGCACTAATCTCATCATATGCTTCGCTTTATGGATTCAAAGCCGTTGTTTATAGGCTGGCAAACATAGTTGGCTCAAGGTGTAATCATGGGGTTATTTTCGATTTCATTGAAAAAATGAAGAAAAATAGTAAAGAGTTAGAGGTTTTAGGAAACGGCAGCCAGACTAAATCTTACCTTTACATAGATGACTGTATCGAAGGTCTTATCACTGGTATGGAGAAAGGCACCGAAAGGGTGGAAATCTTCAACGTTGGATCGGATGACCAAGTTAACGTGCTGAAGATAGCTGAAATCGTGAAAGAAGAGATGGGGTTACCTGACGCTGTTATAAGGCTCGGAGAAGAATTTGAGGAGGGCAGAGGATGGGCGGGAGATGTGAAAATAATGTTCTTAGATAGCTCCCGCCTAAAATCTTTAGGATGGTCTCCTAAATACGATAGTGAAGAGGCTGTAAGAAAGACTGTAAGAAATATATTAAACAAAGACTGACTGTAAATTTAAACTGATTGAGAAATTTTATTTTTAGCTCGGGTTTTCTTGCATTAGGCTTAAAAACCTTTGATCATCCCCTAATTGAGATGTGTGATGAAAATTACAGAGATCGAAGCAGGAGTCTACCTAATCGACGCACCTTATCATGGGAGGTTAGGGATACTAGGAACATATGTAGTGATAGGTGCTCCGAATTTCGTCGTTGATCCAGGACCAACAGAGTCTATCCCTGGAGTTATAGAAGGATTGAAGCAGCTAGGCATTGAAAAAAACAGCGAGTTGCTCGTTGGTTCAACTCACATTCATTTAGATCATACTGGAGGGGTCTGGAAGATTCTCGAAACTTTCCAAAACGCTAAAGTCCATGTCCATCCAAGAGGAGCCAAACATCTAGCGGATCCTAGTATTTTAGAGGCTTCTGCAAGACAATTTTTTGGCTCTAGAGTAGACGATTACGGTGAGATCAGGGGAGCTCCAGCAGACAGAATCATAGAATCTAAAGATGATGAAAAACTCTCGACTGGATGTTGTCAAGTCGAGATTATATGGACTCCAGGACACTCTTCTCATCATCAATGTTATTTTCTCGCGAAAGAGGGGGTCCTTATAGCGGGGGATGCGGCAGGCTTTTACTCGCCTCTCTCTGGCACTGTTATGCCTACAACGCCTCCCCCGTTCAACCCTGAAAAAGCGGTAGAAAGTTTAGACAGATTAATCTCACTTAGCCCAAAAATTGTATGTTATAGCCACTTCGGATTTTCTCATAGAGGAATTGAAAAGCTGAAACTATATAAGAAACAAGTAATTCTATGGAGCCGCATAGTGGAGGAAGGGTTAGAAAAAGAAGAGAATATCGAAGATATATACGCAAAGATAAAACTAGAGGATCCTATGACTAAAAGGTGGATTGAGCCTTCTGATCGTCGTGAGGCAGCGTCCCTATTCAACCTACAAGGTTTCATAGAATATTTTAAATGGAAAAAGACTAAAAACCTCAGCTGATTTTGGCTTTAAAATATGGAGTAAAATCGAGGGAAGAATCTCTTTTATAAATCTCTTCTGATCAATAATCCTCGATCGCTCGAATGCCGAAGGAAATTATAGGTAAAGGAACATGGTATGACAAGGCTGCTAAAAGTCTCATTGAGAGAGAGAAAAGCCTGGGTAGGACTCTAACCCCCATTAGGACGGAAAGTGGGTTAGGAGCCTCAGGGTTTCCTCACATCGGCAGCCTAGGAGACGCTATCAGAAATTACGCAGTAGCTTTAGGGGTCAAGCTACAAGGATACGATTCTGAACTCGTAGCGTTTTCAGACGATAAAGACGGTTTGAGGAAGGTCCCTGCGGGACTACCGAAAGAGTATGAGAGGTGGCTTGGATACCCCGTATCCGATATACCTGATCCTGCGGGAGACTGCCATGAAAGCTTCGGGAGCCACATGACTTCGTTACTCCTAGAAGCATTAGACAAATGCGGAGTAGAATACAAATTTCAATCAGCAGCAAAAGTTTATGAATTAGGTCTTCTAAATCGAGAAATCCTCACGATTCTAGAGAATGTTGAAAAAGCGGGTAAGATAATCAAAGAGGAGCTTGGACAAGAGAAATATTTAGAGACTCTACCGTATTTCCCCATCTGCGAGAATTGTGGTCGAATATATACGACTAATGCTTACGAATATGTTCCTGACGAGCATAAAATTCTATATAGATGCACAGGAATGGAAGTGAAGAAAAAATGGCTCAATGGTTGCGGTCATGAGGGAGAAGTCGATGTATTATCAGGCAAAGGTAAACTCAGCTGGAAAGTTGAATTTGCCGCCAGGTGGAAGGCTTTAGATATCAGATTCGAAGCCTATGGGAAAGATATAGCCGATTCTGTAAGGGTTAATGACAGGATCTGCAGAGAAATCCTCGGCTTTGAGCCTCCCATGCACGTTCAATACGAGATGTTTCTTGACAAGGGCGGAAAGAAGATTTCCAAATCAGCTGGTAATGTATTCACTCCTCAAGTATGGTTCCGATACGGGACGCCGCAATCATTAAACCTATTGATCTTAAAAAGGTTTGTAGGTACGAGAAGCTGCTCAGTTGATGATGTACCTACCCATATGGATGAGTTTGACCATTTAGAGGAGATCTACTTCGGTAAATCAGGGATAATAGACGAATTAGAGTCTATAAAACTCTCTGGACTTTATGAATATTGCTGGATGCTGAAACCTCCGATCAAACCCAGTGTCCATATTCCCTATAATCTTCTAGTCCAATTAGCAAAGGTAGCTCCTAAAGGCTCTGAGACAGATTTTATTAGAAATAAGCTTGAGAAATATGGGTATTTGAAACAGGGGGCTGAAGGACTCGAAGAACGAATCCGGTTCGCGTTAAATTGGTTGAATGATTTTGGCAGAATAACGAAAATTGAAGTAAAAATGTCTGAGAAAGAGGCAGAAGCTATAGAATCTATTTCAGAGATGCTGCAAAAAGTAAAGACTGCTGATGAGTACCAGTCAGCTGTATTTCAAACAGCGAAAAACCTGAATATGTCTCCTAAAAATATATTTCAAATCCTCTATAAGATTCTGCTTGGCTCTAGTCAGGGTCCTCGATTTGGGTCATACGTTGAAGCTCTAGGTAGCGATAAAGTCATTAAAGAATTACGTAAGGCTGTTAAAAAAAGTGGAAAAAAATAGTTTAAGCGAAAGGTTTGCCAGCTCTGCCCCAAGATTCTTTGTCGATATCCTGTATTATTACCTCTACTGCTTCTGGACTACAACCAATTGCTTCGCATATGGCTTTCGTAACGAGTTCTATAGTCTTAGCCTTCGTTGCTTTATCTCTTCCCTTCCACCATTTTATCTCTACAAGAGGCATTAAAACACCCAAGAATATTATTATCCTCTCTACATTATTTAATTATGTTGAATGATTCAATCACTATTTTTCATCAGGCGGGCTCTAAACTCAAGATCTTCATCATGGATCAGAAGGGCTTGTTTATCATCGCCCGCCAAAAATGGAAGATCTTCTGATGTAAAAAAAGATTTTGTGAACTCCTAAATAACCAAGTATTCTTCGAGAAGTATTCAAATATTGTAATTAGACCACAATTGAAAAGGATTTGCAGACTTATATCGTGCCAAATCCGCCAGAAACAGGGTCTCGATATTAAAACTAGTTGAAAAAGAGAAATCGCTACTTCAAAGGATTACGAATCTAAAAACATAATCAGCCAGATTAGGCATGCTATCAAAATTCTTTATAGAAACGAAATCTGCCTTATCGTTAACGTAAATACAACTTTTTCTGTCCCTAGATTTAAATTTCCAATGAATAAGATCTATTTTATGGATCAAAGTAAATTTGAAGCATCATTAATGCTATCCATTTCTTTAATTATTGTAGGGTCTTTTATCTATGGTTTTATGTCGAGACCAATTGTATTCTATCATGTTTATACTTCTATTAAGTATAATGAAATAGTAAATTCAAGAAAAGATAACCTCAAGATCGCGCTTCAAACTAGAAACAGTGGAGCATCGAAAACCTATTTATGGCTTGTTATCGACTTTTATAATCTTACCCTCATTGATCCTAAAGGAATAGAGGTCTTAGTGAAGAATGGAGTTTCAAGGATCTTCATACCGTGGTTATCTCAGCCAAGCAAGTTAGGTTATGAATCATATGACATCGAGTTTTCTTTCTTAGATAATTCAAGCTATTCTCTAATTTTATTCTCCGTATACGAGAATAATCAATACGATTTCCTATCTAGGTTTCATAACAGTTTCGCAGTATACATTCCTGAGAGGCCTACTGCCCTAATATTCAAAAATATAGATGGTTTCACATTCATAAGGCTACAAAAAAAATGAAAATGTCTAAACATTAAATAGGTAAAAACGTTCTAAGGATTATATATAAGGAATAAATGGCAATAGTGATAAGGATAGATTTTTTTATAGACAAATTAGAGTTGTTCGAGATAGCCAATACTGTTAGAATAAATGTCCATATTCCAAATATTGAAAAAGTTCTTACAGCTACATTTGCTAGGCTACCAATATAAGACTGGTTTCGAGATTGAATGTAAGCATTCAAAAACTCTTCAGGAATAATATACGAGTCTACTACTCTGATAATCTGTTGAAACATTAAGGGGAGGTATGTGAACCCTATCAACGTTGCTAACCGTTTAAATCCTCCATGCATAGAGCTGCTTCTGGAGATCGAATAAGCGATTATGGAGAGAATGAACCAGCCTACAATAACCCCTAAACCGTTGAAGAGAGAGATTATCGTGACCAAGTTTCTTCTAAAGGTTTCAGGGTTGATCAAAGTAAAATTGTTCCCAGTTGGAAGGAATTTGAGGAGATCCATTTTCATGCCGTAGTTAAACTCAGCTAGAACTGATAATCCTGCATTAATTAAAACGATTAGAAAGCCCTTCTTAAAATCTTTGCTCTCAATTAAATTAAACGTTCTTTTCGGAGATTTAATAATCCCAGTAAAGTTGCTTAGGAGGCCCTTATTTTCACTCATATCTCAACGCCTCTACAGGATTCAGGTTTGAAGCTCTCCAAGCAGGATATAGTCCCGCTAAAATCCCTGTAACCATGGAAAAAAGGATAACGATGGCTATCATTTGAAAAGAAGTGGAGGGAGTGAGAGATATTCCAATTGTAACTTGGGCAAGAGAAGAGATTACCTGTCCCATGAAGACGCCGACAATCGACCCAACTATTCCTCCCGAGAATCCAGTTAGAAGGGACTCTGATAGAAAAGCCATAAGTATATCCCTGCTCTTAGCGCCTATAGCTTTTAAAATTCCTATCTCTCTAGTGCGCTCCATCACAGATATGGTCATAGTGTTGACTATTCCTACCCCTGCAACCACTAAAGAGATCGCAGAGACGCTTCCAAGGACAGCCTGCACTATGCCGATGACCCTTCCGACGGTATCTCGTATAAACCCTGAAGTTATTATAGTAACTCCATCACCTAGTTTCTCACGTATTTTATTAACAACAATATCAATTGTGTTTAAGTCATCCGCTTCCACAATTATCGAAGATATTCGATTACCCATATTGAAGATCTGTTGAGCAGTTCTCAGATTAATATAAACCGAATCGTCTGGCGAGAACGCTAATGATTGACCGATCGAAGTGAGTATACCAGACACTCTAAGTGTAGATGACTTAATTTCTGTTCCACTAAAGACTTCGACTATCAACCTATCACCAATATCAGCTATAAGCTCCTTCTCGCTCTGAGGCTTAGCAATGTTCGAGCCTAAAACCGTTGAAACTACATCACTTTTCTGAAGGAATCTACCTTTACTTATCTCCAAATTCTTGTTTATTTTCAGATATTCTTCAGGAATAATCCCTGTGACTTGCACCTGTGCAGAACGCCCATTAATCTTAATCCTTGTAGCACGACTTATCACCGGAGTCGCCACTGAAACATGCGGAATATTTTTGACAGTATCGAGCTCCCTGTATGTTAGAGTTATGGGCTCTCTCCGGGATAAACCTAGATTAATATTCGTGATGATTATTGTTTTCGGTCCTAAAAGCTCAACCTGTCTATTTATCTCAAGATTCATACCTTCAGCCACGGAGACTAAGGATATGATAGCAGCACCGCCTATCATGATCCCAATGATGTTTAAGACAACCCTGACTTTCCTCTCTTTTATTCCGTCTATGGTGAATAATATGATATCGATTAGCCTCATGGCTCAATCCTTCTAAATCAGTCCTAGAAGTCTTCTTAACCAGACCCAAAACCCTTCAATACCCTCTTGTTGAGGCTTTGGTGGCTGAGTAGATTCAACTACTCTGAAGGGGATTTCAATCAAAGATGAACGCTCTTGATTTTGAGAATCAAAATAGGTTACAATAAGCCTCAACTTGTAGTCTCCGATCGTGGCATTTGGCTTTGTAGAGATCTCTAAACTGAAGGGGGTTGGACTATCCAAGTCAAGTGCGCCTATATAAACCTCTTTCTTATATGTTTTTATTATATCTGAATCTAAACATTCAATATTCACAAACTTTAAACTTTCAGTACCTATTAGAAGCAGGTCAGCTTCGACAGTCTTAACCACTCCTTTCTCTAGCGTTAAATCGTCTAGGTTTATTATCTTTAATTCAACGAAACTTCTAACCCGTATAGTTATCGTCTCTGTTGAAGTTTTTTGGATCCCGTAAGAATCAAGGTAAGTTATAGTTAACCTAATTGGATAAGAGCCAGAATTTGCTTTTCCATCGACTAGAACCCTGAAAGCAATATTAGCACTCTGATTTTTGGAAATATCTCCTAGCGCGAAGTATAGTGGAGTTAAGGGTGAAATTTGAGGTGATAAATCGGTTGAAGCTTGGACTCTAACATCATGCGCCTGATCTCCAATGCACTGCAATTCCAACTCAACATCCACTGGTTTTCCAGGCTGTGCAAAGATAGGATTAGTTGAATACTCTTTCAATAAAACCGTTGTTTGTCTAGAGACTTTTACAGAGTCGATGTTTAAACCTAAAGTATAGGTATATGCATTAGATCTCCCGTTCTCATCCTCGAAGGAGACTGACGATGTAATAGTATACGCGCCTAAAGGTGCGTTCTTTGAAACAGCAATAGTGATTTGGTGTGACACGTTATCGGAAGGCTCTAATTCTTCATAGATGAATCTATTCCCTTTTATGATTGCTAAATAAGGAGATTGAGAGGATAAAATCGCATCGATTTTATAGATCGACTTTTCCCCAATATTCTCAAAGGAGAGGGTTACATTATTTTCGCATCCTATTTTAAGACTAGTCGTCTTCACTTCGATATTTAGCCTAGTGTAGTCTTTTTCGACTCTATCTACTACAACTCCAACTTGGATACTTGCTACTCTCACTTCTGAAATTAGAAGATCGAGATATTTTACTTGCAAATTTAAGATATAGGCTCCTAAAGGAGTCTTTTCATCCACATATATTTTTGGATAATAGGTTACAGCTTCTCCCGCCTCGATCTCGTTAAAGATCATGTGCTGATCTTTTATGACTACGATCCCTACAACGTTAGAAGGAACTGAGAGGATAGATTCAACATCATAAACAGAATAGCTACCAGTATTCTGAAGCTCTATCTCAATAGAGTTTGAGACTCCTGCTGAGATGTAATTATCTCTGGTAATCACTCTCAGATAAGGGGTACTGCTAGCGGAAGTCACAAATGTTGGGTTAAACATTAAGACTAAGTATAAGAAAGTGATAACTAACAAGTCTTTTTTCATCCTCATTTTAACCAGCCATCCTTTTTTCTCCAACTATTCTCCCATCCTTCAGTCGTATGATTCTATCCGTCATCTGTGCAACTATCGGATCGTGGGTTACAGCTATGAAAGTCGTACCTTGCTCCTCGTTGAGTTTTCTGAGAAGACCCATTATCTCTTGACCCGTTTTCGAATCAAGGTTTCCAGTAGCTTCATCACATAAAATTAGCTTTGGATCATTGATGAGCGCCCTTGCGATAGCTACGCGCTGCTGTTCTCCTCCACTGAGTTCTGAAGGCTTATGTTTCATCCTGTCTTTTAAACCAACCATTTCGAGAAGTTTCATCGCTCTCCCCCTTCTTTCTTTGCGAGGAACTCCAAAGATGGACAAGGGCATCTCCACATTTTCAACAGCATTCATCCTGTGGATTAGGTTAAACGATTGAAAAATGAAGCCTAGTTCACGATTTCTGAGCTCTGCAAGCTGGTTGTCGTTAAGCCCAGAGAGGTCAATTCCATTAAAGATGATTTTCCCATCGGTCGGTTTATCTAATGCACCAATAATGTGAAGCAGAGTGGATTTTCCGCTCCCTGATGGTCCCATTATGGATACGAATTCTCCATTTGATATTTTCAGGTTTATTGAATCGAGTACTCTAAAGGGTTGTTTCCCCTGTTGATACTCCTTCACTAAGTCAACTGTTTCAACAATGTAGCTCATAGCTGTCTCCTTCCAATTTCACTATCATATTATTAACATGATCCAACCTTTCTTCAAGAATATTTTTTAACCCATATAATGCATTAAGTCTTATTTTTTTGTCTAGTTCATCATCTGAGAAAATGTTCATTATTCCCATTAATAAAATGTTTTCCTTAATCATTTTATTAATTATATCAATAACTTTTTCTTTCATAGATACTGAGAGTTTCTGATTAACAAATTCAAAATATTTATTTGAAAAAGAGATTTCTTTTTCAATATTGTTTAATAATCCATTCATTACCGATTTGCCTTTATTTGTTAAAACATAGAATTCTTTGTCTTCCTTACGACTGGTTTTAATAAAACCCCTCCCTTCTAAGCTTCTTAACGCAGGATATATTGTGCCAGTCTTAGGGTTCCAAGTAGACCCAAAATGTTCCTTTAATTCTTTTAAGATTTCATAACCATATTTAGGTTCGCTACTAAGCTGTATCAACATGAGTAGTTGAAAAAGGCTTATTCGAGCTCTCTTAAGGGGTCCAAGAGTCATAGTAGTAGACCTCAACTAAGTTGAGGTCTACTATATAAACTCATTTATAAACATTTTTAACGCTTAACCAATTCTATTGCGGTCACTGGGCAAGCGCTCACACAGAGCCCGCATCCAAAACATTGCTCTGAGTCATAAACCATTTTCCCCTTCTCTAATCTTCTAGCATTGAATTGACACCTATCAGCGCAGACTCCACAGTTTATGCACAGATTTTCATTTGTTTTGGAAATCATATCCGAAGATAATACATGTTTTGCTAACCCGAAACGTACCAATCCAGAGAGAGTATGGCAGCAACAGGAGCAGCAATTACATATTGGGCTAATTTTGTCTCGCCCTTCAAGTTGATACGCCATCGAGACAAGCCCAGCTTCATGAGCCTTTTTAATCTTCCCTAATGCCTCTTCTAGACTCACTTTTCTGGGATTATTCACACCTATCTCAAGAGATTTCTCAGCCTCTTCATCTATACTGATGCATACATCTCTTGGAGATGAGCAGTTGTTACGCTCAACCCTACATCCACAGTCTTGAACAACTATAAGATTGGCATTCTTTAGGATTTGCTCAACCCGGCTGAAATCGAGGATCTTCTGGCTCCCCTCGACCTTGACGCCAACCGGGATAGTTACCGCTGAGACTATTTCGCTGTAGATCTTATTTAACTCATCTTCAGACCAGTCATTAGAGAATCGATTACCAGTTTTCTTATTCGACACAGCATTCTTCTACTATGCCTAAGTTAAAAAAGTTTAGATGAAGATAAAATGTCAACGTGAAACTAAGGTTAAAAGACTAAATAATAACACAAGGAATAAAAGAACAATAGCTAGAATAGAGAAGGGATAAAATTGGGTATAGTAGAGGATAAGCTTAGGAAGCTTGGATTAACCTTGCCTCCACCCCCAGAACCGGCTGGAGTATACTTAGGAGCTAAGAAGGCGGGGAACCTCGCATTTTCAGCTGGTCAAGGCCCCTTCAGGAGCACCAGAAGAGGAATGGTGGGAGAAGGACATTTGACCATAGAAGAAGGCTATCAGGCAGCGAGGGAGGCCTGCCTAAACTGCCTTGCACAACTTAAAAAAGTCATCGGAGACCTCGACAGGATTAAGCAAGTTGTTCAAGTAATCGGTTTTATTAACAGTGCTGAAGGCTTCTACGACCAGCCGAAGGTTCTGAACGGTTTTACAGACCTCCTTGTCGAATTGTTCGGTCCGGAGAACGGCAAGCCTGCTCGCGCAGCCATCCCACTCCATCATCCTGGATGGATCACAGTCGAGGCTTGGATGGTTGTCGAGCTTAAAGACTAGACTCTTCGGAGATTAGGATCACTTATTTTTGCCATAGATTCAATGGTGGTTTCAACTCTTCCGGTATAGGAGGCACGTATTTTCTGCCTCCAATCCTCTTCTCATGCTCTTTCCAAGCCTTTTCTAAAACCTCATTGTCTAGAAGAATGTCTATTATAGAGGCCGCTATTATTTTGGATGCGTATAATAGCGACTTATGCCCCATGCTGGATCCAGATTGAGCAACTACCTGCCATGAGTGTCCGGGCGTCCCGAGAACGTAAGTTGCAGTAGAAAACTCCATTGTCGGGGCTTGCCAGCTCACATCTGAGACATCTGTGGAGCCGTGGCTAACTTCGCCTTCATTCCAAGCGTTTGGCACCTCCACGTCTATCAGCCAATCAACCATTTCTTCCCAACCAGGTCTCTTCGATTTGCGTAACTCTTCAATCTTCGCCTCTTTAGGAATGGATTCAGAAATCTTCTCAGCGAAGATCAACTCTTCATTATTGTAATTTGGTAATCCGATCATCCTCATATTTGAGGTTACACATTCACTGAGTGTTTTGTTAGGTATCTTATTGTAGACCCCTTTGATGAACTCCACTTTGTGAGTAGTGCTTGTCATCAGCTCAGCACCTTTCGCTATCGCGAGAATCCTATTGTATATCTCCTCGACTTGAGCTCTTTCAGGTGCCCTGATCAGATACCAGCTTCGAGCATAGTCGGGAACAACATTAGGCTGACCTCCTCCTTCCTCAATAATATAATGAACACGTGCATCGTGGATTACATGTTCTCTTAGAAAGTTTACTCCAACATTCATCAGCTCTACAGCGTCTAGTGCGCTTCTACCCTGCTCAGGGGAACTTGCAGCGTGGGATGTTTTCCCATAGAAATGAAATTTTACAGAGTTGTTTGCAAGGCTGCTTGACAACGGGGCAACGTTCATGGTGCTTGGATGGTGGCTTAACACAGCGTCGACCCCTTTGAACACTCCTTCTCGCACCATCCAAACTTTTCCGCTGGCGCTCTCTTCAGCAGGACAGCCGAAATACTTGAGTGTGCCTTTTATGTTGTTCTTCTCCATTAGTTTTTTCACAGCCAAGATCCCTGCTAAGCCTGAAGCTCCATGAATGTTATGTCCGCATCCGTGACCATTTACAGCTCCTTCAAGAGGTTTCTTGAATGGAACAATATCTTGAGATAGTCCTGGGAGAGCATCATACTCTCCCATAACGCCTATCACAGGTTTTCCTTTACCCCAAGAAGCTGTGAAGGCAGTAGGTAGCCCAGCGACCCCGTATTCTATTTGGAAACCAGCTTCATTAAGCTCGTCTGATAAAACCTTAGAAGATTTATATTCCATAAGTCCAAGCTCGGCTAGCCTCCAGATCGAGTCGCTTATGTTTATTATCCTCTGAGAATGCTCATCTATCCAATTAAAAACGAAAAATTTTTCACTATACATCTATGATAAAAGATGCTTAACTTTTTTTAAGTTTAGGCATCAGATCTGCTAAAATTTTTAATGTTTTGAAGCCTAGAAATCGAGTAGGGTGCATGGTGCAAGTTAGATAAGATAAGGATTACCAGTCGCTTTTCCTTTCTAGCCAAGCCTTAGTCTCTGGAGGTATTTTCTCCCAAGTTCTAACGTAATTCTTTACACGAGTCTCCAAGGCAACTGTCTCGTCATATCCTTGCTTTTTAACAAACTCATTTATCTCCTGCTGTGTTTTCCTCCTTGCAGGCCATTCATCGGTATTAGCAACTCTGATAAGGAATCGAGCATAGTTGGCAGCAGCCTCTCTCAAGTGGGAGAGTTCCACTTTATCAACAGTATCAAACTTTGTATGTCCATATCCCCTACCTGTACTTGTTCGAATCTCCTCGGGATCACCACCGCTCCCGCATGGAACACCCTTAAGGAAGAATGGCCAGTGGTCGCTATACGGGCTTACTCTTTGGAAATAAGGGATATCTGCTTTCATCTCTTTAGCTATCCTGTCCATAAATGTTTCAAGTTCAGGATGGTCATGTAGGATTATCCCCTTTTTGCCACTACGTGCAGCAGAGTCCAAATTGAGCATAAACCTTAAATCCTCCATCTCAGACGAATGCTGCTCAACATAATTGTACGAGCCTAGAAGCCCAACTTCTTCTGCTCCAAAGCAGACTAGCCGGATACGCCTTTTGATTTTATCTTTCACCATGTTTAAAACTCGAGCCATTTCAATGATCGTCACAGCTCCTGAAGCTGGATCTAATGCTCCTTGAGATATGTCATGTCCATCGTAGTGAGACCCTGCAAGAACATATTCCTTAGAGTCTGACGTCCCAGGGATGTCGCATACGACGTTAAAACTTGTTATGTCTATATTCTTATCGGTTGTCGTAATCCTAACTTTCACAATTTTCTCCCGCTCTATAAGCCTTGAAAGGAAACATCCATCCTCGTAAGAGATGCTTATAGCAGGGATTATTGGACTCACTCCACCTGTCTGGGGTCCATAAGCAGGGTATTGGTTAACGAAGATCCAGCCTTTAGCCCCCGCTAGAACGCTCCTTATATATTTCTCCCTTCGGTGGAGATGTCTATTCAATCCGATTGGGTTCCTGCTCGAAACCATAACTATGTTTTCATTTATTTCGTCTCTTCGCTTTTCATAGATGTCCACGTTTCCGTCTCCAAGGTCAACTAGCTTTCCCTCGACCTCGCCTCCAATCCCGAAGGGTAAGGAGATGCATTCTAGCTGTCTTTCAAGCGGAGAAATAATCTCAAGCTTTGCAGGACCCCTTATCCAACCAGGCATTTGATAATTCTCATAATGCGCGTTTTCGATGCCATATTCTTTTAGTTTCTTAACCATCCATTCGACTGAATCTTTATCTCCTGGTGTTCCTGCAAATCTGCTCCCATAGACATCGCATAAGATTGTAAGGTTGTCTAAGGGCTCAGACGATGTATATATCTCCGAGAGGACTTTTTTATCAACATCTAAATAAGGGTTCTCCAACCTGTTCTCCTCCAAATATTCGATCAATTAATTGTGCTTAAGCCTTAAAGATTTAAGGGTGAGTTGCATAGTTCTCCAACACGTATACATGTTGAAGATTATGATCTTTACTGACAACCCATCGGTAAATGAGACCCAGCTTGTGATTAAGGAGGCGAGATCGAGGGGGATAGAAACACGGGTCAAAGCTCCTTGGGATATTGTCATGCTTGAACATGAGAAGCTCTCGGTCGACCTAGTCTATGTACCTAGCAACATGCTTAACAGGGGTTCGACCTTTGAACTCATCCATAGATTGCTCATGCTCAAAGAATTGGAAGATCAAGCTTCCATAGTTATAAATTCCATTGAAAGCATGTTACTATATTCAAAAGAGCATCTCTCGATTCAAATGGAGAAGTTAAACCTGCCTACACCTAAGACGATAATAACGGAGAATATAGAATACGCGTATAATTTTGCCGCTGAGCTGCTCGACTCGGGAAAAGAAGTTGTTCTTAAACCGCTCTGTAGGGGTAGAGGCATAGGTGTCACGATGTTGAGCGGGATTAGGAGTAGAGGAGACCTCTTGCAGTTTCTAACATGGTATAATAGAAGTTTCGCTGAAGGCGTCTTCTATCTTCAAGAGTTCAAACCAAACCTCGGCTACGACATAAGATGCTTCGTTATAGGTGAAAAGGTAGTTGGGAGAGAGAAGAGATCTAATCCGAACGATTTCAGATATAACGTGAGTGCCGGTGGACAAGCATCCCCCTTCGAAGATGATATTTATGATGAGCTGGCTGTCAAGGTTACGAAAGCGATGGGTTTCAAAATCACGGGGATCGATATCTTACCAGGCAAGGATGGGAAACCCTATGTCCTTGAGGCGAACTGTTTTCCAGGTTATACGGCTCTAATAGAAGCAACAGGGATCCCAATCCATAAAAAAATAATTGACTATTTCGAAGAGATAATTAAAAAATAAAAATTGGAAACAAGGATAGTTGTCTCATGTTTTCAGCATGTCTAGATCCACAAGAACTACGATTATGCACACCGCGACGACAACATTATGAGTCTTCGATTCTTCTGGTGTATCCTCAGTTGGAAAAACAGCTCCGCCTTTGACGACTCTTATCCTTCTTCTGCCTTCTGGAAGCATTTTTAAAACCGCTTTTCCATCAATCCTTTCAGGGTTTGGTGTGCTTATAGTTACATCAACTAATAGTGCTTCTTCAACCTCTTTAAAGCTCTTAGCTTTGAATAGACTTCCTAGACCAACCATACTCACACGGCTTATAGCGTCTCTAACCGCCCTCTCCGCTGCCTTAGTTTCATCTCCTCCATGGAGATCAACGCCCATACCTATCTCTAAGATATATTGTTGATAGTTCAAACCATCGCCACAATTGTAAAATTGAAAACATTATTAAGGTTTATTAGAGTTTCACTCATAATCCAAGGTTGGTGGAGTAAATGTCGAAGGTAGAATACAATGGCGATAAACCGGAGGTTCATGAATCTGTTTTCCAAGCCCCAGGTTCATGGATAATAGGCAAAGTAATAGTGAGGGAGAAGGCAAACATCTGGAATGGAGCTGTTATAAGAGGCGATGATGATAGAGTTGTCATAGGGGCTAGAACTACAATCCTTGAGAACGCTATTATAGAAGCTCCTTCAGGCTCTCCAGTCATTATTGGAGAAGATACGATCATATCTCATGGTGCGATAGTTCACGGAGCCAAGATTGGAAAGAACGTGCTAATAGGCATTGGAGCTATTGTTCTCGACAAAGCAGAGATTGGAGACGGTGTGATAATAGGATCAGGCGCATTAGTGCCTCCAAAAACCATTATAAATCCGAATCAACTGGCTATTGGAATACCCGCTAAGCCTATCAGGGAAGTCTCAGAAGAGGATAAAGAGATGCTGTCTAGGGAACGCGAACGAACTTTATCCAAAGCCGAGAAATATAAAAAAATATACGCGAAGATTTGATGTTTTAACCACCCTCCTTTTTTGATGCATAGGGTATTATTGCTTTACATCATTATTACTAGTGAAAGAAAAGGCAGACGGGCAGAGATCATTTAATACGCATACATCACATTTCGGCTTTTGAGCTGAACAGATTCTTCTACCATGTTCAATGATCAGATTGCTGAAACTAAACCATCTCTCCTTTGGAACGATCTTCATTAGATCCTCTTCTATCTTGTTTCTATCATTACTGCTAGTTAAGCCAAGCCTCTTTGATAGGCGCATGACATGAGTGTCTACTGCGATTCCTTCAACAACTCCAAAAGCATTCGATAACACGATGTTAGCAGTCTTTCTTGCAACGCCCTTTAGCTTTATTAAATCTTCCATCCGATTCGGAACCGAGCCGCCATAGTCTTCTATGATCTGCTTGCAAGCTTCTTGGACGAACTTGGCTTTCTGACGGAAAAAACCTAACGAGTGAATATCTTTTTCAAGCTCTTCTCTTGAGACTTTCACGTAGTCTTCAGCAGTCCTGTATTTTTTGAATAGCGTTTTCGTCACTTCGTTTACTTTCGCGTCAGTCGTCTGAGCAGAAAGTATCGTAGCCACAAGGATGTCTAGAGGAGTCTCCCAGTTAAGAGCCGTCCTATTTACCTCTGGATAGTTTTTCTCAAGCCTGAGCAATAGCTCATCGACCTTGCCCAACTCATCCTCCTCGCTCAAAATGGGTTGAGGAATAACATAAAGTATTCCATCACACAGATCTTCAATTATCTTTTTATTGCAAGGTTCATCAAGCTTTATAGAGACGCGTTTTGAAGGTTGAAAAAGAGAGGCAGATGCCTCCAAACCAAAAACCCATAAAAGGCATCCTAAGGTGGGGTATAGATCACCCTGGGATAGTAAAAGAACTCCCAAAAATAAATAGGGAAAAATGGGTCCTTACAATAGATGGGCAGATAAAACATCCATTAAAACTCAGATGGTTAGACTTTCTCAAGATGCCTCAGACCAGGATAGTAAGTGACTTCCATTGCGTTGAAGGATGGAGCGTTCTCGACTGTGTATGGGAGGGAGTATTATTCATAACCATAATGGCTCTTGTAAAGCCTAATATGGATGGAAGATATGTGTGGTTTGAGTGCGCTGATGGTTATACGACGTCCCTAACAATAGAAGATTTGAACCACGACGACGTTATTTTAGCCCATAAACTGAATGATGAAGATCTGCCTCCGCCTCTAGGTGGTCCAGTTAGACTCGTTGTTCCTCAAAAATATGCCTATAAAAGCCCAATGTGGATTACAAGAATCACCTTCATGGAAGATAAGCGTTTAGGATACTGGGAATCCGGAATATACAGTGACTCGGCAGACATCTGGAAAAACGACAGATATCGCAAATAAAACATATTATTAAAATTAAATTAATCTCGTCGACTCAAGGTGTTTAGATCGATTAGGCTCAAATTTTAAATGAGTCAATTATTTTTTACCTAAATATGTTGGAAATAAAGAAGCTTTAAGATCCCTAATCTATCCATGGATCAATAATTCATAATCTATTATTAACAGTTCATGATCAAGAGATCATCATGTCGCTGGGTTCGGAAAAGAAACGGAGAAAAGACGCTAAACTAAACAGTGATGCTGAGTTGATATTAATCGAGGCTATGAAAGTTGCAGAAAGCCGAAAACGGCCTTTCTATTGTATATAAGTAAGATCAGATCGTTTTTATCTATTAAAATAAAGTTCTGAGTCTTTTATTCAAATTAAGAAAATTAAGCATGATTAGAAGATAATATCCTACCCTATCTAGTTCTATGGATGTTTACTGTGTGAACTGAACATGAAATGCAGGGATCATAAGACCTTATCAGCATTCCACACTTTTTAGCGATCTCCTCATCGGGGAGGTCAAGCAGTAGAGGTAGAAGCTCTCGAAGATCCATCTCAATGTTTCCATGGTTCTGACATGTTGGAGGCGCAATATCTGCTTTGACGACTATTCCTCTATCGTCTAAGAGATAACTGTGATAGTTCATCCCTCTAGGCGCCTCGGTTATGGCGCACCCTTTACCAGTTTTAACCCTGATCCTCTTCTCATCTTCTTTGTAAGGCATTGTCTCAAGAAGCTCTATGCATTCATCTAGACTGTGGACTATCTCTACTGCACGGGCGATGGGAGAGTAGAAAGGATTGAAGGATGGAATCTTAAAACCAACGCTGTTTGCAGCGTTTCTAGCATCCTCCGATAGATGTTCAAAGTTTATGTTAACTCTTGCTAGAGGCCCAACTAGATAAGAAGATCTCCCTTTAACAGTTGAGGGTTTACTGTGCGAATATGGTATTTGACTCTCTTCTACGCGGTTCCTATATTCCTCTTGCGGAATATACAGACTCTCAGTTGATTTCACATATCCCTCGTTGATAGCGTATTCGTTAGGTTGGTTTAAAGCGATATGCTCGCATTTTCTATTGAATTTTGGAATCTCCAGTTCTTTAAAGAGCTCTATCGTTTCAAAAGCATCTGCTTTTGCTTCTTCACACCGTTTTATCATTATATTAGCTTCACCCTTCGATATTGTGTTGGTGAATCTCCCGATCACCGCTGTGACAGGATGAACAGATCTGCCTCCTATAAGCTCAGTAAGATCGTTTCCCAGCTTCTTCAATTTGAGAGCAGATTTAAGAAGTTCTCCATGTTCTTTAGAAGCTTCAGCAAGATCTGAATAGCCAAGGTAGTCAGGGAGCGTCAGGAAATAGATGCTCAAAGCATGGCTGCTCACAAAAGCGCTTAAAGCCATCAGTTTCCGCAACTTACGTGTTGCTTCACTAACTTCTAATCCCATAGCGTTCTCTACAGCCCTTAGAGCCGTAATTTCGTGGCTGACCGGGCAGATCCCACATATCCTCGCTGCAAGCTCCATCAGCTCATCGTATCTTCTACCAATCACGAAAGACTCAAAAAATCGGGAGGGCTCAAAAACTCGCAGCTTCAAGTCTCTAACTTCACTAGTCCCTGAGATCCAGATATCTAGAGCAGCCTGCCCTTCAACTCTAGTTAAGTAATTCATATTTATTATTCTGTCCAACTTCTCAAGCGGCCTCCTTTCTATACTCATCCGTCGTCCCCGCATACTTCCTGAACTTCCTTTTCACATCGTCCATAGATAGCCCTATTTCTGCCAAGATCTGGGATTGAGAAGATGCATTAGCTGCACTCATAGGTCCATAGCATCCTTCGCATTCTCGGTTAAGGCTTGGGCAGATTGCACCACAGCCAGCATTTGTAACTGGTCCCATGCATGGTCTCTTCTCTGTTGTAAGTAGGCAGTTATTATCCTTAAGTTTACACTCCACGCACACTGAGTGATGCTTCAGGTGAGGCTTTCTCTGTAGAGCGACTGCTTTTATCACTTCTAGTATAGTATTCCTATGAGGTGGACAGCCTGGTAGAGAAATATCTGTCCGAACATATTCGGAGATCTCGCTTGGTTTTATCGACTCAATCCAATCAGTGTGTTCATAGACCGTTTCCTCTGCTTCACTCTGAGTCATGAAATTTCTAATAGAAGGTATGCAACCAGTTATGGCACATTCGCCAAAGGCAACTAAGTGTCTCGATCGTTTTCTAATCTCTTTGATTTCCTTGACCTCTCTTGGCGTCGAGACCGAACCCTCTACGAAGGCGATGTCTAAATTTTCCTCCCATCGCTTCGATGTAACCATTGGCCAGTATGCGATTTCAATCATCTCGAGCAGCGGGGGGAGTTCATCCTCTAGCCTAAGGATCTCCATCTGGCATCCGGAGCATCCTGTAAACTTGAAGAATCCGCATCTGAGTTTCAAATCAGTCACTCCTCACTATGTGGTCAGGAAGATGTTTCAGCTCAGTATAACTGAAGATTGGCCCGTCTTTGCAGACGTATTTTGAGCCGAGTTGGCAGTGTCCGCATAAGCCGAGGCCGCATCTCATTCGTCGCTCCATTGAGCAGAAGATTCTGTCAGGGTTGAAACCGAGTTTGAGAAGCCCGATCACTGAATACTTCATCATTATTTCTGGTCCGCAGATGAAAACGAGTGCTTCCTCAGGATTAGTCTTTATATCTTCGAAGAGTGTCGTCACAACTCCTACTTCGTGCTTCCAATATGTGTTTTCAGGCACTCTGTCAACGGATAAAAGGATCCTTGTATTAGGAATCTTACTCCACTCCTCTTCATGATATTTTTTGTATATGATATCCCCTGGTGTTCTCGCCCCGTAGAGGACCTCCATGCTTTTAAACTTCTTAGGGTTGTTCCTATGATAGAGGATGACTGGTCTGAGAGTTCCACATCCGCACCCTCCAATAACAAGGAGCAACTGTTTACCTTCAGCATCGCTCACAGGCCAACTGTTTCCATAAGGTCCCCTTATCCCAACTTGGTCTCCCTCTTTAAGACTAAAGAGAGCACCGGTCACGTCTCCAACCTTTCTGACGGTTAGTTCAAGATGTGAAGGATCGTCCATATCAGAGGCTATAGATATTGCTGCCTCGCCGTAACCAAATATAGAAAGCATCACGAACTGCCCTGGCTTGAACTCTATACCTTTTTGACAATCTTTGAACTCGAATGTGAAGGTTTTTGTGTCGTATGTTTCGTCTTCGATGTTTGTAATTACGGCTTTTCTAGGGATATACGGATTTTCCAAATCATTCGCCTCGCAGACTTTTCGCAACTTCTGTTATGTCTATGTGAGATGGGCATGCGTTGATACACCTTCCGCACCCAACACAACTCGAATCGAATCCTCCTCCCGCTCCGCCGAACTTACATGTCATCCATTGTCTGACGCGGGCTTTTCGATCTCGACGAAAGTTGCCTCCTAAAGCCACTTCTGCGTATTCTAAAAGCTGACAAGAATCAAGTTCGCGTATACGGACTCCTTGATTCAATGAAAGCTCAGGAATATCGGCAACTTCAAAACAATAACAGGTAGGGCAGACGAGACTACAGTTGCCGCAGGATAAACATGCAAAACAGCCTGCTAGGCCTCCTTTCTCCCCAATTAGGGACCATACTTCATGATCAAGATATTTAAGAGCCAGCTGATTGAGCCCATCCATTTTCATGCTTTTGACAAATTGGGTTAAGGCTAATTTCACCCGCTCCTCTTTCTTTTCAAGATCGGATGAATTAGCTTTTTGAAGATTCAATTCTTCAATCATTCTTTGTCCTTCGCTGGAACCTACCTCGATAAGATATTCGTTGCCGAGATCTGTTAAAAGTAGATCAAACCCTTCTCTAATAGTTGGACCGGTACCGAGGGATGCGCAGAAACAACTGTTACCTATGTGAGTGCATATTAGGGCGACTATAGCAGAGTTTCTCCTCAGCTTAAGATAGTAAGGATCGTGAAACTGTCTAGTGAATAATCTATCATGTCGTAAAATAGCGTTCAGGTCACATGAGTGGACACCAAGAAGCAGAAATCTTTTCTCAAGAGTTGATTCTAGCTCAGAGTAGTCTTCTCCAGAGTATCTTAAAAGCGTCTGTCTATGATGAAAAAACTTTTTTGGTGGAATGGTTGTGGTTGTATAGTCGAATCTAAGATCTTCAGCTGAATCTATCTCTTGAAAAGAGAAATCGGATCGTCTGGCGACAGGACCATAAACTAAATATTCCTTGGATAGGTGATCCACAAATTGACCAAGTTCCTCTTTCATTAATTTTTTTGCAGGTTTCATCCATAGTCTCCTGAGTCCCTTATATTTATGTCTTAAAGAAATAAAAGGGGAGGTATATAATTTTTAACAATAGCCTTTAATTGAAAGATTGAGAAAAAAAAGTTGTATGGTGCAGGGGGTTAGGTTTATACTATCTTTTAAAACTGTCACATGACGTTTTCAGAAGGCATTTATCGACAGAAGTTTACATTACTAAATCAAGGAGTGGAGAAAATGGAAGATACGTTTGAAACTTTGTTTAGGCTTTTTAACGAAAAGGCTTCAGAGAAGCATCCAATCTTTTAGGCTGCAAAGATAGCTGAGGAAGCAGGGGAGCAATAAACTTGGTTTTCAAACTAGTAGGTTTTAGAAGGGAGAAATATGATGTTGAGGAAATAAGGGCGAGGGTGAGTGGTGAGTTAGCGGATGTTGTGATAACCGCTTATGTTTGTGCTAGAGTTTGTGGGGTTGATTTGTGGAAAGCTGTTGAAAGAAAATTGGACATGGAAATAGAAAGGTGGCAAGAATTTGAAGTTGCTCCTAAATGAGTCGCTCCTCTCCTCACATTTTTAAAGTGCCATCATGCTTAAGAAACCTAATTAATTCATTGAAGGATAAGACACTCTTTATTAGGCTCATTACTGGCGGGTCATCTATTGAATGCATAACATAGATGGGTTTGTTTTTGGCATACGCGTATCCAATATCAAGGCTAACGCTCTTTCCAACATAGCCTTTAGGATTAACTACATAAACAACATCAGCTTGGTCAATCCTCTCTAAACACCTTAAAATACCATGAGCATCCAAACTCTTGGACACCATGAACACGATGTTTTCCTTCGTAAGCATATTCTCCAACTCTTCAATTTGGCTCAAGAACTTGAAGCTTCCACAAACATAAACGCTCTTCATGTGCCCACATCACATAATCCAGAGATTGTAACCACTTAGAAAAATCTTGTCTAAAAGACTTCAGTGTATAGATTCTACAATCTCATAATATCCATCCTAACCGACTTATTCTGAGTTGACAGTTTTAAACCTTCAATTGCGATTAAGTGCGGGGGGTGGGGTTCGAACCCACGGAGGACTAATCCATCAGGTCCTGAACCTGACCCCTTTGGCCACTCGGGAACCCCCGCCTGACTATTAATGACTTTGCTCTACTAAGTGTCTCCTATAGGCTTCTGGATCTAAGAGCTTAGCTAGATCTGCCTTAAGGTCTTTAGGTTTAATTCTTACTATCCAACCTCTCTTATACGGGTCTTCGTTTATTAGTTCAGGACTGTCTATTAGTGTTTCATTTACTTCTATTACTGTTCCCGCGACGGGGGAGAAAATGTCACTAACTGCTTTAACTGACTCGACAGCTCCAATCGAATCGGACGACTTGACTTCTCTACCTATTTCAGGAAGCTCCACATACACTATTTCATGGAGCTGCTTCTGAGCATAATCAGTTACTCCAACGAGGACAGTGTCATCCTCGAGACTCTTAGCCCACTCATGCTCCTTTGTGTAATGGAGCCCTTCAGGAATCTCATACTCTTGACTCATTTCATTTCCCTCTTCCAACCATACTCAGACTCATCATAGAAGGGATGAGACTTACATATTTTTCCCTTTACAAATTTATCTCTTATCTTAATCTTCACAGGGGTTCCTATTTTATCATATTCTAGAGGAACATAGCCTAGAGCGATGCCTCGGTCAAGTGTTGGACTGTATCCCCCACTTGTGATAACTCCTATTTTTCCCTGATCCCAGATTTCATAGCCATGCCGGGGGATCCCTCTTTCCTCTAGAGTGATCCCAACCCTGGTTTTTTTCACTCCTTCAAAACTTATCTTAAGTAAGGCATCTTTTCCAACGAAGTTTGAAGCCTTTTTAAGTTTCACAACCCATCTCAGCTTTGCTTCGAATGGGTTTATCTCCTCGTCAATATCATTCCCATAAAGGCTTAAACCAGCTTCAAGTCTCAGACTATCCCTAGCACCTAAACCGCAAGCCTTTATCCCATATTCAGCCCCAACATCTAAGAGCATATTCCAGACTTCTATAGCCTTTATTGGGTTCTTTAAAGGTGTATCTAGAATAAAAACCTCGAACCCATCTTCTCCCGTGTATCCTGTTCTTGCAATCAACGAGTCATAACCCAAGATCTTGGATTCAGCTATTTTGAATCGTGGCAAATCTTTGAGATTTGCGGTTGCGATCTCCTGTAAAGTCTTTTCAGCTTTAGGACCCTGTATTGCAATCATTGCGATATCATCGCTCACATCACTGATGGATATATCAAAGCCTTCTAACAGGTTTTTAAACCAGTTGAAATCCTTCTCCCTATTTGAGGCATTATATACGATTAGAACTCTTTCGTTGTCAAGTTTATAAAGCGTAAGATCGTCTACGATTCCTCCTTTCGAATTACACATTACAGTGTATAGCCCACTCATAGGTTCAAGAGCGGATACGTCATTAGTTATAATATAGTTAACATACTTTTCTACGTCTTTCCCTTCCGCAATCGTCCTACCCATGTGGCTTACGTCGAAGAGACCTACGCTGTTACGTACTGCGTTATGCTCAGGTATTATACCTTCAAACCAAACTGGCATCTCGAATCCTGCGAATTCGACTATCTTGCCGTGCTCTTTATGGTACTCGTAAAGATGACTTCTTTTCAGTCCCATCCTCTACCACTTTTAATTAAAGTTTAGGTGTTAAAAACTATTATCCCATTGCTGAGCAATGTTTAGCTTAAACCTTCTGTAGAAGTCACTAGCATCGTTTCATGGTCGAAGACGAGTTTTTTCTTACAATTTGGACATTTCCCATCGTATTTCTTTATTATATCTTGAGGCGATTTTAGGACATCACCTTCATACAGGCTGAAACCACACTCTGAGCATAGGATTTGTTGAGGCATCAGAGTATTTGCTGTAGAACCGAGATTAAAGCGTTATTGGTTTTTATCTGAAACTCTGTTAAGAGTGTATTATACAGCATAAACAAATTTTTAATAATGTGATAGTATTGGAAGGTTTAAAGAAACTATTTAGATCCGCGCAAAGACTAGTATTGTATGATAATTAAAGGTTCTAAACTCCGAATTCTATATTGCTTGTGAGAGTAGTCTGATGAATATCAATTTTTCTAATCTTGTCCTCGAAAAGTATTATCCTCAATGCTACGCTACAGATTTGGTGGATCTTCTCATCACTATAGTATGGGAATAGATTTTTCGCATACCGAATTAAAGGATCTATCCTCTCGATCCGCTTATGCCTTAATTTAGCCTCCTCCTTAGCGTAAGATACCAGTTTAAATATTTGAGATCGCTTACCATGAACCATCTTGAACATTATTACATCTATCAAAATTAAAAATTTCGAAATATATAAAGTTTTATACTAAATAGAGAAATATATTTCTCATAAGGATTTTTTACATAACAGAGAGGTTAATTATTATGTTTTAAAGAACTCGAAAAAAAGTTTATTTTATACAAAAACAATTTATTGCGAACTATTTCAACAATGTTGAAACATGCAATCTTAAATTTTTTACAAATAATCTTAAAACAATAAGTCAAAGTTAGCGAATAGAAAAGCAAAATTAAAATCATAGGTGGATATCCTTAGAGTTGACCAAGCCCTGGTGGCTTAGCCTGGCTAAAGCGTCTGCTTGGTATCTCCAAAACGGAGCCAGATAGCAGAAGATCGCGGGTCCGAATCCCGCCCAGGGCTCCACTCTACACTGTTCAAGGATTTAGGTTTATGAAGTTTCTCTTCATCAAAGCGTAGATGACGATGCAGCTAATAACCATCTCAGGTACGATGTAGCTCCCATTATATACGGCACTATAGAGTATCGGATCCATCTCTTTTGGAGCATACTCTGCGAAGAATACTACGCCAGAAATGAAGTGAGCTAAGAATCTTCCAGTTAAGGCGACCACAGTTCCTATTATTTGATGTTTTTTAAAAAGTCCTGCCAATCCTAGACATCCAAAGGCTAATGGATAATCGAGTATAATCTGCAGCGGATAGTAGATGTATCCTTCAATAACCATTTGTATTAGACCGAAAACCACTCCAGCATATACTCCCACTCCCACGCCTCTCCTATAAGACAGAAGCAATAGTGGTATCATGCTTCCTAAGGTTATTGATCCTCCTTGGGGTAGAGAGTAGACTTTTATCATGTTTAGGATAACAGACAACGCGACAGTCACTGAAATCTCAGCCAGTATACGCGTATTTGGGGTTTGCATTTAGCTACTCAGCCTCTATAACATGACTCAGGTGTTTAAATATATAATGGCTTTATCGTCTAAATCACTTATTTTTTGGATTTATCTAAAGAATTAAAATGATTTTTGGAAATTCAAATAGATGTGTTAAGAGGCTCATGCTTAAATATTGTACTATTCAATTGAGATGTGAAATAAAGATGGAGATCACCTCTTCTGATCTAATAATTACGCTCATTGCAATAGGCGTCTCAGTGACAGTAGTCTACTTATTCGTTAAAGCCAGTGGAGGATTAGGTAATAAAGAAACGAAAACCGAGCTAGATAAACCGATAGCTGAACCGATCAAAGCTGAGAACGTTCAACCTCAACAGGAGCTTAAAGAGGTTGAAGAGAGCCTAGCGAAGAGACTTGAGCATTTTCCAAGACATTTAACTCCTAACGAAGTAGAGAAGGTGAAAAGCGATCTAAAAATTTTGACCTTAAAAAAGGAACTTCTAGGAGCCGTTATAAAAAGATTATTCGAAGCTGAAGATGCGGGAGAGATTTCTAAAGACGAGAGGATACGCCTTTCGAAAGATTACGAGGACGAAATGAAGAAGATCTCTGAAGACTTGAAGAAAGCCGAGTTAATAATCACGTTAAACGAGCTTGAGACGCTGAGAGAAGAGATCGTTAAGAGATATGAGTCAACTTTAAACAAAACTCAATCTAGGATCGATTCAATTCTAAAAGAGCTTAAGCTTGAAGAACATAAGCCTGAAGCCCTACCTAAGAGAAAGTTGATAAAAAAGGAAGCTGAGACTGGAGAAGAGAAACCTGAAAAAGAAGAAGTAATTGAAGAGGCAGCAGCAGCTCCGAAGAAAGCAAAGTCGGATGTCGAAGAACGGTTAGAGCAGCTTCGAAAAGATGTTCTAAAAGAGCTAGAGGAACTTGAAAAACTAGAGATTGAATCTTGAGGTAAATCCTTTGGGCTTTATAGAATCGGCGAAAAAAAGGGCCGCTGAAAAATCCGTAGAGCATATTAAGGACGGCTATGTTCTGGGTTTAGGCAGCGGAAGCACTGCGACGGTGGCTATTCGAATGATTGGTGAACTTCTACGAGAAGGAAGTTTGAAAAATATCTTAGGTGTTCCAACAAGTATCCAATCAGCGTATGAAGCTATAGAGGCGGGGATCCCTCTTACAACTCTAGATGAACATCCTATTCTAGATTTATGTATCGACGGTGTTGACCAAATGAATGAAAACCTGGATGCTATAAAAGGGAAAGGGGGAGCTTTGCTTAGAGAAAAGGTTGTTGCCTCAGCCTCCAAAAAATATATTTTCATCCTAGATGAAACTAAAATTTCTAACCGTTTAGGATTAAGATGTCCTGTACCTTTAGAGATTCACCCTTTCTCAGCGAAACCAGTTCTACTGAAAATAAGAAAGATGGGGGCGAAAGCAACCATCAGAATGGTAAAGGAGAAGCTTGGACCATTATTTACAGATAATGGAAACTTTCTAGTAGATGCTGATTTTGGAGAGATAGGTGATGTTAAAGAATTAGAGGCAGCCCTTAAACGCATACCAGGGGTTCTAGAGACGGGATTATTTATTGAGATGGCTGATATAGCCTACATAGGGACTAAAACCAGTGTCTTAAAATATCATAGAAGAAAAAAGTTATAAAGCCCTTAAAAAACTGTCACAAGCTATCTTTTCGACTGCTTTTATTACTGCCTGAGTCCCTTTATCTCTGAGGCCTTCAGCGTCGAGGATTCTAAACATCTGCTGGACTAGACTCGTACCAAGAAGTGGTAATTTCATCTCTGCTGTAGTCTCGGAGATGAGCCGAAGATCTTTAATGTAATCTTTAACTTTAAACCCTGGCTCTAAATCTCCTTTAAGTAATTTTGCTCCATTATTAGTCAACTGCCAACTTCCTGCTGCCCCTCCGACGATCGCAGAATAAGCTTTCTGTAGATCGACTCCAGCTTTAGATGCAAACATGAATGCCTCTGCTACTGCTAGCATATTCAATCCTACAAGGATCTGGTTGCAAAGTTTTACAATCTGTCCCATACCATGTCCACCAACATGGACTATTGTTTTACCCATCGCCTGAAATACTGGAAGACAATCCTGAAACACATCTAACTCTCCACCTACCATTATGCTGAGCGTCCCTTCTCGAGCTCCAACATCGCCTCCGCTTACAGGGGCATCAAGCATGTGAATCCCTTTTTTGGAGAGCTTCTCTGCGATTTGTCTAGTTGTTATAGGAGAGATTGTGCTCATATCAACGACTACGGCGCCAGGTTTTGCACCATGGATTACTCCTTCATCTCCGAGAATGATTTCCTCAACATCGCTTGAATCAGTCACAATGTCTATGATGATGTCTGACCTTTCAGCAACGTTCTTTGGAGAGAGCCCCTCTTCAGCTCCAGCGTCTAAAAGGGGCTTCATCTTAGACCTTGTCCTATTCCAAACCGTAAGGGGAAAGTTTGCTTTGAGAAGGTTTAATGACATCCCTCTACCCATGAGTCCTAACCCTATGAAACCTATCTTCTTCAAATTAATCCCCAGAATTACTACTGACTTAGAATTCTAAACTTTTCCGGTTTAGATTCCGAATTGTCTAAGAATGTAAGACTTCAAATTCATCATATAGAAGCTCCCTGAGACACCTGAGAGAGTCAACGCGATTCCCATTACTAGCATAGATCTTGCGCGCTTAGAATCGTACATTATCTGTGTACTTCGATGAGAAAAGTATAAGCCTATAAAAGTTATTATCAACAAGATCATTGAAAATATACTTTCCAACAGTGTCTGTTCGTTTAGATAACCTCTAAAAGCTAAATATCCTTCCTGAAGTCCTATGACTGTAGGCGGGCTATCAAAAATATCATATAAACCTCCGGAGGCAATAAACGCTGCAAATAATATTAGAACTGCTAGAATTATTGAAGTAGAGGTTTTCGATCGGAGACTAACCTCTCTAGGCTTTAATCGCTCTATAACTCCAGTGATTCTTCTTTTTACCAATAAATATCTCACCCCTCTGATAGATAGATTTATCCTACTACGACCAACATATAGCTTTTTCTAGAAACCCTAAAAGATGTAAATAGATTTATAAATTCCTTCGAAGGAATGAAGGCAAATCCAAGGTTGACTGTTTTGAATAGTGAAGGGGATAATAGAAGGTCAAATCGGCTGGCTATGAGCGGGATCACAATATCTCATTTCGCTCAGCATCTTTACGCAGGTTCTTCGATTCTTTATAATAACATTATGGAGGATCTCAATCTCAACTATACACAGATAGGTATGATGGTGGGTATAGTAAACATTCTCGGTGGATTCCTTCAGATAGTTTACAGTGTCACTAGCAGATGGGTCTCAAGAAGGTTACTTCTAGTCGGCTCCAACTTTGCATTATCGATCGGATCTGCGATAACTGGGGTAGCCAGCTGCTTCGAAGGAGTGCTGGCAGGAAAAACGGTAATTGGCATAGGACAGGCAGGGATCCATCCCGTAAGCAGTTCAATAATTAGTAGCAAGTTTGATAAGAGACTGGGCTCTATGCTTTCAATATTCTATGGACTCGGTTATGTAGGTAACATTGTAAGCCCTATTCTCCTCTCAAGCATAGCTCTCTTTTCTGGTTGGAGGAATGCTTTTCTCCTATTAACTTTGATATTTTTCTTCTCAGGTCTTATAGTGTTCTCTGGGCTTAGAGGAGAAGCATCTGCAGATAGAATATCCTCAGAAGAGTCTGGAGATAGACTTCTGGGAGATGTTAAAGCTGCTTTCAAGGTGAGAGGCGCGATACCTATACTGATAGCTCAAGCATTCATATCAGGCGGAACAGGCATGGGTGTCATGACAACTTGGATTCCAGTCTTTCTTAGAGACTCATCGAAAGGACTAAACTTGACTGTTGGATTTGCAGGGATCATAACAAGCCTAGCAACAATAGGAGGAGTATTAGGTACATTATATCTAGGCAGATTAGGCGACCAGCATGGCTATCTTAAAATAGCTTTAATCTCTCTTAGCATAACAACCGTAACTATATTCTTGCTTACTGCTTATAAGGAATATAATATTCTTCTCATCCCTCACCTCTTCATTCTCTCAATGACTACTTTCAGTATGAGCAGCCTTCTCCAAGCTCAATTAGTAAAAAACGCAACACATGCCGAAAAAGATGTTCTTTTAGGATTCTATTTCACATTCGGTTTCGGAGTAAGCGCTCTATGGTCAACATTGCTAGGTGCTCTCATAGACAGCTTTTCGTTCAACGCTATCTGGCTTACAATGGTAGGCGCAGGATTGGCAGCGCAGATCTGTCTAATTTTCTCAGCTCGATCTCAACGTGATTCTAATCAATAATTTAATAGAGATTCATTTTAGGTTCGCTTTTATCCAGATTTTAATGATTCGTATAGTGTACCCTCCTGATACTAATAAGAGATGGATTTGCTAAAATATAATAATTAAAATCGAAAAAGATGGGAAATCAGTTATAGATCAAAGTAATTGTTGATGTATAGTGTATCTGAACACTGTTCTGGTTAACTATCCTGACATAAGTTTGAGCACCGTTGCAAGTTATTGTCGGGGAGCTTTCCCCTTCGCCTAGTTCGCCGGACCATTTTGTTTGCCCGCCCGATATGATTGACACTGTCAATGTATAACCTGAAGGCGACAGTGTGTTAATGCGAACTGATATCGCATATGGATAGTAATAACCATACTGATAGCCTTCATCTTGGTCTAAAGTACGGTTGTCATAAACGTACTCGTAGGTGAAGTCAGGCTTGACCACCCGAACTCCTTTTACTGGACCTAAGTCAATTATTGTGGGGAAGAAGGGTTGTACCTCTTCTGGTGTAGCCGTCCGGTAGATATACTTGTTCTCCGATGCTAAGGCCATTGTGATTGTAGGTATAAACAGAGACATCAGGACGATTCCAAGCAGTGCATACTTTCTTTTTCTCATGGTTTTTACCCGAGAAAGTAGGGGTACGCAAAGATTTAACTTATTTTGAATACAAATCTTGTCAAATCCTATGTTGAATCCTTGACAAACTTTCTATTCAAAAATCCTTTCATACTTTTTTATCTAAGTTAATTAGATTGCCTTGGATCCGGAGGAAGATACCTATACTGTAATATTCTCATCGCTCAAACACCCCATCCGTAGAAAGATCCTGAGAATATTGAATGAATCGCCTTCAACATATACCGAATTACTAAAAAGTTTAGGGCTTGAGACCGGGGTACTAAACTATCATCTTGATTCTTTGAGAGATCTATTAATGAAGAGCGATGATAAATACGGCTTATCTGAGTATGGAAAAGCTGCCATCAATCTCATAACTAATGTCGAAGAGCCTGTTGAGAAACGACGTGAAGAAATTCGTTTATTCGGTCATAGAATCAAGCCAACAACGATTATCATTGTCTCTTTAATTCTTCTACTTTCATCGAATATGATCTGGTTTTATTCCTTTGCGCAGGTCAGTGAAGTCAATAGAATTACTCTGATATGGGCTATATCTGATTCTAGAGACTCCATACACAGTTCAATAGTGGAATTGAATACGAGCATTACAAAGGGTTATATAGATTCCAGAACGCTTTTTGCTGTCTCTGATTATTCTAACCGCCTTGGAATCCAGTTAGAAACTCTTTCAAGGATTAATCAGGTAAACGCTGAAGAGTGGTTGAATATACGACGCTCAATAGGCGCTCTTGGAGAATTCTGTGAGGTTTTTGGTGAAGGCATTTACTTGAACTTTGTAGCTCATGGAGCGAATCCCTACAAAAACCTAACTTGGGTATACAAACCAATGTTCGAGAAGATCGTTCATGACCTTGGTATAATCGAGTGCGGAATTTCGGGTACAGGACCTTGTCCTGAGGCTGTTAAAGCTGCAGATCAGTTGGTCGAAGACCTAGAGCATGCAAGATTAGCATTTAATGTCCCAACTAAATTCTATCCTTAACTCCCTTTCAATCTATCTTCATGCAATTTTAAACAAAGACTGCAAACCCTGAAAGGATTAGAATATGGTAATTCATAAATCAATTTTGGATTTGTATGCGAACTGTTTGTCGTAGAGTTCCTTTACACTTTCCAGCTTGTCGGCATCCCCCGGTCCCTTATCTGTCCTTATCCTCTTGATTCTAGCGAATCTTAGAGCGAATCCTGACGTGTAATGGGGGCTCCTCTGTATCTCATTGAAGTCGACTTCGACGACTATCTCAGGCTTAACGTAGACCGTCGCCTCAATCTCGCCGATCTTCAGCTCCTGAAGCCTATTCGTCATCCAGCTGAATTCTTCATCTGTAAGCCCTTTAAAGGTCTTCCCGATCATCGCATAATCTTCTCCGTCTCTGGCGGCTAGATGGTAGTTGCTGAGCCAGCCAGTCCGACGGCCATACCCCCAGTCAGCCGCTACTATGACTAGGTCGAGGGTCTCCGCAGGCTTAATCTTGAACCATCCTTTTCCTCGAACACCAGGCGTATACCTGCTGTCCAGACGCTTCGCCATGAGTCCTTCATGTCCTGCTTCAAGAGCACGCTTGAGGAAAACCTCGATCCCGTGCACATCGCCCGAGACGATTCTCTCTGCAATCAGTTCATTCGGGCAGATGCTTTTGAGTAGCCTCCAGCGTTCTTCGTAAGGCTCGTCGATTAGGAGTTTGCCATTATGGTATAGTATGTCGAAGATGTGAAGCCTTAGCGGGATCTTCTCCACCGTCTCTTCTATCTTCTGCACTCTGGTGAATCTTCTCATCAGGTCTTGGAATGGGAGGGGCTTGCCTCCGGCGCCTACTGCAACCGCTTCACCGTCGAGAATAACCTCATCTGGCTTAATCCTTTCCCTAATCACCTCAACTATGTCAGGGAGGCTCTCAGTCACATCGGTTAAGCGTCTACTAAATATCCTGACTTCTCCCCCTGATTTGTGAGCCTGTATCCTCGCCCCGTCGAACTTGAACTCGAAAGCTGATACGCCTCCATGCTCCTCTAAGACTTCTCCAATATCGTAGGACATGGCTGCTAGCATCGGCTTCAACGGCACGAACATCGCCATGCTTATCCTATTGACCTCTCCAATCCCCTCGGTTAGCGCCGTTTTCGCAACTTTACCTATATCTCCAGTCAGCATCAAAGCTCTTCGAATGATTGAGTCTTCAATCCCTGCTGCTTCCGCGATCCCCTCTATCATCATCCCTTCGTTTACGCCGATCCTCATCTCTCCGAAGATTATCCGTGTGAGAACCTCCACCTCCTCCGAAGATGCTCGGCTCATCAGCCCCCTGAGGAGGCTCTCCTTCAAACGCCTAGACCCCTTTCCTGAAGCCTTAGCTACCTCGTCTAAGCTCCTGTAAGCCTCCTTTATTGTTAGAGGTTTATCCATCAGCATTGTTTGTTTCCCTCCTTCGAAGATGCGTTTAACGGTCATGTATCCTACGTCAAGGGTTCGTGTATCGAACTCCGGGAATACGGCGCCGACTATGAGGAGCACCGCTGGAGCGACTTCATCAGGTTCAAGCCTCCTCAGAAACTCCGCTAACAGCCTGGTCTTCTCCTTACGCTTCGTCGTCGATTCGAGGTCCCTGCAGAGCTTAGCGAGCTCGGAGAAGCTAGTTGGAGCCATTCTAACCGCCTCCTGGGAGCCATCCTTCGAGGGTTCTCTTACTGTGGAAGCTCCTCATCCGCTTGGCTATTACTTCCACCCTATTCTTTGAGAATGAATGCTCATCGCAAAGGAATGAGTATAAGCCCTCCTCATCGAGAGAACCCCATTTAATCTCATATTCCTCAGTTACTTCGGGATCCAGATAGAGTTTACGCACCTCTTCGAAACCCTTAAGCTCGTTAAGGATCTCCTCAGGCATCTCCTCCAGCCTCCCGTGCTTCTTGACGAGTTTTAGAGCCGTCTTCGGACCGATGCCTTTTACACCTTTGTTGAAGTCTGTGCCTATGAGAATAGAGAGGTCTATCAGCTGCTCTCTAGTCAAGCCATAGTGTCGCAGAAAACCCTCCAGCTCAATATACTCTGGCTTAATTCTGCGTGATATGCCCTTGCTAGGTAGGTATTCTTCACCCTGTATCGTAATATGCCTTACGAGTCTGGGTGCCCCGAACAATAGTGAATCATAGTCCCGGCTTCCAACACCCCACGTGCTACCCCTCTTAGCCATGTAAGCTGCTTGGGCTTCGCCTTCACCTGGCGCCTGAACATATGGGATTCCAAGGAGATCAAGGAGACGCTTCGAGTCAGAGATTATGCTCTTCGTTAGAGTCCCGGTCATGACAGCTTTGGAGAAGGCTGTCGCGTAGTCGCCATGCTTCACGGCTTCCGAGTATTCTTCCTCAGCCTTTCTTCGCACCTCTCTACGTTTTTCAATCGCAATCATCTTTAAGGAGGGTGGCTTACCGTCGAAGACGAAGACAGGTCTGATGTCGTAATCTAATATCAGCCTCGTTGTTCTAAAGGCGAGTCCGACGAGATGAGAGGTAACTTCACCCTTATCGTCGGAGAGTAGTCTCCCGTCATGGGTTCTAATTAAAGCTAGGAACTGATGAAGCTCTATGGAGGCATCGAAGGCTATGGTTCTGCCTCTTAGAAACTCTAAATTGACGATCTTCCTCGTGGCGATCGGTGTAAGGTTTACTCCCAATCCGTTAAAGTATTAAGGATTAAATAATAAATAGATAGTTATTGTTAGGGGTTTCTAGCTGCTTCTCCGGTCTCTTCAGGTTGAATCGTAGAGTTCTTATGGCATTATAAAGAGTTATCATTATTTCAGGCTTAATTTTGTCGATATCAGTTCAAGTGAGGCCTTTTTTTAATGTCAATAATTAGCCTGATAACATTCTTCTAGAAGTTACAAATACAAATAGTTGGTATTAAAAATGGAAGATCTTAGGAGAATCATAAGAGCATTCGAGAGGTCTGCTTCTTCTTACGATGACTGGTATGGTAAGCCCGTGGGAGTTTATGCCTTTAAATCCGAACTTAATGGGTTAAGGAGTCTTTTACCTATATCCGGCATTGGCTTGGATATCGGAGCTGGCACCGGGATTTTCGCAGAGCATCTTTCAACGGTTGAAAGAATTATTATATGTCTAGATCCTTCCTCTAATATGATAGAAAAGGCTGCGAATAGAGGTCTAGTTGTCATTTTAGCGACTGCTGAGAATATTCCATTGAGATCTGGAATACTGGACTTTGCATACATGGTAACTGTATTGGAATTCGTTCCTAACTCTCAAGATGTATTAAACTCTATCAATCCTGTTCTCAAGGAAGATGCATCCTTGGTTTCAGTCTTCATCAATCGGGAGAGCGCGTGGGGCAGCCTATACTCTAAACGTGCCGAAAATGAAGAGTCTATCTTCCATTTCTCTCGGCTCTACACGCTTGCCGAGGTCTGTAGATTTTTACATGAGTCTGGTTACGATATAGAGAAGATAGTCGGAACATTAACTTCACCTCCAGATAAGCCGTCAGATGAGATAGATTTAACTTCGGATACTTCGAAGGCGGGAGTGATCCTCCTTAAAGCTAGGAAGAACTGTGCTTGATAGTTTCGAAATTTCGGAGAAATGATGCGAAATATTCTGAAGAGAAGTAGACGATATGTCCATCACTTAACAAATCCTTACGGTAAAGTTATCTGAAACAATTTTTCAAAATATGATGGTGAATACGATGGAGAAAAGTGGCAGAGGTCGTAAAGTCATCGTCCAGTTCACAACCTCTCCCTTAGGTGAAGGTATAAGCGTGTCGAGGTTCGTGGCCGAGGCTTTAAGGGAGGTTGAAAAGTCGGGCTTAAGATATCAGCTGACACCCATGTCGACGATCCTCGAGGCAGATACCCTCGAAGAGGCTATCAAGGTGATCTTGGAAGCCCATGAAGCCGTATTCAAGGCTGGGGCGAAAAGGGTTGTAACAGATATAAAAATAGATGACAGGCGGGATGAGCCGCGTAGAATGGAGGACAAGGTTGAGAAAGTGAGGCGGCAACTAGGAAAATAAAAAAGTTTTTTGATTTTTTAGGGCAGCAGGGGTTTAATATTATCGCTCGTGATTGCTTCCAGCTTCTCCTTAGGTATCTTCAAATCCTCATGTGGGGCATACTTGTTGACCGACACCAGTAATTCCTTATAGAATTTTTGGCGGACGCCTGGATAGTCTGTTCCGAAGACGAGCTTGTCCATCACTCCTAGGTTTAGGGCTGTTAGGAGATCGCGCCAGAGCATAAACCTATAACTCGGATGGTTGACGTCTCCGTAGGGCCAGCTCACGTCCGCCCAGACGTTTTTATGTTTCCTCAAAACGTAGAGGGTTTCGTCGACCCTAGGGTATCCTAGGTGGGCTAGGATGATCCTCAGCTTTGGGAAGCAACTTGCCACGGCATCTATCTGTGCCGGGTCTGAGTGTTTCAAGAGATCATGGGGTTCAGGCATCCCCGCATGGTGGAGCATTATGGGCATGTCAAGACTTACTGCCGCCTCATATGTTTTGAATGCTCTGTAGTCGTCAGGCCGGTATCCATCTGTAGTCGGGTAGAGTTTGAGCCCGAATAAGCCCAGCTCATCCTTCTGTTCGAGAACGCTTTCGGCAGCGTCTCTTCTAACCGGATTCACGTAGCCGAATCCTATGAAACGGTCTGGAGCCTGCTTCACAAACTCTGCTACCCTCTCAGGCGTCGTCCTGGAATCAGAGAGCACGACAGCCTTGTCGAACCCCGCGGCGTCGAGGTCTGAGATGAACTCCTCCTTAGAGACGGTTACTATGGTCGGATGGTCGATGTCGGCGTACTCTTTCATGGAGATGTGGCAGTGATAATCAACCCTAGGGGAGGACTTACCTCTGCGAAAAGTCGTTTCTTGTTTCATCTAGAGTCACAGCTTAGTATCTGTTTGGCATCCCTATTTTAATGTTTAAAATTGGGATCAGATTCTTTATAACTGCTTTAAGCCTCTACTAAGAAGAGGCATCTCCATGCGCGTCGCCGTCTATTACAACAATAATGATATTCGAATAGTAACCGTCTCTAAGCCTCAGGTTAAGCATGGTGAAGTGCTACTGAAAGTGATGGCGTGTGGGATATGCGGGAGCGACGTTATGGAGTGGTATAGGGTGAGAAGAGCTCCCCTAGTCTTAGGACATGAGGTTGTAGGCTTCATCACAGAGGTTGGAGAAGGGGTTGAAAAGTATAAGGTAGGCGACAGGGTCTTCGTCTCCCATCATGTCCCATGCAACACTTGCAGGTTCTGCCTCAGAGGAGAGCACACTGCATGCGAGACGCTGCACAAGACGAACATCGACCCAGGCGGCTTCTCAGAGTATGCTAGGGTCCCGAGCATCAACGTTGATCGAGGAGTCTTCAAGCTCCCAGAGGAGGTTACGTTTGAAGAAGGGGTCTTCACAGAGCCTCTTGCATGTGTGCTTAGGAGCCAGAGGAGGCTTCCAGTTAGGGTTGGAGATTCCGTTCTCGTCATGGGAAGCGGAGTCTCAGGGATACTGCACATTCAAATTGCAAGACTGTTAGGAGCATCACGGATAATCTCCACAGATATTCACAGGTTCAAGCTCGAGGCTGCGGAAAGGTTCGGCGCAGACGAGGTGATCGATGCTGGAAAGGATGTTCTTAAGGTTCTGAGAGAGATGAACCATGGCAGGCTCGCCGACGTCGTGATAGTGAGCACGAACGCCCCTTCAGCTATTAGACAGTCCTTCGACTGCGTTGAAGATGCTGGGAGAATCTTATTCTTCGCCCCTGCAGCCCCAGGGTTTGAGGCCCCGCTTAACCTTAACGATTTCTGGAGCCGCCAGCTGAGCCTTGCAACCAGTTATGCGGCTGCGCCGAGCGACCTAAACGATGCTCTGGAACTCATTAGAGCTCGCAGGGTTAATGTTAAGGATATGGTGACTCATAGGCTCAGCCTATGCGAAACCCCTCTCGGATTTAGGCTCGTCTCAGAAGCCTCGGACGCCCTAAAAGTGGTTGTCGAACCTCAACGTTAAAGGATCTTGCTCAATCTTTTAATATTAGCAGAGTATCTGAACCTATTTCTCTTCTCGTGATTTAAGGCTCGTTAATTTCCGTAGAATGATCCTCCTAGTATCCTCTAGGCATCAACCATCGTCGAAGCTTATCTTCGACAGTTTAATGAGTTGATGCAGAGGGTTAATGAATGTAAATCCTTGTATTCTTATTCTTCCTCAGGTTTAGGAAACTTTTCATTATACTCTCTAATCATAGCCACAAATGAGAGAAAGATGGTGAAAGAAAGGAGCACTAGGGTTATAGGGGTAAGCCTTATCCCCCATGGAGTATAGTTGAGGAGTAGCCCGAAGATAGGCACAATCGCTAGGCTCAACCCTAAACTCAACACCATCCTCTCGACATTATCTAATTCCTTTTTAGGGAAGAGGGCTTTTACGAGGCTGAATCCTGGTAGGAAGAGGACGAAGAGTGAGCCGAGGACGTATCTTGCAAGGATTATGGGGTAAGCGTCTTCAGGTATCAGGAAGATCGACAACATTGCTGTGGTTGAGAGAAGGATAATGCACCAGAACCAGTAGACCCCTCCTTTAAAGAAATATTCCCTTAAACTGTATTTGGCTCTTTTCTCCGGCAGCTTAAGGCTTATCCTCCCCTCGTCTTGTAGGCGGAGGATAATGTCCAACAGCTCCTTCTTTGGGATGGAAAGCTGCAGATGAGCTATTTCGAGGAGCTCCTTCACCGTAGAAGTTGAGAAGGCTTCGATGATTTCTATGAGCTTCTCCTCTAGCTCCTTTTTTCCAGTCAATTAAGGTTCATCCCCGTCTTTAAATAAGCCTGTATGTGCTTGTGACGGTCTTCTCCTCGGGCTTCAGCTCCATCTTTTCTATAGTGACCCTCTTCTGGGTCACCCTTGCGAGGATGCATGCGAAGGCGCTTGTAAGCGGGTCGCAAAATGCAGGATTAATCTTCAAACCGCTTAACCTTTCCGCAACGTCGAAGAATACACTACCTTTGAACTTAGCGGATACTCTCTCCCCCTCCTGCTCCATAGCGAACGACTCGACTAGTTCTAACCCTTCCACCAGAGCCTTCTCAAGATTGTTTTCCACATACTCTAAGCTGCTCGCCGAGAAGTTTGTTCTCAGCTCCTCCTCAATCAGGCTTGATAGCTCCTGCCCGGGGGGATCAACCGAAATCAGTGTTGGCGTAATCGTTAACTCATCTATGGAAGCATCTTCTCCTAGATTCGAGAGAGGGTTTTTCGGGATTATGAGCCTCGTTCTCCTCATCCCGAGAAGGCTTGGAGGCGAAACGTGGAATGGGGCCCCTCGGTAACCTAGTTCATCAATAATCTCCGCCATCTCGGAAAGGGATTGAGTAGATAAAACGTTGAGGATCTCTTTTCTAACGAAGCTTGTAGGCCTGACGTATAGGAGGAGGGCTCCCCAGAAGGTTAAGGCTATTCCGATGAAGGCTGATATGTTATGCTCAACGATGATGGCTAAGGCTAGGAGCATCAGCCCTAAAGCCAGAATCAGAGTCCCTATGGCGCCTGTCGGCTTCCTCTTAAGCCTCCTAATCTCCGATTCAAGGGACTCTATCTGCTTCTCCATCTTTTCAATGCTGGAATTCTCTACCATTTCCATATAGCCTCCACTATTCGCCTATAAGATCGAAGTCGTAGGCAATATAGAAAAACCGTTAAGAAAATCAGTAATCAAGACACGTTAACTATTAGATTATTTTTCTACTTCTTTAAATAAAACACTAACAGCCCCATAACTCCCAATACTAAGGCAACTAGAGTTCCAGGGATCTCAGGGACATGGAATCCTGGAGCCATTGTGTTTTCAGCTGTTGGAGTAACTGTAGGCTCTGGTTGAGGCGCAAATAATACTCCATTTATTATGAATATCAGCGTTAAGCCTATAATCACCAGTGAAGCCGCCAGGATTCTCCTATTATTCTTATTCAATCTTTCACCTATTTGTTAATGTTTAATATGGTTATTTAAATCTTTAGAAAAGAGTTTTACGTAATTATTTTATGGATAAGTAGAAAAGGGAAGAAGATCATTAAGTGAGATGAATAGGTATTTTCGACACTATCTTTCTATATTTTCTTTCATTATCCCTTTTAATTTTGTCTAGAAATTGGAATTCAACATTCATGTTTTCACCGAATACTTTCCAGATCTCTTTTCTTGCTTTTTCTAGGGCTAGTTCATTTCTTTTAAAATCTTCATCTGCAACTAGCTGTATGATTAGCTTATCCTTTTTCTCCTGTATTATTCTGAATTGTTTTATCCCTTCAACATCGTTAAAGGGATAAGGGAAAAATATCGTCGGCGATATTATTCGATTATCCGGTGTGACGAGGAAATCTCCTGTTCGACCCTCGACGAGTCTGATGAGAGGCAGAGTGCTCCCACATGTGCATTCTTCCTCCGTAGGGATGCCTACGTCTCCTAAGTCGTATCTGATTAGAGGCATTGCTCTGTTAACGAGGTTTGTGCAGATTATTTCCCCACTCTCACCATCTGTGACAGGTTCACCATCTTTTACGAATTCGATCATAACGCTTTCAATGTTAGTATGATACCCTGAATGGGCCTTACACTCCCAAGCCATTAGCCCAAACTCTGTGCTTATGTAAAGGTCGAATAGTTGGCTTAGGAATGTTGATTCTATCAGGTTTCTGGAAGCTTTGTCAAGGTATTCTGCTGAGGTGAAAATTATTTTAGGCTTCAAGACTTCACCATTCTCACGAGCATGGTATGCCAACAAAGCGATTTGAGAGCTGAAACCTCTCAATATGTCGGGTTTATATTTTTTTGCTATAGAAAATTGTTTCTCGATGGGTTCGAATAGAGAGACGTACTTCGTTTTCATTAATCCTATTTTTTGATACCAATCCCCTTTCTTAGGCAAATATAAAGGATCAACTATTCTCATCATTTTATGCCATAATTTTACTCCATCTTCAAAATACGTTCTGGCGAATAATGCAACTTGAAAATCCATATAATCTCTGTCAATTATTATTGTCAGAGGCATTCCCGTAGTGCCACTGGTTAACGATCTGTCGCAATTATTCAAATTTACGTATCTGGAAACTAGATAATTCAAGGGAGTGGATTGTATTTCGGCTTTCGTTGTCAATGGGATTTTTTCGAGGTCATCCAGTGTTTTTATATCCTCTGGCTTTATTTTTGCTTTCTCAAACTTTTCATGATAGAATGGAACGTTGAGATAAGCATGTGATATTATTTCCTTTAATCTTCGAAGTTGAATCTCTTTAAGTATTTCCTTATTCAATTTCTTCGATTGTTGAAGCTGATAATGATATCTAAGTAGTTTAAAGCTCATCTCAGGTCTTTCCGTGCACAACTTTTTTTAAAAAAATAAGAAATCAGATTAAGAAATTCATTTAAAAATCTTCTAGAATTTAGCCTTCCAAGTTATGTATGGATTGTCATTTAAGCTGATGATTTTCCTTTCAATCAGACCGTTTTTCTCTGCTTCTAAAAGTTTTGCTAATATATTATCTTCATCTATCTGTTTTCCTAAACGTTCAACAAATTTTAATGATACATACTTTTCAGTTATTACGTCATTTTCAGTATTTTTAATTATCTCCAGAATAGTTTTATCTTCTATATTATTTATTTTATTAAACATTATTTTCGCATGTCTTTTTTCAGAAAATAATCCATATAGATATACCCCTGTAGAGGCGATTATAAATGACCCTGTTAAAAGCAAAAGGGTTACTCCATGATACGCTATAACAAGTGCAAATTTCGACCAAGTAACCACAGGCTGCCAGTATTCAGCTATACTCTTCGCGAATGGATAGATCTCTTCTTCAGCTTCTAGGTAATCTGAAGGATTGTCGTCCAGTTTGATCACGCTGATCTTCGACCATTTCTCTACATATTCTCCCTCGGATCTGAAAACTGATTTTGTATACCAGTAGAGTATTGTCTCTGTAAAATTATTTTTCTTATCTATAAAAGCAAAGTAACGGGCTGTAAGGGGAGGATTATCTAGAAGTTTGATATCCCTCGAATCGAGTTGTATAACGCTAGGTTCTCTTCCAAGAGATTGTGGATAAGTAATTAAGCATACTTCCCAGGTGTGGAGGTTTGCCTTAGCTGGGCCAATCTCTAGACCAACCCATACTAAAGGTTTAGAAGGGTCTCTAGGGGCGTACATGTACATTAGTGCTGCATCCTGTCCACTTATCTCTTCAAAGGACGTATCTCTATATACAAATTTGAGTTCATAGCCGTTAATTTTAGGAAAGATATTAGTTGTGAATACTTCTCCAGAATATTTTTTAATGAATATTTCAGCTGATCCATTTGTCAGATTATAAACTGGTACCTGTATAAAGATGAGAATTATTGAAATAGCCAAAATGCTTATTATTTTTAATAGGCTAAGCCTCGAAAAATTATATTTGAATCGATGCATCTTACCGCATGATGAACAATACTGGTTAATTGAATATTTTTCACAATCGTTGCAGTGAATAGGTTCTGAGCCAAACAAGCTTACTTTTAATAATTTTTCTGAAGTGAGCAATATGATGAGGGTTCCAATGAGAATTAGGAACCAGCCTCCAAAAATGTGAAAGAGATTTAGAGCTGCGTAAGGTCCCGAAGCGAAGCCGATTATTACAAGGATCGTTATTCTCAGAATGTTAAGTAGGTATATTAAAGGAAGACCCAAGAGTAGGATAGCAGTTTTTTTGATTAATGGCCCTCTGACGAGGTATGCCAAGAAAAGTGCGAATATAAGGAATCCTATGAGGGAATAGATTCCTGAGCATGCCAGATCTATTACGAATGGGTACTCCTCTCCTGAAGGGATCTTAACGAAGATTATAGGGTTTCCATCTAGATCAGAAAGCCTCACAGGGAGATTAACTGCCTTTAGGAGATTATAGGCTCCATGAGAGCTATAGTATGAGAGGTAACCTCCGACTTGTTGAGCGAGTTCAACTGGTGGAGGAATCATGAAAAGTAGAAAAACTACTGGAAAGAATAGGGCTCTCAGAACATGAAAGTTAAAGATTAGGAGGATTAGCCCTGAGATGAAAATGGGTAATGAAGCTATATGGTATTCTAATGGTATAAAACTGTATGAACCTGTCCATCTCAAGAAGTATGCGAAGGCACATAGAAGTATACCTATTATATTTGTAAGTGCTCTCCTAGCTGGTGAATTAGTGTTTACTAGAATATCGGAGGCTAAAGCTCTAAATCTGTGACGAATTCTGAAACAAATATAGGCGACTAGAAAGGGTATAGCAAGGATGTGGGTAGCTAAATCGCTGTTGAGCGCCTCATTTAACAAAATTGTGAAATCTTGCCAATAAACTATAGTTATAGATGATATTAATACCAAGATTTTTAGGATTAAACTCAAGTTGGTTCTCTCTCGCCTTATCGGAATCATGTTAAACCCTGCCATTAACCGTGTGAAGCAAAAACTTATTGAAAAAGATTATTTTTGGTTAGAAAAATGTCCAATTATTGAATATAATTAACTATCTTTTATATCCATCTTTAAAAAACAATTTAATGTTTCTAATTTCTCTGAGGGTTTATGAAATATCATTATTCATATTTTAAAATCGCAATACAAGTAATTTTTTATTTTAATTATCATAATTATTGCAATAATAAAATTGAACATTCGATAAGGACTAAATAGATTCGCATTGGGATTTACAATTCGTCAGTAAGAGGCATGAACATCACGCATCGATACTAGAATCCCCATATTTTCGAAATTAGATCATGAAACACATATCCTTTTTTGTGACTTAAGATCCCTTGATTCAGGACAACATTATTTTCATGGAACCTTGAGAATAGTTCCTTGGATACCTGAGATGTGATTTCACACGAGTTTAAGACCAAAGCCGAGCAATAGGTCGGGCAAAGAATAATTATCTAAAGATAATTATTTCGAATACAATCATAGCTATTGGTATGAGAGTGATCAAGCCTAAGAATAATGCAACCTTTTCGAGATAATGTCTGTCAAGAGTCAAATTAGAATATCTATAATTTTGGTGGATTATAACAGATGTTATTATCAATATAATTGATAATAAAGCTATTAGTTTGCTTATATCTGAAAATCCTAGAGGAAGATTCAAGAGTATCACCATAATTATGATCTATATTATAAATCAACTTTATAGCCAAATTATTAATATACCTATTATAAAAATAGTTTTTTTACTCTATAACAAATATAAGAGATTTATGTTAATAAATATTTAGACCATGAAAAGATCATGTAAAATTAAAAATTTAATACCTCGTAGGATATTTGGTAAATCAAGTATAATAAAAAATATGTATTTATTTTCCATTGTTGTTCTAATATATGTTTCTTTAAACGTAAACATTGGGTTAGGTGCCGTTTCATTAACAAAATCAATAACAACAGTAGGGGTGATCACTTATGCATCTCAGGGAGAAGAAGGTTCTTCTCCACCTGCCAGTCCATCCCCCTCACCTTCACCGCAGCCACCGCCATCCCCGTCAGGGTTTGTAGCTAGCGCAGAGCTGATCAACTTCTACTCGATGACTTCCAGCGAAGTCTCAACTTTCGTGAATATAATCAAAGCACAGGGTTTTACCGAGATAACGCTTCGCCTAAACGCTATGTATGAATGGAGCAACGAGCAACCTAGTTCGAGTGGTGTAGCAAAGGCGAAGGAAATAATCACGTTGTGCCAGTCATTAGGGATAGCTGTGAACATAGATCTTCACACATGGTACACAACTTGGGACAGATATTTTGATGATTCAGCTTCAGGCAATAGCGTTAACCGTGAGAAGTACCTTAATTATGTTAGAAACGCAATATCAGCATTTGATGGTTATACAGTCAAGGCGTGGATGGTTCTTAATGAACCGCAGGCACAGACCGCTTCAACCTCCGAGAACAATTTTATCTTAAGCGTGATCAGTGCGGCTAAGGAGAGGACCCAAATGCCTGTTAGTGTACGATTTATGGGAGGATACTCTCCTAGTACTGGGCATTACAGCTCAGCGATAGATGACGCTACTGACTTCCTTTGCAGAAACGTCTATTGGGATCCGCGTAACCCTGATAAATCCGTTTGGGGGGTAACAGAGGCTAAGATGAATGCCATGATTCAAGCAGCGCATAGCAGAGGGAAGGAGTTATGGATCACTGAATTTGGGAGGCATAATAGTGATCAGCAAGACCAAGCAAATTATATAAGAGCTTTTATCGACTATGCAAAATCTAAGGGAATAGACCGAGTTTATGTTTGGGTGATGCAGCCTGAGAACAGTGGAGCAGAACCTTATAATTTATTCAATGGTTATGTTCCACTTCCAGCTTTCTACGAGATAAAGTAAGATGAGTAGGCGCTTGTTAGTCTGTCTTAAATTCATAGCAAGGGTTCTGCAAAAATAGAGCCAAAATAATAACATAGCGATAAATATGTTAACTTGTTTCTATGTATTTATAACCTGAAATTTCATTATTAATCTGCACAATTGTTAGGCAAATTTAGGTTTTTTCAAAACCTCATGGTGCTCTATCATCATTAATCACAATTTACGCGACAATTAGATAACGTCTATGATATAAAAAAATGGATCTTATCCATTCTTAAATATTTGGAGAGATATATTAGAATATTTTTTAAAGGATTCAGTTTTTAGCATGAGGTTTAAAAATTTCATAACCTGAATTATCGTAAACCCTATTTAATGTATTTAGATTTACTTCATCATATAAATTTCTTCCATAATAATAATAAATGAAGTTATATGTTAACTCAGAGAAGATGGTATAATCTGTTGTAGTAATCGCATTAATTATTGCAGTAGAATTAGGGATATAAGTAAATGGCAAAGATGTTCCTGGGATTGCTTCAAATTTAATATGTTTGACTGGAGTATAATATCTAACATAAAGTGAGAATTGTCCATGAACACTTATTTCATTCGGCGTATTATAAGCGAAAAATCTGCTTCCATAAAGTTGTTTTTCAGTAGCTAATCTGAATGTATCGGATCCGTATTGAGCAGGAAGGTTCAGAAACATTAAAGAAATTATTAATATAATCAACATATATATTTTGTTTCGCATCACATTTATTGAGAAATATGCTAAAGGTACTAATCCAAACATGAATGCTCTTTGATAGGCTTCATGTGCTCCATATCTACCTATTACCCCAAATATTCCTAGCATAATTATGTTAATTGCTAAATAGGCATTATACAATTCGATTTTAGTTTTTTTTCGAATTCCTAAGATTAATGTTATTGCAAATCCGATTAGATTAATGAAAACAATAGCCCATGAACTATAGTAGCTTATTTCATTAGAAAACGTTCCAATTATTCTATTACTTTCACGGAAAAAAGATAAAAATTTTAATCCATCATAAATGTTTTTTATGAATAGTCTAATAAGACCGAAGTTCGGCACTGCATACATATTGTATATTAAAAAGCATATTATTAATCCTAAACTTGTTATACTCAAAACAAAATTAGATAATTTTTTTATAATTATGTGAACAAAATATATAGATAACAGCGATATGATCAAAAAAAATGATGTCAAAACATGTGTAAATATGAGTAAAATTGATATTAAAAAAAATAAAATTGAAAAGATTCCTTTATTTCTTTTATCAGTGAAAAATATCCACGAAATTAGAAGAAATCCTGTAAGATAAAAAATATAAGATATGCCAGGAGGACCAAAATATTGTTGGCGAGAAAAGAAACTACATAAAAAAAATACTGATCCTAAAATAGCGTACCTGAATTCAAATTTTATTCTTAAAATAAGATAAGCAAACAGCAAGTAGAGTCCGATATTGATCAGGGGAAAGATCTTCAAAATTAACTCGGTTGGCATTGATGTTACGAGTTTAAATGTGCTCGCGATGAATAGAAAAACAGGCCAGTAGTGATAACTGGTTAGAATATCGAGTTGACGAGGCTCTAGACGACCATTTGAATTAATTAATAGGCTTTCAGCATACGGATAATATGAGTTGCTAAGCCAAACAGGCTTCCTCATCACAACCGGCGCTAAGAATAAATATGCAAAGGTTAGTAACACTCCTGCGATTAAATAAGATTTCGAGTTGCGCCCCATAAACCAAAGTACACCTATGAGGCATAGTCCCACCCAAAAGGGTTCGGGAAGATAACTGACTAGTCCTAAATCAGTTGGTTTAATTGAAATAATCGAGGTAGTCACTAATGAGATAAACAAAAGGATTGTTATGGCGAGTATTAGGAGGAAACAATATTTCTGTCGCATAGATTTT
>JAGTQU010000003.1:0-12521 GCA_018396695.1 Candidatus Bathyarchaeota archaeon | reverse complement strand
TTTATATTATTCTCAGTTTATACCTGTTTAAGACGATAAAAAGATTATATTTTTTTGAAAACTTTGTTAATACCTTTTTTAGTAATTTTTACTGTTAAAAATAATTAAATAATACATTATTAATTTTATTTTGAAAACTTTGTCAACTAGTCTTTTTAGAAATCTATAAATCTATTTTTTGAAGGTGATTGTCCGAAGATTGAAATGGCTACTCTAGGAAAAAAGATTTTTGGCTTAGCGTTCTTAACGTTGGTGATATCGTCTTTTTGGGTATCTAATTTCTTAGCAGGTGTTCAAGCAGCGACGGAGGTAACAGTGACGATAGACTCAAGCAAGATCGTGAGGACAAATGTATTCTTCGCAGGGTTTCAGTTAGACGGTCCTGACCTCAGAGAATGGATGACCACTAGTACTCTTAGACAGCTTGCATCCGATGCTGCCTTCAAGATGGTTCGCTTTTTCGAATATCGGTTACAGCCTTGCACTAAATGGTACGAATCGTCAAAGACCGGTAAATGGTCTTGGACTCAAGTTGACACTCTTATCCAACAGATACTTCAGATTGGCGCAAAACCTCTCATTGTTCTGGGATTTTATAACTGGTATAGGGATCGTTTAGAGACGCCAGCAGGAATGGCTGTCAACCCAACTACTGGACTGCCTTATCCCGAAAGCTGGGCATCCTATGCGAGAGCATGGGTGAAACACTTCAAAGAGAAGAATTTGAATGTTGAATATTATGAGCTAGTGAATGAGCCTCATCACTACTTCGATTGGGATAACACGGAAAAAGTAGGAGATTATATAGATCTTTTTGAGGCGGCTGCAAAAGCTATGCGTGCCGAAAATCCAAATGTCAAAATTAGTACCGATGCCTCAATAATGAAGAAAGTTCTCAATGCGTTGATTTCCCGTAAGATAAAGATAGATTTCTTAAGTTATCACGGCTATGGAGTTGGCAGTTTAAGCGCCTCGGACTCTCAAATAATAGCTTCGGCTGAGACAAAATATATCGGAGAATCGACCAGCATTTATGGAGTCGATAAGGCGAAACAGGTGTATAAACAGGCAACAGGGATTGATCTTCCTGTAATAAAATCTGAAAATAATATAAACTTTGCATATTCTTCTGGAACTGACCCAAGAATTCAACAGATGGTCGGAGTAATCTACAACGCTCTAACAGTCAGAACATTTATGTTAAAGGGATACATGTGCAACATATACTTCAATTTCGCAACCTCTGCTTCCACAGAAGACGACTCCCCTTCTGGAGGTTACGGTTTTGGAATGGTTAATCTTGACAATGACAAGCCTTGGTACCCCTATTACCTCTATAAACTGGTTGGAACGAACCTTTATGTCGGGGATAAGATCATATATACAACCAGTAGCTCAGAAGACGTCAGAGCCGTTGCCTGGATTCATGGTTCAAAGAAAAACTTGATGATTATATTGAAGGCTAATGTACAGAAATCTATATACATTAAGGGTCTGAGTGGTTCTTTAACGTATTTTAAAATATCCAATGCTATCTCATGGAAAACTCCGGCAGTTCAGACAGGTCTAATTCAAGCATCTAATCCCATATTGATGAATGGATACACAGTGATGTTGGTACAGACCAGTTCATAAATAGCTAATAAAATTAATTTATATCTTTATGAAAGATTTTTTTCAAAGATTCTTTTAAAAATCCAATTGTAACACAAGATATCGATAAAAGTAGTACCAGTAACTGTAGGATATTTTCTACTTGATAAATTTTCTTCAATCTGAAGAAAAAGACTTGTAAGAATGATAATCTGAAAGGATTGCTTTAGAGACACCTTGATAATATGATCTTTTCATAACATAACTTTACTCTATTCTCAGATACGTGATGATGCACAATATTTTCTGGATCATACAAGATCTTTGAATTTGGAAAAATTTTTCTTAATTCTCATTGAGATTTCTATTTCTTCAGCATCCCTCAATTTTTTCACGTAACGACCAATGTCTAATTTGAAGTATCCCACCTTCTCAAAAACTTCCTTCCTGAAGGACATGTTGCACCCAATCGGATTTATAATGACGCTGAGATTTTCTACATGACCTTTGTAAGTACAACCGACAATCTATTATTACACTTATTTTCATAATAATATCACATTTATATTTTTTAGTAAATTTATCTATATTAGTTAATTTGAGAGATTATACTTCTCATTTTTCCTGTTTTTTCCAAGGGGATATCGTCAACAAAGATTATCTTTATTTCAACCATGTCAGATAATAAATTAAGCATTTTAAGTAGATGAGCTCTCAGTTTTGATTCTAATATCTTTTCATCATCATTTTCATTTTTCTTCTTTATTCTAAATTCAAATAGATCCAGTTTTTTCTGAATAACCTGGAATTGGTCAACCTTTTCTATTTCACTAAAAGAATTCACAGTTATGCTAAACATTCTAGGAGATAATATTCGTCCATCTGGAAGAGGTATGAGTGAATCTTTTCGACCTTCGATTATTTTCATGAGAGGGAGGGTGATTCCACACTCACATGTTTCATCTGTTGGGACACCTATATCTCCTATGGCATATCTGATGAATGGCATAGCATAGCTAAACAAGCTTGTGCAGACTATCTCTCCCCCCTCGCCGATGGAAACCTCTTCCCCATTATTATCAACGAATTGAATGATTAAACTATCGGCGTCTATGTGGTATCCTTTCTTGATAGGGCATTGGGAGGAAATGCGTTCAACTTCAACAATAGAATACTGATCATACACTGAAGCCTCAAACACTCTTTCTATTATCTCGCGCATATGATTATCTAAGAGTTCGGCGCCGCTGATTAGAAATCTCGGATTTATTGTTTTTATTCCACGTTTCTCCAGTTCTTTTGCTAAAATCGTTAGAGAGGTTGAGTAGCCATCCAGAATATCTGGTCTTAGACTTTCAATTTTAGCTATTTGATCTTCTATACTGTCGAAAACTGACACGAAATCCCAATAGTAGATGCCTAGTGTACGCATGATTTTGGGAACTTTTGTCATGTGGCTGGGAGAAGTCAAAGCGACCAAACGGTCTCTAAGCTTTTGCCCGCAGTATATGTTAGCTCTGAGATGTTTTGCTTTTCTATAATCATCCTCTTTCATAGTTATATAAACGGGGAAAGGTTTTCCAGTAGATCCACTGGTCTCTAATTTGATGAGATCCTGGACTCTGTATTTTCTCGAAATAACCTCTGTAATATTTTTTCGCATGTTTTCTTTTCGAATAATAGGTATTCGATTTAAATCTTCGATATTTCTTATATCTGATGGATTGATCTTATTTTCCTTGAATAATCTATGATAAAATGGGACATATTCATAAGCATAATTTATGACCTTTCTCAATTCTTTGTTCTGGTATTCTTTTAGTTTTTCTTGATCCCAATGAATGTGACTTAAAAGATCATAGAGATAATATATGGATCTAAAGTAATTTCTCAATTTATCCCCTCAAATTTTACCTATTTCCTGTTTATAGATTGTGATAAGGCTATTCTTATAGCCTCTTTAATATTTTTTTGAAGCTGAGGTATGATAATTTCGAGGTTTTTCCTAATATTATCTTTATCCATCCATATCTGAGAGATCTTAGAAAACAATAACTCAGAAGTGATATCGTTTATAGCTACGACATTTTCAGGCATCATTAAAGTATCGAAGAATCCCACCTGTTTCTGATCGTAAGCTATACACAAGGTGGGAACGAATCCTGAAGAACCTAATATTGCAGGATGGAGTTTTGAAGAAATTATCATAGACATGCTTTCTAAATAGGATTTAAACTCGTCGAGGCTTTCGACTCTTACTATCTTTGCTTTCGTCTTATTCCGCATTTTAGACATGATCTGCCTTGAAATATCGAGGTCATCGTTCTCGAAACCTGAGATGAAATGGGGAAGGAAAATAATCTCGCATTGAAGCTTTTCGATAGCCATATCAAGAGCGTGAGCATGCTCAACTATGTAATTCTGAACTTTTTCCATTGAAAGGGTCTGGGCATAAACTCCTGGACAGACGCCTATTGCGTTTTTCGGGGCGTTTAATTCAAATCTTTTAGAAGTTTTGAACAATAGTGCGGAGTCTGAAGTCAAAATCCTTGGGGGGCTTATATTTAAGTCCTCCACGATTTTAAAAGATATTTTTTCCCTGATCAGCACAATATTGGCGTTGTTTAGGGCTAATCGCCCTAGGAATCGTCCTACTCCAGTTTTGAAAGGACCTATAGAGTTAGGGAAGATTATGACTGGTTTTCTAAAGAACTTGGCTATGGTTATATCGATGGTGCGGACGAAGAGAATAGACCACCAATTCAAAAGCCAGTAGAATGTCGTTGGAAGGAGTGATGCTGCCTCCTTGAAATTTTCATCACTGCAAGAAACTACTAGGTCGCAATCTTTAATTCTTTTTAGGGCTGTCGACCTGAACAGTGGTCTAAGTCCAATTCTAGTTAATAGAGTAGAGAAGATTAAAAGGACTATCCCCACGAATAAATTTAAAACGCCCATAAATGCAAGAATTTTGTATTTGATGGAATATCGCGATATCCTAAATCTCTTGGTCATATTATCTGCAAAACTATAGGGAATACTCAGTAAAAGCGGGAGCACGATGTCGCTTCTAACTCCTACTCTTTTAACTCCTTCAACATCTGTCGTAGATACTGATATCGAAACATTGCCTAAGAGTTCTTCGATTATCTGGACGTCGCTTTTTATGAGGGCTTCTGTTCCTTTGTTGTTCATGTCTCCAACATGAAAAATATGTATCTTGGTTGTTTCCAATTGTCACCACCAATTAAATCCTCGATAAGAACTTGTATAATCCCTGATAACACCTGAAAATAGGTAGAGGGACGCCTTTTAGAATAGATACAATCATTGGGTTTGTTGATGACTTCATATTTGTATAAGCATAAATAAATCTTAAAATGCTCCGGACTGTAATACGTGTATCTTTTATGTTATTGAATCTAGGTATGCTCAGACCTCGGGAAGCAAGAAGTGAAAGCCTTGACGAGAAATCGTCCTTTTTAAATATCATATTGATGCGTTGGGATTGCCTAACCTTTTCAGGCGGGATGCGTCTAATGTTTATTAAATTCTCATTTTTCATTTGTGATAGAATCTGTTCTGCTTTCTCCGTCCTAGAGACTATTATTGATTTTCCTGTTTTATCATTCATAAGCTCAGGCAACCAAGCATCTCCCAGAGAGATGTCAGCGAGTTCCGCTGTTTGGTCTGGGCACATAAAGCATCGAATTGGAGTGAAGAAAAACGATGAGAATACTGGCCAATAAGAGTGCCAAGAGCCGAAGAGCGGTATTTTAACTAATGAATTGTCTCGAAGAGTTACCGACATTCCGCCAGGCCAACCATTTCCTCTATAAGCTATCTGCTTTACATCCTTCTTGTTTATATGCATCTTACCGATCAGGAACTCAGTGCCTCGAAAATTGACCTCATGCGAACACATTAATCCTATGTGCAGGACTATCTTATTTTGTAGAGGCTTATAGATGTTTTCAGCCTTTCTGATACCATGAATGTGACATGGAAGACCAATTATCGCAAATCGCCCATCTTCTCTGAGGATATGCTTCAACACCTTGTTTGATGTCACGGGGCAATATTTTGATTTTGAAGCTTCAAGAATCTCTCCACTCGTTCTAGCTATGAATGTCTCGGTCTCTAAAGGTTTCTCTCGATTCATTCTAGTTACAATTGCACCGTCTATGATTTGTTTCTCCAGCGCGTAAATGAGAATATGACTTGCTAGTCCACCAGATGATGAATTAAACCTTACATTTATGTCACAAGATTCGCCAACGTAAGTGGAAAGATAGTTCCCAAGCGAATTATCCTCAGGTCTTTTTCCAAAGATCTTTTCGTTTAATCCATTAAAATCCACTTCATATCCTGGACAAACCTTCGAGCATATCCCGCATTGCGTACATTTTTCTTGTAAGATGTGTGGTAAGTATAGTCCTTCAGATTCTGATTTTTTCATTTCTATAGCATTATTTAGACAAACACCAGCACATGTTCCGCATCCAGTGCACAGATTTAGATTCTTTACTTGGTTTATTATGCTGCTCATTTTATTACCCTTAATGTTCTAAACAAATTACAGAGGTTTTTTTCCTTAATAGAAGTGGAGAATCAGATAAACTAAAGGAGTATCATCGAAACGAGTATCTATATACCGCTGAATTACCAAGGTTCGTGAATACCTTGAACGTTACATCCCCCTTTGGAGGGCTGTACTCAATCGTTAGCGTTCTATTTTCTGGATAGAAATTGAATCCTTCCCCGAGTTTCACTAATTTTATATCTATATACCACCCGCTTTGAATGAAAACCGGTATAGGGATTAATCGTTCGATGTCGACGCAACCGTGATTGTCATTCGCTGCTTCAATCCATCGGACTCGAACAATTTGTACATCCTTTATCCCTATTGAACGTACCCTAAAAGTAAGTGGATCTTGATCAAAAATAGCTATCGAGATGGGAGAGTTTATCTTGTCAAGCATCACCGACTCAGCTTGGCGTGCTGAGATGTCATACCAAAGGATCACATTGGTAAAGAAAAATAGAAGGATTACTAAGAATAAGGATGTTCCAACGATCTCAGCTGTCCCACGTTTGTTTCTTATCATATTTTCGATACCTCATCAATCAAGAAACGTATGGTGGAAAAGACTCAGCGCCGAAGCTCGAACCCCTCTCAGAAACTATCTTAAACTCGTACTTGACGTACGGCTTCCAGTTGATGTTAACAACATGTATGTCAACCAAGCCTTTTGGATGAACCACGACAGGCCATTGGTGATTCGAATCCTCCGCGGTAACTAGTAGTCCATTGATATAAACCGAGACGATTTTTATATCTAACTCTCCATAATTGTATATTGAGATGATGATATACTTTGGAGGACCAAGATTAAACCAGATGTCTTCGATCTCGATCATCTCCTGCCTCGAGCTTCCACGCCCCTGCTGGAAATTGGTGACGTATCCCACGAAGTATGAGAAGATAGCGCTCATTGAGAGTGTTACTATAAGAATCGCTAAAACAGTGCTCAAAATAGGTGAGATCGCCTTCCTGTTTTTTATCACTCTGCTCATTTCATGCGCTCACCCAGTTTGGAGGGACCAAAAAGAAGAATACTAGATATCCTGTAATGACCATGACTATGGAGTGTTTCAATCCACCCAATATACGTCGTTCTCCCATCTTCCCAGCCATGAGACCTCCCATTACGGCTGATACTATCATTGTCTTATAGAAAAAGTCGTTATATTCCTTCAGTCCGATTATGGTTAGTGGACTGAGGAACTGCTTTGAACCCTCAAGCGGTTTAAAGAAAGACTGAATCAAAATAACTCCAATCCATAGAAAGACGGCGAAGGCAACGTACACGATTAGAAGGTAGGGTCTCATATTAGCATCTGCCTCTCTGTCAGCTTCTCTCATCTCCTCCATGAAGCCCGACATGGCTGTGAAAACTTTTCGAATCTCTCCTCCAGATCTACTAGCTTCTAGTACGATTGCACAGAAACGATTCACCATAGGTGAAGAAACTCTTTCTTTGAAGTTTTCGAGCGCTTCCTCAAAAGTCAAGCCCCAAGACATCTGGATCGAGATCCGCTTTATTTCGTCGGCTAGAGGTTTTTTCACCATATTGCTTTTCACGACATGATCGAAGGCTTCGACAAGTGTGAGACCTGTTTCATACGCCTCAGATATTCCTCTTATGAACGTTGGCATCTGGTCATCGATTGCATCCATCCATCTCGAATGTTCAAAATCCAATATTGACGATGGGATCATTATGATAAGGAGGATAACGAGAAGTATTTCGTTCATGTATTTTATCGCATCATCTACACGGAAAATAAAAAAAAAGTAAAAAATGACAGCCGCCAATATAACGGAGCTTAAGCAGGTGGTCTGCTTCATCTTAGTCGAGATCCTTCTCATATATTCACCTCGGCGGGGCCATGGCGTCGACTACTATTATCATGAGTATGATACCTAGAGGAATGATGACGAAGCTTAAAAGATTCATAAGAAACTTTGCGTCTATGTTCCCCACTGTGATGCCTGCGCCTAGGAAAGACATTACTGAAAGCATAACAATAAGCATGATCGGTGCAGCAACCATGAAAGTTACATAGATCTCAGCTACAATACTCAAATTATCAATGAATATCTTCGTTGAGAGCACCCTCTCATTCTTATACTTGATTGCCTGATCCCGAAGATACGCGGCCATATCTCCACCCATATGCGATGTCGCTATGACGCCGTTTAGAAGAGAGGCGAATCTCTTTGATGGTGACCGCTCAGAAGTGTTTCTGAGAGCTTCATTCAAGTCGGATCCCATGAGTTCGATTTCTGCCACAAGCCCTCTCATCTCTCTATCCACATTGAACTCCTTAGCAACCCTTGCAAGAGATTTTATAATGTTTTCTGGTGGCATCCCAGAAGTGGCGAGCACAGACATGAAATTAGCTATAAATGGGAGGTTAGCATCGATTTTCCTAGATCGTGAGATGTAGACTATGATAGGATATGCATAACATAGTACAAAGGTTAATACCCCAGACAAGGCACCGATCAGAATGGGTAGGACGAACGGATTAGAGAGTTGTAATTCAACTATAAAAGAAAAAAATAGATGGCTCACAATAAAGGCTGTGATGGAGGAGAAGATGGTGCAAAATACTGTGAATCCGAAATAGGTCTCGAAGCTCAGCTTTATGCTCGCTTTCGCAAGGTTGCTTCTGAACCTCTTCATCCTCAACATTAATCCATGTGGGAATGTCCTTGAAATAGTGATGAAGAATCTTATAAGGGAACTATTCAATCTCCTTCAGCTCCCTATATACAACTTCTGGATTCTCGTAGTATCTCCGCACGATGTCAGATACCTCCTCATAGTTTCTGATATTCTTTTTAGCCATCGACTCTAACATAATCTTCCTCTTTTTAATCTCCTTGTTAGCCTCTTCCAACGGTATACCGTTCTTTGCTGAGATTTTCTCGACGAGGTAGCTTCTACCTGTGAAATCAAAACTGTCTGTTTCTGTGTTCCACTTGTAAACCTCATTAGTTAAGATCTCTTTGGATCTTGGATCGAGACCGACTATCTCGGTGGTGCTTATCATCTTTCTGCAGGATTGTCCGCGGCTTACAACCTTTTTCTGAATTGTGATTATATCTATTCCAGCGATCAGTGTACGGGGGATGTTCATCGGCTCTGACTCTAGTCTATAGACGACAGCATCCACAGATTCACCGTGGATCGTAGACATGCCGAGATGACCTGTGCTAATGGCTTGGAAAAGCGTGTAAGCTTCACTTCCCCTCACCTCACCGACTATGATATAGTCAGGTCTCTGTCTGAGGGACGACTGGAGTAGATCGAAGAGTGTGATGTCTGATGAATCGGTGCCGAGGCCGAAGTGGGTTCTAGTTACAGCCGGAATCCAGTTCTGGTGTGGTAGGTTAAGCTCGGGAGTGTCTTCTATTGAGACAATCTTTAGGTCGGGCTTTATAAACATGCTCATGCAATTAAGCGTCGTCGTCTTGCCAGCGGCTATTCCTCCAGATACGAGGATCGAGACTCGGTTCTCGATGGCGTACCAGAAGTATGCCGCCATCTCGGCAGAGATCGTTTTATAATTTATAAGATCTATGATCGTCATTGGGTCACGATTGAACTTCCTTATGCTGAAAGTTGAGCCTTTCCTCGTAACCTCGTCGCTGAATGTGAGGTTGATGCGGCTCCCATCTGGCAGCGATGCGTCAAGCATGGGTTGGGCGATTGATACGTGACGTCTGCATAGATATGCGAGTCGAAGGACAAATGAGTCAAGCTCCTTCGCCGTTTGGAAAACTATGTTTGTTGGTATGGACTCGTATTTTCTATGCCAGATGTATAGGGGAATGTTAACGCCGTCGCATGAGATATCCTCTATCATCATATCGTTCATTAAGACATCTATTTTTCCGAACCCCAGGTGATCTCGAATCAGATAATATTCAAGCTTCTCCTTGGTTTGAGGGGTTATCTTAAATTTATGAGTTTTTATTACCTCGCCAATCTTATCATAGAGATACTTTTTTGCAGCCTCTTTTGTTGAAATATCATTAATATCAACATCTAGAACCTGAGATAGATAATTTTTCAGATCTCTTAAATGCTTAAGATCGTCCAGGGACATCTCGGGCTCATCGACGAGATACTTCACGTTCCCTCGAGAAGCATCCTGAACCACACGTACAGAGGCGTAAGGAGGATTAATATCATATCCCTCAATCAGCTTTTCATTCTGAACGAAGTGAGAAGAATTAACCATATGTTCTTCTTTCCGTTTTTTTTCAGCTTGGGCTTCGACGGTAATTAATTCATTACCAATTATTGACGACTCTTTTTTGTTTTTTTTCAATCCTATTTTACTTAAAAAACGAGCGTTCAATATCAATTCACTAATGTTTTTAAATAAGTCGTCTGTTGCTATGATGGAACTGTAAAGGTGACTTCATTAAAAGTGCCATCGAGGCTGACCACTTTCACCTTATGTTGTGAACCCACAGATAAACCCGAGATATAGACCGTAATTCCGGCTGTTTTACCTTTATCCAGTTGGCCATCTGGAGGATCCAAATTCCCCTCTTTCACAACCTTTAATATGCCATCCACGTATAGACAGTTGGTACGGTTTAGAGAGATCAACCCGTCTCCAACATTTTGCACATAAACGTGAAGCGTGGAACTTGTCTTATTGTATGCAATACTTTGGATCTGTAGCGATTTCCCTGCCTTGGATGTAGTAAATCCAATGTATCCCATGACCCAAGCGTATGTTACTAGAGAAGCCGCAACGGCTACGATTATCATTAGTAGCACAGCTAAAACAGGGGAAACGCCCATCTTATTTCTGATGTTTTGCATGAATCTTCACCACAAATTTCCACAATATGACATTTAAGGCTATTGAAATATTTTTATGAATCTTTAAGAGTGGAAATTTTTACGTAACAAAGTACCCGTAACCTTTTTCAAATCGACTATTCCGATGTTTATTAGAACGTTGTCTTACTCTTTTAAATATGATAAAGCTATCACGGTTCCAGTGACCTTGGTCTTAGTGCTCTTGGTGAGCATAATTGGAGCGATAGGGATAATTTATATCTGGAGTTCGACTGCCCAAAGAACCGGACATACGATACTTATCCAGAATGTGGTCTTCCAGCAAAACCAGACACGGGTGTATGTTCAAAATGTGGGTAAAGGAACGATAATTCTAGATACTATGTATCTAGGCGATGATAGGTTTATCCTTCAAGCCACTAACTGCACTATAAACGGTAAAGGAACTAATATCCTAGAAGAAGGGCAGACGGCAGAGATCATTGTAATACAAAGCTACAGGAGCAAAGTTTGCGTCAAAATTATCTGCACCGATGGAACATTCCACGAAGGTTACTGGGAGCCATAGAATCATGTACAAGAAAATAAGAAACAATTACATGTAGGGAAAAGAGAGGGTTGAAAGTATGAAGTTGATAAAAACTGGGATCTCAGGCCTCGACGAGCTGCTTAATGGTGGGTTGCCTCCTAAGGTGTTACTCATCCTTGGAGAGCCTGGATCAGGAATAGAAGTATTCGTGCAACAGGTGGCGTATACGAGGACTCAACAGTCGGGTGTGTCTTATTTGACGCTGAACAAGCCTATCGAGCAAATAAGGGATGAAATGGTGAGCTTCGGATTAGACACTGTAAAGCATGAGGAAGACGGAAGTTGGCGTTTTCTAAGCCCGCATCCCAGCAAGGTCATGGAAACAGTCGAGAGGGAGCTCGGACTGAAAAGGTCGATAGTAGTAGATTCTCTTTCAGATATTCTCATGAAAGGTAAGTTTGACGAATCCGTTAGTCTCCTTTGTAACATGTCCAAGTTAAACAGACAGATTCAGGGTCTTCATCTCATCTTGCTTACCAAGGGTATGCATGACCAAAAGGATGAGATCGCGATGCAGCATTTCGCTGAAGGCGTCATAGAGTTCACGATGATGCAAGGCACAGAGTACATCACTAGAAGGATGTTCATAAAGAAATTGAGAGGATTCGTGACGCCGATTAGGAACTTCTCCTATACGATAGGGAAGGGAGGAATTATAATAGAGACGGCAATAAGAATAACTTAGCTGCATATACTACTAAATGTGAAACTAAAGTTAAATTTCTTTTATCAGACTCTTGGAATAGGGATTTTAAATTCTCCCCCTCTAAATCTATACTGATCATTAGAAACAATCTTTTATATAATAATGAATATAAAAAATTGGGAGTACAGTTTAAATATGACTGTTTTTAAGGTCCTATGTAGCTCTTGGATATTATGAAGCTGTCGCCGTAGACTTCCACAGGGTGTAAGACGTTGTAAACGTATACCAGTCCGCAGCG
>JAGTQU010000028.1 GCA_018396695.1 Candidatus Bathyarchaeota archaeon | reverse complement strand
ACGGGGGAGTATTCGACAAGGATCCGAGTAGGAACCCCGATGCGAAGAAATATCAGAGCCTCACCTACGACCTCCTCGAGAAAATAATAAGATCAAGGTTCAAGCAGATTCCTGGAGACTACGGGCTCTTTGATCTGAAGGCCTTAAAGCTTGCAGAAAAGCATCGAATGCGTATAGTGTTTGTTGACGGCACCGACCCAGAGGAGATTATCAGGGCTGTTGAAGGGGGGCATAAAGGCACAGTAGTCTCCGAGCATGGCTTAGCTTAATAACGCATATATTCTATGGCTGCTTTTAAACTCGGATAAGGGTTCACTATGGCTGAAGAATTCGCTCCGATGAGTAAGTTCAAGTTCGTTAAAATGCTTGAGGAGCTTGAGAAGAAGGAGGGCCGGGGAACAGAGCTCATCAGCGTTTACATACCACCGGGGAAGCAGGTTAGCGAAGTCATGAACGATCTCCGAAACGAGTGGGGGACGGCTGGCAACATCAAGTCTAAGACAACTAGGAAGAATGTTCAAGATGCTTTGACGAAGGTTATGGAGCGCTTGAAGCTCTTTAGGAAGATCCCTGAGACTGGTTTAGTGATCTTCGCCGGGACTATCGCCAGCGATCAGCTCGGAGTGGGAGACATGGAAACATATGTTCTCATCCCTCCTGAACCGATTTCGACGTATTACTATCGATGTGAACACAGCTTCATGCTTGAACCCTTATACGATATAATCAGGAGAGAAGAGGCTTACGGAATCATAGTCATGGATTCTAAGGAAGCCACATTCGCACAGCTTAAGGGGAGCAGGTCCGAGATAATCAGAGAGATCACTTCAGGTGTACCAGGCAAACATAGGGCAGGAGGCCAAAGCAGCAGGCGTTTCGAGCGGGCTAGAGAGATGTACCTCAACGAATACTATACGCGAGTCGGAGTACATGTGACTGAAATATACAAGAATATGCCTAACCTCCACGGAATAATCATTGGGGGCCCTGGATCGACTAAGGAGGACTTTATTAAAGGCGATTATATACACTACGAGCTGAAAGATAAGATCCTAGGAACAGTTGACACCGCGTACACTGGTTTCGAAGGAGTCAAAGAGGTTATCGACAAGTCGAAGGATCTGTTGAAGAACGTCCGATTCTTGAAGGAACGTGAGATGATTCAGAATTTTCTATATAACGTTGGGCATGACACGGGTTTAGCAACTTACGGTGAAAAGGAAGTGATCCAGGCTCTGAAGAGTGTGAATGTGAAGACTCTTCTCATCTCGGAAGGCTTAGATAGGTCGATCGTTAAGATTCGATGCAGAGAATGCGGCTACAAAGAAACTAAAATAGTTGACAACATAGATCTTGAAACTTTGGAAAAGGAGATCCCCTCAAAAAATTGTAAACAATGTGGGAATGCCTCGTATATTGTAGAAGAGAAAGAAGATCTCATAGATGCCTTATCGAAGATGGCTGAGGATGCAGGGGCAGAGGTTGAGATGATCTCCACCCAGACGGAAGAGGGGGAGATGCTGCTTAAATCCTTCGGAGGCTTAGCAGCCCTTCTGAAGTATCGACAATTCAAATAGGGATGCAGACAATAAAACAATATGGTTAAATTTTAATAACACATACCTCCTCTCTCTTCCGGGAAGATAATGAGGCCTCCTAGTTTTGCAAAGAAATGTTGAAGAAATAGACGTACCGGGTTTGATTTTGCTGAAGAGAAATGATAAGATTAACTTATATAGAAGCTTATACTCGGATGCTCTTCAACTGTAAATTCGCCGCCCGATCCTTTAACTAGTTCTACGTGCTTTATCTTCAAAGTGGTTGAGATATCCTTCAAACCTAACTTTAATGCAGATAATTCTGAGTCTTCCTTATAGTAGATTGAAACACGTTCCATCTCCGCGTTTAACGGGATACCCTTCCTATTCTTCTGCTTCCTCACCTCTCTTATTACGGAAACGATGATGTCACCCGCCTCTTCAGCTTCAGGGTTTATCAGAGAGGTGTTCGTCTCAGGCCATCTGCTTATGTGAATGCTATCTCTTTCACCGTTGGAGTATATGTATTGATAGATCTCCTCAGTTAGGTTAGGCATCACAGGGGCTAGAAGCTGGAGTATCTTTTTTATGCTGTAGTATAGGGTCCACTGGGCGGCTCGCTTACTCTCATCGTTTGTGTACAGCCTATACTTTATCGCTTCAATATAGTGGTCGCAGAAGATATGCCAGAAGAAGTTTCTAACAGTCTCCAAAGCGTTCATGAACTGGCACTCCTCTAAAGCGTCCCCAGTGGATTTCACTACTCTCTCGAGCATGCTGAGAATCCACTGGTCGAGGATGCTTAGTTTAAACTCGCTTTCAGGATTGAAATCTTGTAAGTGGACGCTTGCAAACGAGCATGCATTCCAGAGCTTACGCATGAACCTCCATCCAAACTCCACGTCGCTCCACCTGAAAGGTACGTCGAAGCCCGTGTTCCCTCCGGCAGCAGCCCATTGGCGGGCAGCGTCGGCGCCAAACTTATCGAAGACCTCTCGAGAGGTTACGTAGTTTCCGAGGGATTTACTCATCTTCCTGCCGTCTGTTCCGAGCACCATCCCATTTATAAGCACGGAGTTGTAGGCTGTTCTCCCGAAGAGGGCGAGATGTCTAACCATTAGATAGTACGCCCACGTCCGTATGATATCTTGACCTGAAGGATGGATAGAGGCGGGGAATAGATCCATCCAATCCTCTCTGTCAGGCCAACCTGCATGGATTGCACATGTCAGCGAAGAGTCGAACCATGTGTCTAAGACACTCGTCTCCGGCTTGAAGTCGCTTGATCCGCATTCAGCGCATACTCCTCTAGGCTTCATAGTCCTCGGGTCGACTGGGAGCTCCTCAGGCTTCGCGAGCCTTAAAGCCCCGCATTTTTTACAGTACCATACAGGGATAGGTGTCGCGAAGACCCTTTGCCTGCTTAGAACCCAGTCCCAGTCCAGAGACTTCGCCCAGTCTATGAGCCTATACTTCATCCAGTCGGGGTACCATTTAATCTCTTTAGAAACCTTTTCTATCTCGTCTGTGAGAACCTTCGTCCTCATGAACCATTGCTCTGTTGAGATTATCTCTATGGGTGTGTCGCATCGCCAGCACACTCCGATCTCCTGCTCAAGGCTTTCAACAGACTTAAGCAGTCCAAGCTCCTTAAGGTCGCTCACAATATTCTTTCTAGCATCCTCGACTGTTAACCCGGCGTATCTTCCAGCGCCCCCCGTTATCCTGCCTTTCTCGTCGACTAGTTTCACGGTCGGCAAACCATACTTAGCTACAGCCTGGACATCTGCCTTATCCCCGTATGTGCAGATCATCATTATCCCCGTGCCGAAGGCTGGATCGACGGCATCATCCGCAATTATAGGGACTATTTTTCCAGTTATGGGGACAACTGAGTTGCCTCCTATCAGGTTTTTGTATCGCTCATCCCCAGGGTTTACGCCCACTGCTACGCATGCTGGGATGTACTCTGGGCGGCTCGTGGCTATCGGAATCTCTCCCCCATCCTCCAATCCGAAGGAGATTGTGTACAGGCTCCCAGTACAGCTTGTGTGATCCACTTCAGCGTCTGCGATAGCCGTCTCGCATCTTGGACACCAGTTGATAGGGTGTTCGCTCTTGTATATCATCCCCTTCTCGTAGAGCAGTAGAAAGCTCAGCTGTATCTTCCTCATATACTCTGGATCCATCGTCCTATACTCTAGGCTCCAGTCGACGCTACATCCGAGCCGTATCACAGCGTTCTTCATGAGATTTATGTACTGTTCAATCCATTCCTCGCACAGCTTCCTGAACTTGTCAGGGGGAACATCTGACCGCCGGATCTTGTATGATTTCTCAACTGCGACCTCCGTCGGAAGCCCGTGGCAGTCCCACCCCTGTGGAAAGTGGACGTTGAAGCCCTTCATCCTCTTGTAGCGTGCCACTATGTCGAAGTACGTCCAGTTTAGAACGTTACCCATGTGGAAGTCCCCGCTCGGGTAGGGTGGGGGAGTATCGACGGAGAATTTAGGTTTCTCGGAGTCTCCCCAATCGTATTTGTAGACCTCCCACTCCTGCCAGAGCTTTAGCCATTTCTTCTCAACCTCGAGAAAATCAACATTTCTAGGTAGAACCTTCAAGCCGTTTCCGCCTCCTTAAGTTTATGAAAATAGAAGGCAGTTGAATATTCGACTGCTGTACATCCAGTCAATGCTTCAGGGATTCGACTATTATTGGACCCTATACCTCTTTCCGAAGCATCTCTTCGAGGGATTAACAAAACGATACCCCATTTTCCGCCCCTCACATGAATGGATGAAGTATTTTGAGAAGCCTCTCCATAAAAACTTTACCATCTCTCATCATGTTTCTATAATCCTTGGAGGAGCCTTTTTCCCAGGGCCTGAAGCTTCTATAGATTTGTTTAAGGCTATTTCGAGCCCGTCTCTAGCTGAGATTGTTGGAACGCCCGTCTCATCCTCGAGATACTTCGCCTCCGTTTCAGGGTTAACCTTAAGCATCATCATCCCGAAGTGGGTTAGAACAGCGCATTTCGGCTGAGCAGCTCTGATAACCTCTAACGCTTCGTCTGTGGATAGATGGAACTCTAAAGGCTGGCTCCGAGGTCTCATCGTGCACAGGATTAGCAGCCTCAGATCTCTATACAGCCCCCCAAGCTCTGGGAAGTATCCCGTGTCAGACGTGTAACCTACCGACCCTAGGCTTGGGGTCTCGATCCTCAAGCCTACAGTATCCGGATCGCTGTGCCTAGCCTCTACGGCTGTAATCTTCAAGTTGCCGATGTGGAGCGATGCGTTTGACCTTAACAGCTCTACGCTCTCCACAAGTTTCTGATGGTATGCTGAGATGCTTGGACCGCATGTTTCGCTCCCATATAGTACGCTCCTAGGCGCGGCGATTATGCCCCTCCTTTGCTTAGTCCCATGGCTCATGGCTTCTATGAATACTTCGGCGTCACCGTAATGGTCAGGGTGGCAGTGAGTGACGATGACCGCGTTTAACCTTTGAGGGCTGAGACCAGCCCAATTCGAAAAGACTAATGCTCCTGGACCTGGGTCTATGTGGATCTGCACATCATCGTGAATTATCCTCAGCCCCCCTGTCCTCCGAGTCTGGGAGACCATGACGAATCTGCCACCCCCAGTCCCGAGGAAATGTAACCTTAGATTGCTCAAACCCTCGATGCTCCTGAATCTAGGCGATCTAGAACCCAGTTTATCCTTTAAGTGTTTCAACCCTTTTAGCTATTTTCCTAGATTTTAAGTAGAAGGGGGCCTGAAAAATGATCAACCTGAGAATAATTCAACACGATAATGATACTCATAAGGTAGTAGGTTGATAATCCTTTCTAAGGAGAATCATAAAATATTTTAAATAGTTGGGTTTGTGAAAATCTTCTAAGACGGGCCCGTGGCTTAGCTTGGTTAAAGCGTTCGGCTGATAACCGAAAGATCATGAGTTCAAATCTCATCGGGCCCACCAATCAAAATGATCTGAATTCCTTTCTCCTTCGACTTTTTTACTCCATAAGACGAAAAATAAGAACTGGATTTTAAAGACTTATAATTTAATAGATTATGAATTATGTAAATCTAAATTTTATTCTGCTTTATCTTTAAAACAGGTTTCTATTTTAAAGGGTATAATTTCTCAAATATAATTCTCCGCACATATGTTATCCATTACAAAAAATTAATATCTTTATCATGCCCAAAAAGACTTTCAAGCAAAAAATGATAAACATAGGCGAATTAAGATTTAACTGCGCGGAAAGCACCCTCATTGGGGTGAATGATCTGTATAAGCTTCCAGGGTTTGGGCCATCTGTTTTGAGGATTGCATCAAATTTTGGTGGTGGTGTTGCAGGGTTTGGAAATATATGTGGTGCGATAAGCGCTGGCATGATGGCCCTTGCCCTCGTCTATGGTACTGATGGAACAGAACAGAAGGGAGAGTTTGACGAGAAGAGAAAGAAGCTCCGAAGCATCTCTCAAAGCCTCCTATCAGATTTTGAGCAGGAGTTTGGTTCGCTTAACTGCACCAATCTTTTAGGCGTCGACCGCAGAACTGAGGAAGGCCTTAAATTATATGCGGAGAAGAAGAGTAGAGGGGAATTCCTCTGCGACAGGTATGTTGACTGGACCGTCTCTAAGGTCCTAGATTTACTAAGCGGAAAATCTTAGTGTAACTAAAATCGTCTTCAAACTCATGATAATTTTATGACTTGGATAAAATAATGTTTCTCTAATAAGAGTTGTTTTTAGATGAAGAAAATAAACTTGGTTGCAGAAGCTCAGAAAGGGGTTAGCCTGAACTTTTATAAACGACGGTTATGATTTTGGCTTCACGCGGGTGGTCAAGCAGAATTTTTGGCGAAAGAGATTTCCGCAGTGTATGGACTCAGCATCGGATGGCGTCCTCTGTTAATTGAAATGTTATATGTTTTTATTCTCCTACTCTCGACAGGGTACCTTCACGTTATTCTCAAAGCCGTTGGTGGAAAGGGCATGATGAAGGACACGTTTAAGATGATAGCTTACGGCGATGCTCCTGGACTGCTGTTCGGGTGGGTACCTTATTTCGCAACCATAGCCGCCCTGTTGGCTGCAGTAATCCAGCTACTTATCGGGCCTGTAACATTGCATAAAATATCCTGGGAAGGCCGCCGTTGTATTCAGCGCACTTGTGGGTCTAGGGCTTATCGAAATCGCATTGTCTTGACTTCGAAAGCGCACTCGGTTTGATTTGCAGCCATTTAGTCTTTCTGTTAAGAAAATTATATGTAGAAGCCTTGCTGAAAAACTCGATCAAAGCCTTTACCCTCCGGTCGCTCACGTTAATGGTGTACAAAGGGATCTCTCTATAAATCCTCCTAAAGAACAATCCAACTTCAGTGAGGCTTCGGAGGTTGCAAGACATTGCGCTTCTTTCAATCTCTGTGCGTTGGCATATTTTGTAAACCGTCAACTTTGATTTCTGTAAGACCGGCAGAATCTTTAGCCTTGACGGGTTTCCAATAGCTTCTAAGAATCTCTTCTTTTCCTCGTCTAGTTTAAGTATTAGATTCCCTCCTCCTCAGGAGATCTGCAAGGAACTTTAAGTCTCAGACTAAAATCCCATTAAAAGAGGATAAAAGTTTAGAAGTTCATAACTAAGTGAATCTTTGAACTATTCTAGCAAAGGCTGTTGGAGAAGACTATTCCTCTTTACGGAGCCTTCAAAAACAAGGAGATAGCCTCTCTTTTATCTTTTCATAAGTCAAATCAAATTCAGGAGATACGGAAAACTTTTCGGCATATTTCGGTTTCGTAACAATATTTTAGAGTTATAGATCACCAAAATGAATAATCCAAAATCTAAGTATTTGAGTTAAGAGTATAATACATGTGATTCAACAATTCGTGGATAGGGGAGGCTGAGTAGAGTAGCTGACCGTAATCCTCAAGGCTGTGAGGTATGAGCCTAGACGATGGAACAAGATGAACAAGGAGTGCCTGGAGCTGTCCCCATGGCAGCTGCAGACGGGCTTAGAGTGGTTTCTGTCTAACGGCTTCCTAGAGAAGAAGATGAAAGGTCTGTACGCCATAACATTTAGGGGAGAAGAGTTGCTGAAGCTGGTTGATGAAGTCCCTATGACGGGGTTTAATAAACCAGGAACTTGCGAGAAAAGTCGTTGTCAAGCTTTGACCTGCCGATTATGCTTACGTAGCTGCTGTAGGGAACGCGGATGTGCTAAGTGATTCAGTTCGCTTCCTATCTACTTATGCGTTAGCCTACAAAATGGGCTGGATGGGACAATTATACAGAGAAAGGGCAGGGTCGGTGTTGGGTCTGCTTCCCTGAGACCCGTCGTTTATGTGGAAACCTATGATGGTGGGTCTGAATATCTCCGGGTCTATTAGGTGGGTAACTCTCAGAGATCTATAAGCTTAACCTAAGAGAGTAAGCCAAAACAGTAGGCTATTCGAAATCTTCTATAGTATTGAAAATTAAAAAATGATCGAGCATGCAACTACTGTAAATGGGTATAATGATATTTTAGCGGATATTATTTGCCCGGTATGCTGCTAGTGCTTGGATTTATCTACATTTAAGAATTCAAATGCATGTTTTAGTCATACGTATTTAAATCTAATAATTAACTTACATGTGTCAAACGGCCTAAATGGGACCTAGGCACTTTTATATGCAACAGGTATAAAGATGTTTAGGTTAAGTGAAGAATTTTGAGTGTTAATTTAACGAAGTTAAAGGAGGAGGCTTGTAAGCGTATAGAGGAGAAGGGTAGAGATGTTGTAAAGTTGTGTAGTGATGTTATCAAAATACCTAGTGATAATCCGCCGGGGGACACAAGTCAGCTTGCAGCTTTTCTTAAAGAATATCTTGAGGAGAGGGGAATCCGGGTCAGGAGTTATGAGCCGAAAGAGGGCAGTCCCAATTTAGTTGCCACCGTTGATGGGACCAGGGATAGACCACACCTTATCCTTAACGCGCATATGGACCAGTTTCCGGCAGAGGTAGGAGAGACCTGGTCCTTTAGCCCTTACTCTGGCGAGGTCAAAGATGGGAAGATACATGGCAGGGGGGCTGCTGACATGAAGGGTGGGCTGACAGCCCTCCTGTATAGTTTCGTCCTGATGAAAGAGATGGGAATAACACTTCCTGGAAAGCTCACTTTAACATTAGTCTCCGACGAGGAGTCGGGGGGGAGATGGGGGACCGAATGGCTACTTGATAATGTTCCGGCCTTGGTTGGTGATGCCTGTCTAAACGCGGAGCCTTCAGGGCTTACTGTGAGGATCGGGGAGAAGGGGATAGGCGCTTTAAGGTTACGGGCAGTAGGTCAACCCCAACATGCCAGTTTTTCAGGTTACGCTGGCGTCAACGCCATTACAAAGATGGTCAGAGTGTTCCCAGCTGTTGAGAGTTTGAATAAGATTCAAGGTAGATTTACAGAGGATACTGAAAAAATAATTCAACAAGCTATGAAAGGTTACGATGTACAATACGGCCATGAGGGTCGCCCGGGCATGAGCCAGGTTCTCAGGCATGTTACAGTCAACATCGGAGTCATCAAAGGAGGAGCAAAAGTTAATATCGTTCCTGGTACGTGCGAGGCTGAAGTAGATATTAGAATACCTCTAGGGATATCTTGGGAAGAGATTGAGCAGAGGCTTAGAGATGAAATAAATAAAATTGATCCGACAATAACGTTCGAATACCAAGAGAAGAAGCCTCTGCCGGCAAACTACACGTCTATAGACGAGGGAATAGTTGAGACACTGTACAAGAATGCTAAGGAGGTAACAAATAATGAGCCTCTTATTAGTTTCACCTCGGGGGGGACGGACTGCAGGTTTTTCAGGGCTAGGAATGTCCCTTCGGTGGCTTACGGCCCAAAGTCATACAAACAAGCGGCTGCTAACGAGTACATAACAATTAGTGATTTGATGACGGTGACGAAGGTTCATACAGGGACTATTATAGAATATCTAATGTCCTCGATTTAATATTCATAAATTTCTCTAACAATTAATAGATCCCTCTCAGAGCTATTTACCTCCGTATCTTTGCTAATGCGTTAAGATTTATTAAGAGTTCGTGAGAGATCCATCATTTGGCTTTTAAATGGTTGATCTACTAGTTAAAAACGGTAAGGTTGTCTTTCCTGACTGCACAATTGAAGCTGATATAGCAGTCGAGAATGGAAAGATAGTTGCTATTGGCTTAAGAGGTAGCATGCCTCGAGCTGAAGAGACGATCGACGCACGAGGCAAATACGTACTTCCTGGAGGCATTGATCCACATACTCACATAGCCAACCCCTTTATGGGGAAGAGTCCAGATGAAGACTTCTTCATCGCCACGAAGGCGACTGCTAAGGGCGGTACAACCACGATTATTGATTTTGCAATTCAAAAAAAGGGTAAAACCCCGATGCAAGAAGTTTTAGATCGTAGAGCTGTAGCTGATGATAAAGTTGTTATTGATTACTCACTTCATCCTTGTGTAACTAATCCAACACCAGAAAATCTGGGCCAGCTGAAAGAATTAATAGATTACGGGCTTCCCTCTTTCAAACTCTTTCTTGTATATAGGAAGGAGGGTTTGATGGTGGATGACGGGGCACTTATGAAAGTATTTGAGTTGACTAAGGCTTACGGAGGATTAGTCGGTCTTCACGCCGAGAATGTAGGTATGATAGAGTACCTTATAGATGAGGCGCTGAAGAAGGGAAACACCTCCGCAATCTACCATGCATTAACCAGGCCGCCTATAACTGAGGCGGAAGCTGTAAACAAGGCAATTTATCTCGCAAATTATTATAATGCTCCCTACTACAATTTCCATTTATCGATTAAGAAAGGCGTTGATCTCTGTCGGAAAGCTCGAAATACGGGTCGCCCCATATACGCTGAAACCTGTACCCACTATCTAGTCAACACGATTGATGATCTAAGAAGGGAAAACGGTATCAATTTCATATGCACACCGCCTCTTAGGACCAAAGAAGACCAGAACGCGCTGTGGGAGGGGCTGGCGGATGGGTCACTCTCCCTAGTTTCTTCCGATCACTGCTATTTCACCAGCGAGCAGAAAAAAACTGGAAAAGAATCCTTTGATAAAGTGCCGAATGGTATGCCAGGCCATGAATTCAGAATGCCGATTCTATTCTCTGAGGGAGTCGTGAAAGGACGTATCAGCGTGAACAGGTTCTCGGAGATTACAAGCACAAACGCTGCGAAGATATTCGGGATCTACCCCCAAAAGGGGATAATAAGAGTGGGGAGTGACGCGGACATAGTGATCATCGATCCAAAGCTTGAGAAGAAGATATCCGCTGAAGACTCACTTTACGGTATGGATTGGTGCCCCGCCGAAGGTTTGAACGTGAAGGGTTGGCCCGTGGTCACTATCTCGAAGGGTAAGGTTATCTGGGATGGAGGCTTTAGGGGTAAGGCGGGTGAAGGCAAGTTCCTAAAGAGGGTCTTGGATCCGGAACTTTTCAAATACCCGATAGCTTAGCGGTGTCACCCTTATCGGATCCATTAGAAAAGTTACTGAATATTGTAGACGATATGAAAGAGGAGACCTTTGAAGTTACTTGAAGATTTACATGATTACGGAAAGAAGGCAAGCAAAATACCGATCTATGAATATCTGGAGGAGAAAGAAGATCGGGGGCTACCTTGAAATTCCACAGCCAATGCTCGTGATTACTAATATCTACTATGGCCCCAGTATCTGTCGATAGTTTCAAAAAGATTCTTCATCCCGCTTCTACCTATAGCCGACTCAATTTCCTCTTGGGCTCTGTCAAGCACTATAGATTCATCAATTGTTTTGACAACCCTATTCTCCATAACTATTTTTCCATCCACGATAACAGTATCAACATCGTTACCGTTTGCAAAACAAGTTATTTTATCCACCGGCATATTGAACGGGTAGAGATGTGGTTTATAAACGTCGACTAATATTATATCAGCTTTTTTCCCAACCTCGATTGAGCCCAGAGTATCAGACAAACCCATCGCTTTAGCCGAATCTATGGTAACCATTTCAAGTACTTTACCGGGGGGAAGAATCCTCTCATCCCTGTAGTATCTTCTATGGTATCTCACGCAGTGGAACATGTGTCTAAACATGTCATAACTCCTATCAGGCGAACCAGCGTCTGATCCTAATATCACTGTAACACCGGCGTCGATGAGCTCAGGGACCGGACATCTGCCATGTATCGAAGCTACTGCACTGGGGTTATGGACTATTCTCGTATCAGTCTCTTTGCAAATACTAATCTCCTCAGGCAAGTTCAGTTGCGTGAGAGAACAGCGCGTCAGACCCTAAAAGCCTTAATTCCTCATGACAAAACTTAATTGTCCCCCTCGTATGCCCGTCCATAGTAAAAAGAAGGCTGTTTTCTCTTGAAACATCTCTGACAAGCTGAGACTGGATCCGCAGATCATCGATCTCAACCTGGGAGTAATGATGCTTCTCAGGGTGAGGCACAGGGAACATCAACGCAATATTTACGCGATCAGAACTACTGCCTTTCCTGCTTTCAACAAGTTTTCTACAAACCCCAAGCTGTTCCTCGAAAGTTACCATATAATCTCTTCTAGAATCTTTAAACCAGCTCGAATACCGGCTTGGATAGGGCGGCCTTCTCGGGCCAACGGCCAAAAACTCCCTTACACCAACTTTTTCAGCAGCCTTACAGTGAGCTTCACCATATATGGGGTCATCAACTCGCATGATCGAGTCACCTCCACCCAGGTAGGTTATTCCGCAGGTTGTCCCGAACTTTAAACGCTCCAGGTTTAGTAATTGAGAGTCTACTTCCCAGAACTCTTCAGTTGAAGCTTGCGAATAGATTGTCTCACAGGCCTTCCACCATGTACCATTATGTTCTCCTAATGTGCGCAGTAAAGTGTGCCCTGCGTGCGCATGGCCGTCAAATAGACCAGGCAGAATAATTTTTTTGGAGGCATCAATGGAGTAATCAGCACTGTATTTGCTATTTAACTCCTCTTTTTTCCCCACGTCTAATATTCTACCCTTCTCGATGGCGACTGCCCCATCAAAAATAATAGTTCTATTAGGATCCATCGTGATGATGGTTCCGCCCTCAATTAAGATATCAGCCATAAGACATGTAAAATGAATGATGAACTACAATTTAATAAGATTTCACGTGCGCGACGGATCTTTTGTAGGTTTCGCCTCGGCGCTTGTTGATTTTCCTCAGGGAGAGCCTATTTACGACGTGAATAGGTATTTATTGCCCTGAATGCTAACCCGAGGAATATCGCACCATACTAATATTAGAAAATCATGGTAGTGACTTCCCGGAGGCGCAGGTTGTGCTCGAAGTGCGCTTCTCGAAGTGCGCTTTTAGCTCTGCTGGATAGCTGATCTTAGGATCTCGCATATTTTGTCAGGGTTATTTGAAGAGAAGACGAATGCTCTCCCCTTCTTCGGGACAACCTTAACTGCGTCTCCGAACGATGTCGTGTACGCTAATGACCCGTCGAAGCCGTACCTTACACCGACGCCCAGGTATCTGCCTAAAGATGCCTTGATCTTCTCGCATGAGGTGATGTCCTTCAGCGAAAGCGATTTCTTGTTAAACAGGCCGTAGTCGACGGAGAGCCTGCTGCCGCTGATTTCGATTCTAAGACCCCTGTAGTTCCAAAAGAGAAGCAGGATAAAAGCCAGAATCCCCCAGCTGAACAAAAGCCCAATAGAATCTTCCCCTGAAGTTTTACCCTGCAGGAGGATAATGAAAGTCGTCAAAACGATGATTGCTGAGAACATCGCCATTAAACTTTTAACCAGAGCCCCAGCAGGCACCCATTCGCTGTAGCTAACAGTTTCCATCACGAATAATGAAGCAATCGGGCTATTTCTCCCTTCCTATCATCTCGGGGTTTAAACCGTCTTTTGTTTCGACAAGCACCTGCATTTCTGACAGGTTAGAGCAGACTGGACATTTCAGGTACACCCAACCACCATCCCTAGCTACCCCATGAGGGGTTAAGAAATCGGTAATACGGAAATTCAAATTCGAAACCGCATATCGGGCAATGGTAAGCAGTAGATCTAGCGTGCCATAAAGTAAGGATTATTAACCCGGCAGCCACCAACGCTATCCAGACATACCAATAAGTGACGAGCAGATAGAAAGCCGTAATGGAGATAACTGCAAAGCAATCCTAATTTGGCGAAGCTTAGAAGCCGTAACGGAACCAAATCTAGGAACATCCTTCAGAGAAGCAGTTTCAGCCATTTTGTTCCGTCCTTATTCTAAATTTTGGTTTGTCAACTAGTTTAAGGAATGGATGCTTCAGGAGAATAGCAGAGAGACTGTTAAGTGAAAGTGTTAAAAATCTACCGCAGTAAGATGACAGTGAATGATCGGATATGGGAACACAGTTCAGTCAGGTGTGAAAGATGGGTTTTATAAGACGCAGTTTTGTTGTGGCCTTTGCAATGCTTTACCTCCTTCCACGTTTTAGCTGCAGAAGAGTCGAACCTTGCCCCGAGCCCTCTCAAAAAGACTCGAAGCGAGTTTTCGCTGGCTTCCAGAATCTTCTCGGGCGTAAACTTTTCCGGGTAAAGCTCATATGCGCCTCTGGCTTTACTCCAAAGCTTCTCGGCATTAGTCATGTAATCAATCGAAATAACATAGGTCAAGTAGAGGGCATGCTCCTGGCTGCCATGTGCAAGGTTCCGAGGCAACTGGTATTCAGGCATGGAAACAAGCCAACGCCTATGGCTGATTAGGTCTAGAAAGATTTTGGCGATAATAATAGCCTTGGTTTCATCAACCTTGAAGCGGACGGGAGCTTTAAACAAATCCGTTAAACCTTAAACCTAAAATACCAAGGGAGGCCTAATCAAAGTTTTGCTTGAGGTATGGTTCTGAACATTTGGGTTGGGGCCTATTTTTTATATTCTTTTTCTCAGAAAGAATATGGCTGCAGATACAATAACTACAATTATTCCTCCTATGGAAATAATGCCCACAGGAGTTTCCCAGAAAGGTCTCTCCCAGGTAATTGTTAATGGGCCAACTTCATCTTTGATGACAGTCAAACCATATCTATTGTCTTTAACTCTCGTGACTTCAAAGATGATGCTTCCAGGCTCGTATAAAGTCGTGCTGTACTTCCATCGTTTATCGTAAGAAGACCATGAAAGAGGCACGTTATTTACATATAATACTCCATCTTGCCCGGTAAATTCTATCCCGTCATAATCGTATTCTGCTTTGAACCAGATCGTCCCCATGTTACCAATCTTAATGTTTCCATCGATGACTCCACCTTCAACAATTTTTATCCTATCCCATACACAGTCTACTTGATTTGAAGTGAATGAGGTTAACCCATACTTTTCATCTTTAATCGACTCGACAGTGAACGATCCTATTCCGACTTGTGTTGGAACGGAGGTCTGACCGCTGATCGTCTTTATATTAACCTCACCCTGAAACGGGCTACCGTCGTACTCATAAATAGCCGACCATGTCAGTTCTGGTTTTGAATTTATATCTATTCTATTTCTTGTGATGCTTAGAGTTACATTGACCCTGTCCCAAATAATAGAAGGTGAGGGCACAGTTTGTTTAAAGTCATAAACACCTGAACAGTTTACAGCAGTAACCTTCCAGGTCTTCTTTTCAACAACCGAAGAAGCTTCGTTAAAAGCAACCCATCCACCAGAATTGGTCTTATACTCTTTACCATTGATGTAAATCAATCCTTTAGAAACATCGGATCCATTATCCCACTTAGCATGGAGCCTTATGTTGTGTGTAGTATTAACATCAACTCTATCATTAAATACTTGAAATAAATCAATTAATACCGATGGAGTAGCTTCAATAGGGTATGGATTAATAGTAACGTCATCAATTATTGCCCAATTTGTATCTTCACCACACGCAGCTCCAAAACCAAAATTTAAATGGGTCTTTTGTAATGTTCCATGCCAGTTTATGATTACAATTGAATCAATTTTCACTTTAACATAATTTTCTCCAACTTCAATAACAGCCTCATGCCAAATAAAATCTTCAGTTCTAAAGTCATTCACAACAGCAAGATGGTTAGTATAACGATCTCTTAGAGCTATATGATTTCCTGATGGGTCATGACTGTTTTGATAGTTATCAAATTCTATACTATAACCTGACGTTGAATATGCCCCACTTAACACTGCTCCGACAACGTTAGTTGTTTGCTCTGGCCAGTCTGGTGCCTCAATAGTTTTTTCTTGATAAAAAAGAAATGCAAATCCATCTGCACCAGAACGTTCACCGTTACCAGCTTTATACCTAAATTTGACTTCAAAAGGCCCCGTTAATGGATATTTTAACCATATATGACCCCATGACCTTCTTTGCGCTGGATTTAATACCAAATATTCATTTTCTGTATCTCTATACGCAATCCCTTGATATTCCCATATGCCAGAATCTCTACTAAAATCATCAAAAAAAATTGTATTTGAAGCAGATACGAGTTCTACATCAGTGAATGAAAATGCTAAAATGAAGGCCACTAAACAAATAAAATACCGTTTCATAAAAATAAATATAAAATTTCTTATATATATTGATATATGAAATCAATGATTGAATCCAAACTTAAATATTATTCTTAGACTTTTTCCTTATCCACCATAACAGGATTGCTCCAATTATTACTTCGAGAAACCTTCTTGGCGTCTACGAATTCTCAGGAATATTTTAGGGATAATTCCTCAGCTACGGGTAATGTTGTATTTGACCTCCGAGAACATGTGTTCGCTCATGTCCTCCGGCAGGCCTGTTTGGATCGTTGAAGCCCTGAAAGAGGGTTAGCCTGAGACTGACTTGCCGCAAAGACGGCTATGTTATGGATTTCAGCCATCCTAAGCAGTTTGTGCAGACGCCGGTTGTGTTTCTGTTTGCGCTATCCTGAGGGTTCTACTCTTTTATGTTTGATTACGTGTTATTTGAAGGACTTGTTTCCATTCGAATACGTGTTATTCTTAAAGCCTCTGAGGACAACCTTTAGAAACGGAAATCCTAGTGTGATGCGCCGTGAAGGTTAAAGGCTTAGACCTTCTCTTCGCCGTATACCTTTCCCTGGTTTCAGCGCTGTGCGTAGGGCTCTTCCTCATGCCACCTGATGTCCAGGATTCCCTTATGGCTCGTAGCGGGGACTGGAGCCTGCTCAGGTTCTACTCCTCGACCTTCATACACGTGGACCTGAAGCATCTTGCGTTGAACCTTGCCTCGTTCCTAGGGATAGGAGTCTTCCTGTACAAGCTGAGCCTACGACTAGACCGTGGGAAAAGGCTTCTAGCGTCGCTGGTCCTCGCCGTCCTCGTCCTCCCCCTGATCAGCAACGCTTCATTATTCCTGTTAGCGGATCTCTTCAAGGTGAGAATAGTATCCTGCGGGCTTTCAGGCGTAGTTTCCTCACTCATCGGGATGATCGTGCCTATGATCTGCATAATCATGGGGAAGCTTCTTAGGAGTAAGCGGAGCATCCGGAGCCTATACACCTCGCTGATCTTCCTGTCAGGCTCCGCTATCACATACCCTTACACCGGCGCCTTACCCACCGCCTTTGCAATATTCATCGTGGCTCTGGTCTCAGGCTTATTAACGCTCCTGAAACCCTTGAGGGAAATCCTTGACTCCGCGAGGCAGGACCAGAAGACTTCCGTCAAGGCCGCCTCAGTCCTGGTGATGGTGTCCGCATACTTTGCCATTCTTATCACGCTCTTCCCCTCGAACATCACTACGACCGGGGGCTACTCCGTTAACATCTTCTCCCATTCCGTCGGAGTCTTCTACGGAATCATCTCGGGAGCATACACCCTAAGGATGCTACCAAAAAAAGAATAGGAAACGAACTGTAAACTAGAGCATTTCTCGCGATTTTACAATCGATGTTCACGGCTTCGTCCTCTGCTGAAGATCGAGTTTAGAAGAGAAGCATCAGATCTGGTAAAGCTTAGCGCCTTGTACGTAATTACAGGTTTCATGCTCCTCGTATGCGGCCGAAGGACTCAAGATTTTGCATTCTCGAACCTATTCCAATCCCGAGGCGCTCCGCTATATCCCCCCTTGACTGGATCCACTTCATTCGGCCCGTCTCCTCGTAAACGTATATTAGAGGGGTGAGGTATGTTTGGGCTAGTTCGTAGTAGGCGATCGTCGCAGGCTTAGTGGCTGAGGTACAGTCTAGGATGACGGAGTGCTCTTTAAGGAGCCCTTCCAGCGGGGGTCTCACCTTTTCTCGTATCGAATCGATGTCTATGATCTCCTCCTCGTAGCAGAGGATCCACTGGTACGGGGGCCTCAGGGTCTTCCACTCCCCTAAAGCTTCTGGAGAAGTCACTACGTATATGAGCTTGGGCTCGAGCCCCTGAGACCTTAGAAGCCTAAGGGCAACTTCTGTCTCAGGTTTTTCTCGCTCTTTCCTGTGCCCGAGCAGCCCGAGGTAGGCTACTTCCACGCTTTTAGCCTCGTACAGGAAGCATAGGGGGGTTTTGTATCTGAGCCTGTATGTGCCTTTCGCAGGTGATTCTACTATGCTGAGGGTCTGGAGCTTGTTCAAGTGGTGGAGCAGCACAGACCCTTCCACGCCTGACGTTTTTTCTATTTGCGAGAAGCTGGCTGTGCCTCCAGCCTCGGCTAGGGCTTGAGCGACTCTCCTGCTATTCTCGTTTGATAAGGCTTCCCTATACATTGGTATGGACGTTGATCTCAGTTCAGGTTCCTCCGAATTGAGGGTTTATAGACCCTGGTTCTATTTGAGTAGAGTATGGTTCTGGTATAATTAAAGTATTACTCCACTATTCATTTTTACGGTGGAACCTCTGAACCCAAGCTTCTCCCCCGATACCGGAAGACCCTTCGAACCCCGCTTTTTAAGGGGTTCGAATAGTCCACCAGCTCTAAATGTTAGAGGGTTATTTCACAGATCCAGCCCTTTCCATAGTGAAGGGCGAAGGGGCTTAAGTATTATTTTTAGGATTCAAGCTACCCAATTTTTTAAATTAAATTATCTTTTAATGAATCATAAAAATCTTATAATGAATGTTTTCCATATTATTACGTCCGGATCCGCTTTGTATGGAGGCTTCGTTTGATAGATGCTGACATAATTAAGACTTGTGCGCTCCTACACGATATTGGTAAGCCGGTTTGCTGGGCGAAGGGCAAACCATGGGGGGATCACATCTACTACACTTACGATATTGTTTCCGAGGTCTTAGGGGAGAGTTATGCTAATTTGGCGATGAAACATCACTCTGGGGAGTCCTATCCAGAGAAGTACCGCCCCTCCACCCTTCCTGAGCGAATTGTCTGGTTGGCAGATAAACTATCTTCTGGAGCTGACAGGCGAGAACTACCTGAGTCCACGGTGCAAAAGCCTTCTCCGCCTTTCAGTCTCACCCATCCTCTTTCAAGCGGTGATAGTATTATTCAGCAATTTAAAGCGGAGATGCTTGAGAAGAGTTCTACTAGGATTATAGGAGCTTTAAAAAGTGCAGCTGAGGGATTTGACAAGGATCCCTCTAAATGCTATCTGAGAATATATAAAGCGTTAGAGGGATCTGATCTCAGGTTTATTCCTGCGGATACTCGTCCACCCATAAACGACGTTTCACTATGGCATCACTCTAAGCTTTCAGCCGCTTTTGCTGGATGCCTAACCCCGGATGATGTTGACGGTTTAGATGTCGGAGACTTCGATTTTATCCTTTTGAGCGGGGATGCGGATAAGATATCTTCATACATCCAGGAATCGAGTAGAATACCGGATCTCAATGCTAGAAGCGAGAGGGTTAAAGAATCTACACGCCTTGTAGCTTCAAAGCTGGAAGAATTAATAGGACCGGAGTGCGTTCTTTTCGCTGGGGGAGGAAGCGTTTTAGCTCTTTGCCCTGGAAAAGTAGTGGGTGAGATTGAAAGCAGGATTCAAGAGTCGTTCGAGGAGTCTATGCTGGGTGATGTCTCATTCACTGTAAGTCTTGTCAAAGATTCTGGGGACCGGTTTCAAAGTCAGTTCGGCATGATCTGGAAAAGAGCTGGGAGAGAGCTCAGGCTATCAAAGATGGAGAAGCCTATAGGGCCGAGGGCGCCCATCGAGAGCAGGGTTAAGGTTTGCGATGTCTGTCATAAACGACCTGCAGAATTCTCTGACGAGGAGAGGATGCTCTCTGTTAATGCTTCACCTAGGCCTGAAGAATTATGCAGCCATTGTTGGGAGCTTCGGAGGCAAGGTAAGGGCGTGTGGATAGAGGATTTGGCTCTCGGTTCTAACCATCTTGCTTTGTTGAAGGCTGACGGGGACAGTATTGGAGAGGTTTTAGACGGAACAAGGCTCAAGGAAATGAATAAGCAGGTTACGCCCTCAAGGCTATCCGCTTTGAGTAGTCTGCTTAACGAAGTATGCGAGGATGAACTTAGAAGGGTTGTTGAACGCCACAATGGGAAAGTAATATTTGCTGGTGGAGACGATATCTTGGCAATATTCCCCGCAGAGCGTGTAATGAATGCTTCTCTAGACGTTTACAATAGCTTCAGAAAGGCTATGAATAATAGGTTAACCATGTCAGCAGGGATTTCGATTTTCCCTAAGGATATGCCAATCTATGCCGGTTTAGAGTCTGCTCATGAGCTGATCAGGGTTGCGAAAAGCAGACCTGGGAAGAATGGAGTAGCTTACAGGGTTTTAGGAGGGCTTGGGCGGGGGGATGGCACGAGGGCTTTAGGCTGGGACGAGCTAGAAAAGGTTTTGGACATCCTAGATTTCTTCAAAAGGATCGGTCTTCCCCATACCCAGGTGAGGCGGATCGCGAGTGTTTCTAGTAAGCCTTACGAAGCGGAGGTTTTGATAAAGTATCTTGTTGGGAAGAGACGGATCCCTTGGAGCAAGGGGGAGGAGCTGCTCCGTATGCTTGATTCAGGTTTGATGGCTGATGGATTCATGCTATATAATTTGTTTAAGGTAGGTGAAAAGAATGAATGAACGTGAACTCAAAGATTATGGGGAGAAGCTTGCACGCGAAGCTGCGAAGGCCGATGTAGGCTCTAAACAGATGCGTGAGCTGTTCCACGTTTTGAAGACTAAGTCTCTACCCTATTTCGAGGCGCATGTAAAAAATCAAATCGCTCGTTCTATTAGGGGAGGGGCTAAGGGGGGTCCTAAGGGTTTCGACGTTTTCGGCCCTAAAATCCTGGAAGCAATCAAAGAGTTTGGAGACGATAAGGGTGGTTTACTAAAGGCCCTGGAATACGCCAACATGCTTTACGACTATGAAAAAATGTCGATGGAGAGCGTGAAAGAGCCTCGTCAGATGAAGGGGGAGGTTAGATCCGAGTCTTTGGAGGTGGTATGGAAGCCGAAGCTTGAGGGTGTGCTTAGAAGTTTATGCGCGGAATATGGTTTTAGCGAAATAGGGTTAGAACAACAGAAGGGTATGATCTTATGCAGAGTCTACCTTAGACGATTCGGAGGTAACCCTGCCGAGTTAGCTTCAGACCTGTATAGAGAGGTCTTGTATGAGTATCCAGAACTATCTGGCAAGATACGTTTCTGGATTGAAAAAGCTTAATGGAGGTGAGATGGTGGTTTTTGAAAAGTTGGAGAAAAGGCTGATTCTGTCAGGTACTCTGGAAGCTGTTACTCCTTTACACATCGGCTCAGGTAAAACTGATATCGAGATCGGAGAGGTTGATATGCCCATTTTAAGAGCCCCCGACGGTGAACCCTACGTACCTGGCTCATCGCTTAAGGGGAAGACGAGGGCTGAAGCTGAAAGGATAGCTAAGGCCCGCGGACACTTCATCTGCACACCCCCTAACGTCCAGAACATGTGCGGAACCCTAAAACGGAGTCCGGAGGAGTTTTGTATAGTTTGTAAAATATTCGGTACGGCTGGAGCGATTTCGGTAAGCAGTAAAGTACGGTTTAGGGATGCCTATCCTATAAAACCGGTTGAAAGTCTCCTTGAGAGAACGGGTACCGCTATAGACCGGAGCACTGGAACTGTTTCAAGAGGGGCTTTGTACACTGTGGAAGCCATCCCAGCTGGCACATCCTTCAACCTAGAAGTTGTGGCTGAGAATCTGACAGCTGAGGAGCTTAAGCTTTTCAAGGCAGCCTTGAAGTCCGTCGAGGATTCGGCTGTAGGAGGCTCCTCGAGCAGAGGTTTCGGTAAGGTAAAAATAAACTTTACGAAGCTTATCGAAAGGACTCCTCGATTTTACCTTGGAGAAGAGGAACAAAGGATTGTCGAGGGTGAAAACATAAAGAAATGGTGGAGCGAGTAGGCGAGCAGCACGTTGACGGCATCTTTCTATAAGCTGAGCGGAAAGCTGAAGGCGGAGGAGCCTATCCACATAGGGTCGGGCAGACGGACTGGAGTAATCAAACACAGCCTCCCGTATATACCAGGAAGCTTCATTCGGGGCGCCTTCGGATCCATTCTTGCAAGATCTGTATGTAAGCTTGAAAGACCTTTCATCAACCATTCGAAATGCCAGTTCGCTGATAAATGCTTATACACGGATATCTTCGAAAAGGAGGAGGGGAAATCTTCTGGTCTTATCTTCCGATACGCATACCCTATCCACATAGGGTGTGGAGGGGTGTTTAGACCTGCAGCTAAGACTCTCTACGAGTGTGAGAATAGCCAGTGTAGGAAAGTCTTCGACGCGATGATCCCTCCCGATTCTTGCGATATTTGTTCGAGTAGGCTGAAGCCTTATGTCGGATTCGTGTGCGACAAGTGCGGTTTAAGGGATAATCCTATACGCCTTGAAAGAATAACCTCGACTTCGATAGATCTTCCGAAGAGTTCCGCAGCAATCCTTGAAGTTGGCGGGCAGAAGTATGGGACGCTTCACACAATTGAGTCCATACCTAGAGGCTCAATATTCAGCTTGGAGACTATAGTCGACAGGCGTCTGGAGGGTTTTCTTGACACGGTTAAAACACTGTTAGAATACGGGGTCGGCGACGAGGGTATCGGGGGTAGCCGCTCACGAGGTTATGGTAAGATTTCTGTTGAAGGAATCGGTGTGGAGCCAGTGGAGGTTGATGAAATCGAGTCTAGGGCTGAATCGATTAACGAATCTAGGTTCTCCGTCCAAGCTCTTTCGCCTCTGGTTCTAGATGGGTTCATGGAGGCTAAAACTCTGCTGGAGGGGGCTAGAAGGGCTTACAGCTGGGTCTTCCACACTGGTAAGCTCAGTCTTCCTACGCTGACTCTTGAAAGTAGCAGAGTCTCCCTTGAAAACTTCAGCGGGTGGTCGTATAAAGAGAATGCTCAGAGAAGAATAGAGTCAGCGTTCTCCGCTGGGTCGGTTTTCCAATTTCGAGGTGAGAAGTCCACTATTCTTAGTAGGGCTTTGGCGTCGTTGGAGATATTTCCTCTTGGAAGCTACAAGCCTCATGGGTGTGGTCAGTTGAGGGTTGAGAATGCGAGGTGAGCTTTATAATGGGGGTGGAAGAAAAGTCTGCTGAAGGGTTTTAGGCTTGCTAGCCCTAGGTATGTCTCCTCTAAGTTCGGGGCTAGTATGGTAGAGGACTAGGAACGGGGATCAACGGCGTGAAGATCTTTAAATACTCTCCTTCGATCTCTTGATCTTCACAGAGGCTCACCGTAATGAGGCTGAAAAAGCCCTTTCCACAAATTTTAAGCCCTAAAAGATTACAGGTTT
>JAGTQU010000068.1:630-4177 GCA_018396695.1 Candidatus Bathyarchaeota archaeon | reverse complement strand
TTTTTGATGTGAAAACGGTTTATGCAGCCTCGCCGGCCTAGTTAAGAAAACGGTAATAGTTAAAAGAATGCTGAGGAGAGCTATTGCATTTGATAGAGAGAGGGGAGAGCGAAAACCGAAGGGAGCCCATGAAGGTTCAGCAGTAGATATTGAAGACAACGCTGAAGCCATTCTCTGCTCCAATGTCTTCACTTGCTGTTGCGTAGCATAGTTTAACGAGACCTCATCTTTAGTAGCGTAAGAAGACAGATTTACTGGAGATGCTGAACCGTTTATTTGAAGATTGTTAAGCCTATTTTCAATTCTATCTAAACGTATAAGAATATTTTCGCTTTCAGGTTTAACATATAGAATGGCGGAATCTGAGCCTTTATCGCTTACAATTCTTAAGACATAAATTCCTTCTCTTGCAGGAGCCCAAGAAATATTATACAAACCAGTCGCAATACGTTTAACTGAAACATTTTTAGCTTCAGGGTAAATTTGAACATCCAAAAGAGACATATCAATATCAATAGGACTATTTGAGCCGTTAACAATATTGAAAACAGCTGTGACTTTACGATTAACATAGAAATCTATGTAAGGGAGAGAGATCTTCAGTTGACTCTCTTTCTCCCTTGCCTGGAAAATATGGAACCACCATGTTTTAGAATATGTTTCGCCTTGAACATCTTTAACAGTCAAAGATACGTTATGAGTGGTCATTGCACTGGCAACATGTAAAGGCGAGACAGGTTCATACCTCACTAGGAAGCCGTACCTATTGTTTCTTTGAGTGCCTGTAATGCTGGGGGTAACTTTGACTCCATCAACATTTAAAACAATTGAAGAAACATTAATGTCACTATATGTATATGAGCCGTTACCAGTAATGAAAGCTAAAATAACAGGCGTTGAATCTCCTGTAGTTGATCCGTCTAGAGGCTCAATAACCTCAATCAAAATTCTCTGAGAAGCTAAAAATGCTTCACCGAAAGCAGGGTTGCCAAACGTGAAGATCATAGTATCGTTTCTCGTAGCTGGCCTAAGTAACCCACTATATTGATTCTCAACCAGAAACCGTCCGTCTTCAGATATAAGACTGTTATCTGAAGAGGCGGGCAAACTGCGGGTTGCATAATTAGTCTGCTGTTTGAAGCTTAAGGTCGCCCACCTATAATCCCAGGGAGCATGACCGTATTTATCATAGAATTCGCCAGCCAACATCCATTGAGCGTTAGTGTTACCGTATTTCCTGTAGAAATTAATTAACGAGATAGGTTTACCTGTCGCCGGGTCTAAAGTCCAAAGTTCGTCAGGCCTATAAACCTTCATTTTAGGTAGAAAAACTACACGATCCTTTTCTTTAGCCTCAATAATTCTCCAGTCGCTTGTACCGAACTTCTGTTCTAAAACGTCAACCCAAACTTTAGGGAACCCAACATTCGGCCAGTGGCTAAGCCAAATTTTACTAATAAAGTACGCATAGTCTTGCTGGGTGAGGGGGGACATGTAGTTTGGCGAATTCATCCAAGCTCGAGCTTTCTCAAAACGATCCTCACTGAAAGAGTAGTTTGAACTTATGGGTATTGAACCTATATTTGGCACATTAAGATCAGCACATCCAGCCCAAGCCATAAATTGAGCTAAGTCGCAATCTAACCAGAACTTTGTGAATCTGGCTTCATCGACAACAATTACAGGGTCACGGTAACGGATAAAACTCCAACCGAAAGTAGACATCGCCAAGATATTGGGACCGGGACCGGGATAGTCGAGGTAAGCATTATTTTTAAGGCCGAAATTTGTTTCCCGCCACTTTTTAACCCATGAGGGTTCAACACCAAACATCCATTGTGCATCTTCCTGAGAAATCTCGTAACCTAAATATTTCTTTGAGTTCATAGAAAGGAAGGCGGGAAGATCCTTCATCATCTTTACGTTGAACCCACCGTTCCGTTTCTCCATGTAAGCTTTAAAATCTTGAAAAGCAACACCTAACTTATCAACTAACTCCTGGCTTCTCCGAAAGATTTGGCTACCAGTAACTTTTTCACGGCCTGAAAGAAGAGCTTCAGAGTTGAACCCCATGTTTCTCAGAGCCTTCGCATTAGCAAATACGCCTCCATTCGGCAACCCGAAAGTTACGAAAGCTCCTCCGTAAGTATAACCATAGAATGTTTTAGCACCTTCCCTACCAACTAAACCCATAGGTGAAACTAAATATCTGGAGCCGAATTTTGCCACAACAGAGTCTGTTATAGACCAGAAGGGGTCAGCAACTTTACCTTCCTTAGTAACATAAACATCAATTTCATTTGGATTCCATTCATCTAGAGGATGAGCCTGAGTTGGGGGGATGAAAAACATGGTTAAAATTAGGAGGAGAAGGAGGGGGCTATATTTCACTTTGATCACTTTGACGTTACTTTTTCTTCAACATCTCAAGGAAAGCTATGAATTGTTCATGGCTTGCAATAGCCTTTTTAAGGAAATTTATTTGTTCCTGATGATCCCTAATCGCTCTGTTTAAAGCCTCAGTATCCCTCGGGAAATCGGATTGGGCTTCTTTCATCATTATTTTCAGTTTAGCCGCTGTTTCAGCGAGTTTAGGTTCATCGAATGGGCTACCCTTTAACCAGTTTTTGATTATCCAACCGTAAACTGTTGACTTCGAGATAGGCCTACCTTTCTTCTTCATCATGTAGCAGAATTTGTCGAAGGCTTCATCAATCTCTTTTGGCAGGGTAGCCCACTGCCGTGTAATATTCGGCTGAGGCTCATACTCGAAGGACTGCAGTCCTAACGCTAAAGTTTTAAAGAGATTCTCCGGCATTTCTACGACATATACTTCTTTCTTTGGACTTTGAAGCTCTTCCGGCATAAAGGAGCCTCAAAGTAAAAATGTGTATAATTATACATGGTACAGTGTATAATGTATAATTATACATGGTACAGTGTATAATGTATAATTGTACAGAGCGGAAAACAAATGATACAAAAATGTATCATTTGGGGTTGGACTGTAGAAGACGTTTCAGTTCAAGCATAAGGTCAACATCGAAAGGAATTCTAGAGACAGAACCTGAACCTGAACATTCGGCACATGAATCTTTTTGAGGTGAAACAGCAAGACAAGACGGGCAGGTGACAAATAGGATTCTAGACAGTTCAGAAGGCTGAACATACTTCTTAAGAGTAACATAAAGAGCTGAACCGGCGAGAATACGATTCTTCACAGAGAAAGCCTTCGGAGTCTTATCGATTTGTTTCAATACTTTACGGCATAAAATCGCTGCCTCATTACCTATAAGAATATTTCTTTCAGAGGGGTCTGGACCGAAAAGCCCTAACTCACAAAGCATTTGATGTAAAGATAAGAGAACAGATCTTAAATGCTGGTTTTCGGGAGAGTTAACGAACCTGCGAAGTTGCCTCGTATTTTTTGTGATAGAGCGAGCGAGCTGATAGTTTAATGTCGAACCTAAACCCAGAAAATTGACAAAACTAGCCGGTTGATTTTGCGTTATCTCATTAAGCTCATCACGTTCCAAGCTAAAGTCAT
>JAGTQU010000068.1:0-624 GCA_018396695.1 Candidatus Bathyarchaeota archaeon | reverse complement strand
ATTCGGGGGGGACAGAGAAATCCATGCCATCAATTTTATCTTGGTGGGCATGTTTCCTTGTAGAGATGCGATTAAACTGCTTCAAGATTCTGTAAGCGGTGATTCTGGCAATTTTATTTTTCAAATGAACAGAGACAATTTTTTTTGTTGGGACGCCTAACTCATGAAGATAAAGAATCTGTTGAACTAGGGCGTCATCAACCTTTCTATTGGCCATTCACTTCTCAACCTCTAAAAGTTGTCAAGACACTTTTCAGAGGCATGTTTTATGCGAGATAGAAATTTGAAGAATAAACTTTTTCTAGAGAACGGCCAAAGAATGGCTAAAAAAGAAAGAACAGCTAAACCGCAAAAGTTTAGGGTGACAATAAAAGTTTTGGGAGGTTCAGGAAGCCATATCCAAACCCCCCAATATTTCTCAGGCAGAGACCCAGTTTCAAGAAGATAATACAACGTATCACCCAACCCGAAGAAATAGAATAGGGAAAGAACATAAAAAACTTTCGTCCCATAAAGTTTAGATAAACCCCAAGAAGCAAAAAGAACCATGAACCCATATATGACGTGCCAAAACTGAATATTAGTAAAGTTTTGGGGAGCGTAATAGGTTTGAACAACATAAAT
>JAGTQU010000066.1 GCA_018396695.1 Candidatus Bathyarchaeota archaeon | reverse complement strand
AGGGCATACGTAAACGCATAATCCGCAATTAATATCTCCAAAGATGGAGATCCGATTATCCGTATATTCTTCGCAAAGCTTAGCCTTGAATCTGGCTTCCCTCGGCTCAGCTGTGTTGAATGCCGCTCCAGTAAATGCCTGAGTCGGGCAAACATCAACACATCTCCTGCAGACGCCGCATCTATTTTCCATCGGCTTCCCCGCATCTAATGGAGCATCTGTAAGTATTGTAGCGAGTCTCACTCTAGGTCCGCATTCTGGAGTGACTAGTAGACAGCTTTTTCCAATCCAACCTAAACCAGCTAAGTTGGCTGCTAATTTATGAGAGAATACTCCTTCCAGCTTCAATGGGTCAACGATCTGAGAAGCCTGTATTGGGTAGGCTTTGAAACCAAGATCCTGAATCCTTTTCCCCAACATAAGGGCTGCTCTATCTAATGCTGCGTTTACCGCTGTGTATAATCCGCGGTAGGTGGCAAGGGTGACGATATCATCATGGTGGTACAGCTCGTCAACAACGCTATCGAGAAGGCGCATCCCCAAAGAGATTGCTCTCGGAAAACTTGAAACATATTCTCCCCCCTGAGCCTTTACGAATCCTCTTACAGAGGTTAGATCAGCTACACCGAACATGTCGACTCCAAGGTTTTTTGCATACTCATGAAGTTCTTTCAAAATCGTCAATCTTCACACCGTTTAAGCGTTGAAAAAAGAATAGATAGGCTGTTTAAAAATTGATCTTCGATTGAATAATCAAAATAATTATTAACTAACAGCGTCGAATATTGTTAACGTCGTGGTTTAATGATAAGAGAGGAACTATTTAACTCTGCAACTATTGAAGGGATGCTTGCCGCTCCTGGCATAAAATGGCATCGGGATCCGCCGGATGTTATTCCACTCTGGCTAGCTGACCCAGACTTTCCAATAGCTCCAGAGATTAAACGAGCTCTTATCAACGCGGTTCAGGATGAAGACCTGCTTTACTCTGATGATAAGGCGGCGAGGGAGGCAATGGCGGCAAAAATAAAGCGTGTAAACGGGCTCGACATTGCTGCTGACAACGTGATGATAACGCAAGGGGTCATACCCGGGATGTGGCTTGCTATCCAATATGCATGCAAGCCGGGAGATGAGGTGATAGTCACAGACCCAATGTACTTTCCCTTCTTCATAGCTGTAGAATCAACGTACACAAAACCCGTCTACTGGCCTCTGGAAATGGAAGAGGGCTACAAGTTTGACATTGAGGTGCTCAAGGAGAAGATAACTCACAGGACTAAACTCATCTTTGTCTGCAACCCGCATAACCCTTGTGGGAGGGTGATGACGAAAGAGGAGCTTAAAGGAATCGCTGACGTGGCCGTAGATCGTAAAATACCGGTCATGGTAGATGAGCTCTGGGAAGACATAGTTTTCGATGATAGGAAACACATAACATTAGCTTCGCTGAATCCTGAGATAGCTGATCTGACGATGACTAGCTGGGGTTTCAGTAAAACATACGGGGTCGCTGGGCTACAGTTAGGCTACCTTTGCGCCACTAATAAAGACATGATTGAAGATCTTAGAAAGAGGGCTAGGGGAGTATTGAGGGGCGCCTCAAACCTTTCGAAGGCGGCTGCACCAGTCATGCTCGACAACACACTCCAATGGTGGAGAGAAGGGGTGATGAAGCATCTTTACAAGATTAGAAGCCTTTGCGAGAAACGTTTAAACGAGATCCCAAACGTAACCTACCCTAAGCTTGAAGGCACATACCTGATGTTCCCTAAATTCGACTATAAGATGACTAGCGACCAGCTCCAAGAATACATGTTCAAAGAAGCTAAACTATCTTTCTCCACCGGGACGGAGTTCGGTTCCCGTGGGGAGGGACATCTCAGGATGTGTATAGCCACAAGTGAAGCAATAATCAACGAAGTTTTCGATAGAATGGAGAAAGCTTTAGCGAAGTTAAGATAAAACCTTTTCAGCTTTTTAATCCTCTCATCTTTTTACCTGCACTTGTTAATCCTCTATAAACCTTCCCGCTAAATCTCTTTGGAAACATTTTAGGGCGACGTGACCTATACCCGTCTTTCTCTGCTGACGTGGCCGTCTCTTTAAGCGTTTTAACGTTTTCCCCATGCACCGTGTCTCTCCTAGTATCTACCGGTATTCCTAGAAGGCGTACCTTCCCAACGTTTAAACCTGCCTCCTTAATCTCCCCTAGCGAGAACCCTCTTCCTTCCCTAAGCTTCAACCTTCTAAAAACAATGGGGGCTTCACTCTTCAAAGGCTTAGGCCTCCTATAGGGGTTTTATCTGTAAGATTTTTGCTTTCTAGTTCTAGCGCTTGGTCCTCCAAACTTTTTAGACTCAGTCCTTCTTCCATCCCCTGTGAGCATAGTTCTGTCGTAAGCTATGTACGCTTCTCTTAAACTCGTGTTCTTCGTGTACTTTACTAAGCCTTGAGCGATCCCCATTCTCGCAGCCTCGGCCTGACTCATATAGCCTCCCCCCTCCACCTTTACATCGATATCTACAGCGCCAGCTATCCCATCTCCAGCTACTATCAAAGACTCCATTATTTTATCTCTAACATACCTCGGCTCATAAAAGTGGATGGGAATATTATTCACTCTTATCCTTCCTTTTCCATCCCTTATGACTACTCTGGCAACTGAAGTTTTCCTTTTTCCTGCTGCGTGGGTTATCTTAGGTCTCGAAGACATTTATGTTCCGACCCTCCTCTTCCATCCTATACTCTCTGCGATCTCTCTAATAGTTACGTAACCGCCTCCAAGCCTTTCGGCTTTCGCTTCATCGATAGTTTCTTTAGTGACATTTACGAACTCTAGGGGCACGCCTAGATGCACCTTCAGCCTCTTATAGGCTTCTCTACCGTGAGAGCTTTTATAGGGCAACATGCCTCGAATCGTTTTTTTCACCATCATACTTGGCTTTCTGTAATGGATCGGGCCCCATCTGGGTCCTTTCACGTTTAGGAACTCCTTCGCATCTTCTATGATCCTATTTTTTCTTCCTGACATGACTATAGCTTCAGAGTTAACTATGTCTATTGCCTCTCCCTGGAGAAGCCTTTTAGCGACTATGCTTGCCATTCTTCCCAGTATCAACCCGCTGCCGTCTATGACTGTTTTATCTCCTCTCTCCATTGTTACACCAACTTTGAAGCGGCGGCTAAATCCAAACGCTAAAACTCTGAAAACATCTGAGCGTATAAATGTTTTCGCTTGTTCGCCGATTATCTACGTTTTTTCGAAAAACAATTTTTAATTCTAATGAAGTGATCGATTAAATAGATCGACATGAGTAGGGCGATACTCGTAATAGATGTCATCAACGACTTTGTTTCAGGAGTAATGGGTTCAGAGAGAGCGTCTCGGATCTTATCAACCATTTCAAAGCTTCTCACCTGGGCCAGGGAGAATCATGTCCCGATAATCTACGTGACAGACGCACATCACCAGGGTATAGAACCTGAGTTTGAGATTTTCCCTATTCATGCCCTAGACGGTTCAAATGGTTCCGAAATAGTTGGAGAAATTAAGCCAGAGAGGGGTGACTATCACATAAAGAAGAGAAGGTACAGTGGTTTCTATGAAACCGGGCTTGACTCTCTTCTAAGGGATCTTAAAGTGGACACCCTCATCATAACCGGAATAGTTACGAATATTTGTGTTCAACATACTGCAGCAGACGCGTTTTTCCGAGGATATAAAATCATCATCCCTTCAGATTGCGTAGAAGCTCTGTCAGATGCTGAGCAAGAATTTGCTTTGCGCTACATGGAGAAGATCTACGGGGCAGAGATCACGACTTCTCAAAAGGTCTTTAGCTTATAGATCCGAAAAATCCTTATGAGCCTCACTACCTAAACTTGAAATAAATTGAACACTAGAGAACGGAGACCCCTCATAGCGGGTTTTGACGAGATAAAAACAGGGAAGACTACAGACATCTACTTTGTTAGAACAAAGCAAGTTCTGAAAGCTAAAGGGTTAGATAAGATCAGGGTTGTCGCTGAAACGACCACGGGAGCCATCCCGGGAGGATACCCTTGGGGTGTACTCTGCGGGGTTAACGATGTTGCCAGGCTCTTCGAAGATACTCCGGTTGATGTCTACTCCATGCCTGAAGGGAGCGTATTCTTCCCCTCAGATATTCATGGCGTAAGAGAACCGGTTCTATATGTTGAAGGTGCTTACGCGGATTTTTGCGAGCTTGAGACACCTATGCTAGGTCTAATCTGTCAAAGCTCAGGGGTCGCGACCAGGGCTGCGAGGGTTAGATTGGCGGCTGGAGAGAAAACTCTAATCGCCTTTGGGGCTCGGCGGATGCATCCCGCTATCTCACCGACTCTGGATCTAGCTGCTTACATCGGAGGGATGGATGGAGTCTCAAGTCTACTAGGAGCGGAGGTAATCGGGCAAAAACCCTCCGGCACTATGCCTCATTCCCTTATAATAGTTTTCGGAGACCAATTGAGTGCTTGGAAAG
>JAGTQU010000067.1:1238-4357 GCA_018396695.1 Candidatus Bathyarchaeota archaeon | reverse complement strand
AATATGTCCGGTAATACATCCAAGAGACGATGCCTCCGTCGCTGCCATGATTTCTCAAATCGTTGACCTGCTTATCAGGGAGCTCGATGGACTGGCCGATATTGATGAGAAGATCGCTGAAACATACCTTGAAGAGGCCTATAAAGAACTTGAGGAGACCTATAGGCTGTTCGATAAGGTCGAGGTTAAGATGGAAGTCTCCCACAGCGTTAAGAGGACCTTTTATAAGGATTTTGAACGAGATGAGGCTAAGATAAGAAGTTATGCCCAAGTTCTAAAAGAGGCTTTGAAGAAGCCCCGCAGAGGAAAGGTTATGAAGCTTCCCCCTTGGGGCAAACTCGTTAAGACGTTTGAGGGGAAGAACTTCCAAAACTATCTGAGGCGGAGGGCTGTAACCTATACTTTCCAACTTCTCAATAAACAAGGTTTGACAGGTTATGATTAAAAGCTCAGGATGTATTACCGGACATATTAATCTATCCGCTCAATCCGGGAGTCGAGGCTGTTAGCGTTCGGTTCTGGAGACCGGCTTAGCATCACTCGCAGCAGGATAGGAGGCTCGTAAGACTACGTGAGCAAGTGTGAAGGAGCAGATAAGTGTTGGAGTGGCTTCAGTCACTAATAGAATTCATGAGCTATCTCGTAAAATCCTATGGGTACTTAGGCGTATTCGTAGTCATGGCAATTTCTTCAGCCTCAATAATCCTCCCCGTCCCAGGGTATCTGGTCGTTCTGATCGCCGGCCCTTTCCTCAACCCGATCTTGGTGGCTCTAGCCGCAGGTTTTGGAGCCACGCTGGGTGAGTTAACGAGTTATCTGCTAGGTCAAGGGGGGAGAAAGATATTGGGTGAGAGCCGAGATCTTGAGACTGCGCAGCTGATCTACAGCAGATATGGCCTTTGGACGATCTTCTTATTCGCTGCGACTCCACTACCTTTCGATCTGATCGGAATTATCTGCGGGGCTTTGAAAGTTTATCTGAGGAGATTCCTGTTACTAACTTTGGCGGGGAAGATCGCTTTATATCTCGTGTTGGCGGAGACGGGGACTAAGACGTTTGATGCGGTACAAGAGCTGATGGCAGGGCGCCTCAGCCTCTCAACTATTATACTGTTGACGATAGCGTTAGCGTCAATTATGCTACCCTTCATCTACTGGAGATACATGGTCAGGAATCGAAGCACAGCATCAGGAAGGACCGCACACCTCTCTCAAGATGATAATGTTATTCTAGAATTTGTCTATTCGGATCGAATTCTACGACATAGGGTTAAAACGTGTATATGGTTTACAGGCCACGTTCATAAGTTGGTCGAGCGCGCGCTCATTATTCATATTCTAGGCTCTTTGCCTCCTTTTCGTCTTCTCTCTTCTGCTCATAGCCGATTTAAGTCGGTAAGATAGGGTGTCGAAGAGTGATGGGAGTTCCCAGCCTTCTTCTGAATAACTGAAAACTCTCCTAGGGGTATATATGAAGGCCTTAACTTCATAGCGTTTTCGATCTTTCCCGTCAACAGGGTTAGAGGTTTTAATGGTGCACCTGGCCTCAAGAATATCCGGGAAGCTCCTCCTCAACAGATCTACGACGCGTGTGAATTTACCTCGAGCCACTTCAGATTCAAAAGGGTTCGCGGGTAGCCCGACCATGTAGACCGGTATATTCGGCTTTTCAGCTTTCGCGAGGAGTTTCACAAAATCTCTGTAAGTGACGATGCCTTGGAGCTCCTCCCCGAACGTGATGAGTGAACAGGTACTCATACTTTTTATCATCTCATCCAAGACTGAAGAAGCATTATCATCAGTATGGCATATTATAGGCTCATCCATCAATCCTTGGACGGAAAGTCTGTCTATTCTCAAAGCCTCAGGTTTCCTCCCCTGCTTCGTCAATCTTTCGGGAGGGACCATGGAGTCGAGTAACCTCTGTGAAGTGAGGACTCCCATTATCTTACCTTTTTGGACTATAGGGAGATGGTCGATATTCCTGCGGTTGATTAAGGCCTTGGCTTTGCCTAAAGGATCGGCAACCTCAAGGGTCAAAGGGTGGGGAGTCATTACCTTATCTACGGTGAAGCCCAAGCCTTCAGACCGACTTAAGGCTTTGCAGATAGATAGCGCAGTGATCTCTCCCATCGGTACTCCCTTGTCTACTATGGGGAGAGCTCTGACCCTATACTCCGTCATAACTCTAACCGCTTCGTCGATATCAGTTTCAGGATTGAGTGAGGGGATTTGAATAGCCAATGAAGACGCCTTCTTGGAGTGGATATGCGTCGACTTAAGTATGTCTCTTATGCTCACCATCCTCATTTTGGGCCCGTCAACTATGAATACCTCATAGAGGCCCCTTTCTCTGAGAATAGATATTACTCTTGTAAGAGGCGCCGATGATTCGACGGTCGTCAATTCTGTTTTTAGATCATTCACTTTTATTCGATATAGGTCAGGCATCGCTCCCATACATTATCGCCATGAAGTATCGATCAGAATTATATAACAGGAGATATATTGTACCCGCTTTAGATAAATATCGTGCTTTTTAATAACATTCGTCCGCGGAGTCTATTCAACTCCACCGACAGAGAGACGCTCACCTATATTCCTAACCAGGTTTACAGAAAATTCTATCCCGAGCATTCTTAAAGGGTTTTGCATAATTGGTTAGATGTTAAATGAGACGCATATCGATTGATAATTAGGGATACCCATATACAAGCTGGAGGCAGGATTGGAGTATATGAGGGCTTTAGAAGATCTAGTCGGCCCTATCTAATTAATTCAGATCGTTAAACATTATAATTATCTTGTTACTATAAAAAAGGGTCTAACTTATCCAGGGGAGGCTCAAAGCTTTTCGAGGCCTTAGTGGGCGTCATGGCCAATTCGTGTTTCATACCGTTATAAAAAGCATCATTCAGACTTCACGTGGGCGCAAATAACATTGCCTGCCTGTTGGAGAAGGCGTCTACACGGTTAGGATTTATTGTTCTTAGACTTTCGAATTAAGGGAAATAGGCTGGAGCTGGGCTTTACGGTGTTTTATGATCTTCCAGATATCTCACGTGGAAGAGATTAGTTCTTATTTCACCAGTCAGATATGGTATACGAATCCGGTAGTT
>JAGTQU010000067.1:0-1227 GCA_018396695.1 Candidatus Bathyarchaeota archaeon | reverse complement strand
GAAGGACACGGTTTATGATGTTCGAAAGACCATAGATGCACAGGCAGGCCGATTCATCAATCAGACTTACGGTATCGTCAGCGCTGGAGGCCAGGGCGTTAGATTGAGGCCCCGGACTATTGAGCTTCCTAAACCTCTAATCGAGGTGGGACTACAGAAGCAACCTCTCATGTACTGGAGTATGCTCCCAATGATCCTCGGCGGCGTCTCCCACTTCATAGTGGGCGTAAGGTACGGTGCGGAGAAGATCAGAAGCAAATTTGGGGAAGGAGGGGGGCTGAGTAACAGGTTCGGTAGAGAGATAACGATCGATTACGTCGAGGAGCCTGAGCCTTTAGGGAGGGCTGGGTTTATTCGATACGGTATCCAGCAAGGTGTCATTCCCATCGATAATCCCGCCATACTTTTTAACGCCTCCGACATTTTGAAGGTAAACTTGCGCGATCTGGTAAGGCATTTCATTTGGCTCAACATCTGCCATGGCTTCGAAGTAGTTCAAGTATACACCTCAGGGTTCAGAGTCCAATATGGTATCGGAAAGGTAGATCTGTCTACTTTAAGAGTGATAGATTTCGAGGAGAAACCGCTTCGTCAGGATCTGGCCAGTACGGCGACATATATAATTCACGGAAGACTTAAAGACTTCCTAGAGCTCAAGAAGATGCCCTCAAATCCTGAGGATGAGCTTGTTCAAAGATGGATTAAAGAAGAAACCTTAGGGGCGTATATCATGCCTCATCAAGATTTGATCTCGATAAAATACGAAAAAGATCTTGACACTGTAGAAGAGATCGATCTAGAGAGCCATATCAGGTCTAAATATATCTAATACTTGGCCTTCTATGAGTAATTGGAATATACTTCGCGCATGATTTATGGTATTAAATAAGACTGGAATACCGGGCATGCCTTTTTTGCTTAGCAATAGGTTCGCGGAACAAGAGAAAGATTTAGGGTGGCAGTGTAAATTATCAAGCCACTGGTGAGGGTATCTGTGAACTCAATAGCCATGGGGCACTCTTCGATCCAAAATAAACCTATTACTTAATAGCATAGGCTAACTATTTCATACCTATGATTAGTGAGATTGAGTTGATTGCAAGGATCGGTCTCTCGTTCATTCTCGGCGGGCTAATAGGGTTCGAAAGGGAGGGGGTTGATAAGCCGGCTGGCCTGAGGACTCATATCCTTGTATCAGTAGGCTCAACTCAGTTAACAATTCTGTCG